>JBKCUI010000405.1:0-27010 GCA_046318495.1 Pirellula sp. | reverse complement strand
TTGGGATACCATGTCACATACTTCCAGAGCGAACCGAATTCTACCGATCGCAAAGCATCGAGCTACGACGAATGACCGAGCGAGATCGCGGGACTGACCGGTATGCCATTACGGCTGTCCCCATCGTTGCTTCTCCAGTTCGCTCAATTCGGCCTGTGCTTTCTCGATCTGGCTCTCAAGTTGATCGAGTTTGCCTAGGTAGCGCGCGTACAACGCCTCACCGCGTTCCAATGCCGTGATTAAGTTTCGGATGCGCGTTTGCTCGACGTTACACGATTCGATGTTCTTGCGTAGCGCAGCCATCTTCGCCGTGATGGCCTCGCGCAGCCGTATGGATTCCACCTTCTCGTCCACAAGCGACTGAATCTCGCGATCCAAGCCGGAACGCTGTTGCAACTCCATCCACTCCACGAGTGAGGTAGCATGATTCCAGATCTTCCTCCCGGATTGTAATTCCACGACCTCCAATCGCTTCGAACTCGACGCATCGACCTGAATCCGATAGCGAGACATCGAACTCTCTTTGGTGGCCATCGACGCATCCGAGGGCTGAGGCTTCCATTGAGAGCTCGCAGGCTGATGCTCAATGATGAGCCAGCGCGGTTGGTCGCTATCGTTGCGGACCAAGTAATCGTGCGTCCGTTGACGGCGTGTATGCTCAATCAGTTCGTGGCTCTGCAGCGTCCACTCGGACGGTAGAGAAACCCCTTCGGTCACTTTCGGCTCACGATGGGTGACTTCAATGCTGGGGTCCAGCGAGTACGTCACCAACTGGGGCGTATCGGTCGATAGACGCGGAATCAGAATATCGCCCGCGTAACCGTGCTCCGTCCAAGCCGTTCCGGGACCACCGGGAAGCTGATACCCATCGGTCAACGTGATTTCAAATGCAGCCAATGGACTTTGTGCGATCGATGGGACATACACGCGCACATCCTCAACGCGATGCGGTATCTTCGGGAAGAAAATCGTTTCGGAAGATTGGGCAGGCAAGCTCACGTGCGGGATGCGGATATGGACGCGCTGACCGATCGATTCCCCAGTCAGATCCTCAGCCGAGAAACTCATCCCCAGACGCTTGGAAGTGTTCGTGTCTGATTCTCTGTCCGGCTGTTGCTCTTGTCCGTCGTCAAACGGATCGTTCCCTCCCTGCTGCGGAATGATTCCGCCTCCTCCCATGCCGCCCATGCCTCCTCCCATGCCATAGCCGGACGATGGCAAGCGCATTCCATCCGATTCTTCTCGCTCGGATCGGCTTAACGCTTGCGGTGCATTCACGATCAGACTCAACCCCCGCGGCGGTTTGGGCCGATTGCGAGCGCCGGAAGCCAGCCTCGGGGGAGCCGCGGAAAATGGGGCGGGCAATTCCAGCGTATCTCGACTACTGGGCTGGATCGCGCTAAGAGGCGCATGAAATGTCAACGGTTGATCGACCACCATGATCAATTCGACATCGCTCCAGTCCATGCTGCTCGTGTTGTCGATCACGGCCGAGACCATCAACTGAAACTCGCCGTCGATCGGGACCAGACGATAGGAACACTTCCACGGTGCAACGTCCAGCGCAAACGACAAAGTTGCGATTCCTTCCGTCTTCTTCTCCGCCGCGATGCGAACGTTCAAGCGATCGACTTGGCGTCCTTGGGTGCGCAACAGGGCCTTGTCCAACCGAGACTGCAACTCGGATGAATCGAGTTCGATCCGCGTGCTCGGACGCAAAACAAAGCGTTCCATGCCGTGGTCGCTTCGCAGCGTCACTACTTCCGCCGGCGACGAAGAAACCGTTCCATCGGCAGGTAGCTTCTCTACCCCCACGATCACTCCGTGCAGACTCGATGGATTGTCTTTGCTCATCGCATCGCTCAAAGTGACGCTCTGCCCGCGGAGTCCCTGAAGCAGTTCCGCCAGCGTCACACTCGGATCCTTCTGTAGCATCGACAGTGCTTCGATATCCATGGAGTCCTGACTGCGATACTCCACATGCACGTCGGACAGCCCCGCATGGACCATCGACTTCAATAGATCGTCCCGTTCCTGATCGCTAAGTGAAAGATCTAACTCGATCGAGCCGATGGCCGTGGTCTCGAATTCGAAAACCCCTTGGCCGGCTGGAAACAGTTGCACACGGCTCAATCTCCATGGCTGCGCGCCAGTCTCGTCCGTGGGCTCCGATGGAGTTGCCCATGCCGACGAAACGAGTAGTAACCAAGACCAGAGGATGCGACAGCCCGGCGTAGTACTTGTGAACATTGCGTTCCACTCCTGTGTATCGATATGCAACGTCTGCCATCGGTCCGTTTGGCATCATGAGTGTGCTTCATGATTTTTCGATCCGATACGGCATGGATAGACAAGGGAATGGCAAATCGAGTGCCAAGTCGCTGTCTAATGTCGAGATCATCTCGATAATTGGCTCGCGGTTTGCTTCTCAAGTTCAAGGCGGACCCGGTCCGCCGCGCCTTTCGATTTTTTTCCACGGACTCCATCATCCCCCAAACTTAAGCGAACCACCCAAGCGACACGGGAATCGCCATAAGGAAGTGCTATCGTGACGAATGCCGCGAGAACCATGACGCGAATGCGTCGGACGGAATCGATCCTCGATGCCCGCAAGCAGGTTCGGTGGCTCGCTCTGTGCATTGCATCGCTGCCGATGTTTCTCATTTCGGTCGCGCGAACCGAAGCGCAAACCCGGGACCGTACTCCAAGCAATGTGCGTTGGGTATGGAGTGAGAATGGCCATGATTCGGCTGCAATGGAAGGAGCGTTAGCTCGACTGGATTGCGTGGCTCCTCCAAAACAGGTCCGATGTCGATTGCGAGACTGTTTCAACGACTTTCCACTGCCAGTTCGTTTCGACGAAAAAGGGCTGGAAGAAGAAACCATTACGGAAGAAGAAATGGTCGATCTCTTGGTCGATCCAGGTGAAACGTTTCGGAGCACATTGGATTCGATACTCTCGCCACTGAACTTGACCTGGCGTCCCTATCCCACCTACTTGCTCATTACCAACCGAAAGAACTCGGCGAATGTGATGTGTGTCTACGATGTCACTTCCATGGTACGTAATCCGACGCATGCCCCAGAACCGAATAAGTACGCGGTTCCCTTGGTACAACTCATGAACGGCATCGAGCAAAGCATCCATCCAGATATGTGGAGCAATGCGGGAGGAACGGCGATCATGTCGGTGCTTCGAACCGATCAGCGAGTTTTGATGATCGTTTGGTGCCCCATGGATGCGCAACTCGAAATCCAGCAGTTGCTTCTGGCCATCGAGACGTTCATCCCAAACGGAATCCGCACGAACGACGTTTTTGCCACTCGGAGCCTCCACCCCAAGAAGGACTCGAGAATCCGCGCATCGAACCCGAATCGCATACGATGACATTGGGAAAAGGCATCGCGAGCAAATGCTAGCGATTGCGTGCGACGGCGCTCAATCGAGCTGAACTCGCTATCATGCGAACGCTCGAGTAAAGCGCATTGGACGCCACTTTCTCGATAGATTCCCGCAAAAGGGGCAGGTCGATGCAATCTTTCCATCGCGATACAATACGTTAACGCAGAACCTCCGCCCGCCTGCGCCGCAACGTGTTGGGCGCTTCGTTGTCGACCTTAGATTGTAGGATGGATCTTGCCGCCGCGCCGCTCGACACTCCTGGCCCAACCTCGCTCGATCGAGATTCGCGGTGCGCGCACGCACAATCTCAAAAACGTGAACCTCGATATCCCCCGTGGCAGCTTCACCGTCCTCACGGGGGTGAGCGGCAGCGGCAAAAGCTCGCTGGCATTCGATACTCTGTTCGCCGAAGGCCAACGCCAGTACTTGCAAAGCCTCTCGAGCTTCACGCGCCAGATGGTCGACCAGATGGAACGCCCCGACGTCGACTCGATCCGCGGCCTGCAACCGTCGCTGTGCATCGACCAAAACCAAGGCATCGCCAGCCCGCGCAGCACCGTCGGGACGATCACGGAAATTTACGATTACTTGCGTCTGCTGATGGCCCGCGTCGCCATCCCCGCATGCGCTCGCTGCGGACAGCCGATCGAACGGCAAGCTCCCACCGCCATCGTCGATGCCATCGCCGCCGCACCCGAAGGCACCCGATTGACGCTGATGGCCCCGATGGTTCGAGATCGCAAAGGGGCGCACGCAGATGTCTTCGACCGCATCGCCAAGGCAGGCTTGATCAAGGCCTATGTCGATGGCGAATTCTACGAAGTCGACGCAGTCCCAGTCCTGGCGGTTCGCAAGGAACACTCCATCTCCGCAGTCGTCGATCGACTGGTCATCCGGGACGACGTGCGTTTTCGCATCGAAGCCGCAGTCCATTCGGCCCTGCGACTGAGCGATGGATTGGTATCCACGCTGGTGCCTTCCGAAAACGGCGATGGGCCTATGAAGGAGACACTTTACTCGACGCGCACGGCCTGCCTGGCTTGCGGAATCAGCTTGCCCGACATCGAACCTCGCACCTTTAGCTTCAACAGCGCCTATGGTGCATGCCCGACGTGCGAAGGCTACGGCAGCATCGGAGACGATCAAACAACCACCTGCCCCGATTGCCGAGGTTCGCGACTGCGTCCCGAATCGCTCGCCATCCGTTTGTCGGGACTCTCGATCGCCGAAATCGCCGACAAGCCGATCGATGCCGCGCTGCCATGGCTGGCCGGATTGCAATTTCCTCCCGACAAAGCCATCATCGCGCAACCCATCCTCAAGGAAATCGTGCCGAGGCTCGAGTACCTGCAACGGGTCGGACTCGGATACCTCTCCCTCGCACGAAGCGGCCACTCGCTCAGCGGAGGCGAATTGCAACGCGTGCGATTGGCCACAAGCGTCGGCACCGGTCTCGTCGGGGTCTGCTATGTGTTGGACGAACCTTCGATCGGATTGCACCCTCGCGACACGGAGAGATTGATCCGCATCCTGCGATCGCTTCAAGAACAAGGGAACACCGTCGTCGTGGTCGAGCACGATGAAGCCATGATGCAAGCAGCCGACGTACTGGTCGACATCGGCCCAGGGGCAGGTGTGCATGGCGGTCAAGTCATCGCGGTCGGAACCCCGCAACAGGTGTCGAGCGTTTCGGAATCGGTAACCGGACGTTACCTCTTGGGCAGCGATAGCCACTTCGATGCACGGTGCCGCCCCGTTCCCAAGAATCATCCTCGCCTTCGCATTGAAGGGATCACTCGTAACAACCTAGTCGACGTTACAGCCGAAATACCGCTCGGCCGTTTGGTCGCCGTCACCGGCGTTAGCGGCAGTGGCAAAAGCACCTTGATCCATGAAAGCTTGGTCCCCGCCGTCGATCATGCTTTGCGAGGAACCAATGCCTCCCAACCCCATTGGAAGAAACTCACTGGGGTTGAGTCTTTGCAACGGTTGATCGAGGTGGATCAATCTCCCATCGGCCGAACCCCTCGCAGCGTTCCCGCCACCTATTGCGGTTTGTGGGATGGCATCCGAAAGATCTTTGCCGCTACCCGCGACGCGAAGCAGCGCGGGTATCCATCGCTACGGTTCAGCTTCAACTCGGGGAATGGACGCTGCGAAGCCTGCGCCGGCCAAGGCCGCCAAAAACTCGAAATGAGCTTCTTGCAAGACGTCGATGTCCCTTGCCCAACTTGCAACGCCAGACGCTTCAATCGCGCCACGCTCGAGGTCAAGTTCAAAGACAAGTCGATCGCGGATGTGTTGGAGATGACCGTCGATGAAGCCATCGAGTTCTTTGATAACATCGAAGTGCTGCGCGCTCCCTTGGAACGGCTGCAGCAAGTCGGATTGGGGTACCTGACCCTCGGCCAGCGCTCCACCACTCTCAGCGGCGGTGAATCCCAACGGCTCAAACTCGCCAATGAATTGATGCGCAGCAACACCGGTGGGACGCTCTATGTGCTCGATGAACCGACCACAGGATTGCATGCATCGGATGTCGACCGATTGGTCGGAGTCCTGCAAGGACTCGTCGATCGGGGAGATACCGTCCTGGTCATCGAGCACCATCTGGATTTGATCGCTTGCTGCGACTGGGTTATCGATCTCGGACCCGAAGGGGGAGTGGCGGGAGGTCGCATCCTGGCCGCGACCACACCGGAACAGCTAGCGCAACTCGACACCCCGACCGGCGTTGCGATGAAGGAGCATCTACGTCCCAATCGCTGAACGCGGCTTTTGGAATGCCTGGCGCGTGGTACTTTGGGGAAACTCGGCAACTTGGAGGCATGGGGATGTCGTTGGAAAAATGCGAAGCCATCGTGCTTCGAAGCGTCGAGTGGAGCGAAACTAGCTTGGTGGTCACGCTGCTGACGCGCGAATTTGGGAAAGTGTCTGCGATCGCCAAAGGTGCCAGGCGATTGAAGAGTCCGTTTGAGTCTGCTCTTGACCTGCTTTCCAAATCGTCGGTAGTGTGCCTGATGAAATCGGGCGAAGCCCTGGACTTGCTGACCGAAGCCAAGCTGCAGCGGCGGTTCAAGTCTTCGCAGATGAGTTTGTTGGCTTTGTATTGCGGGTACTATGCCGCCGACCTTGTCCACACGTTGACCGAACACCATCAACCCGTCACCGGCTTGATGGAACTGCTCGACCAAACGCTGTCGGATTTGGATCAGCGCATGTGTCCGGCCAGCGTTACGGCGCGGTTCGAATTGCAAACGTTGCAAAAACTGGGGGTCTCACCCAGCTTGGAACAATGCATCGGTTGCGGCGAAACGCTCGGCAAGGGACGCGGATCCATCGCGTTTGCCTTCCAAGGAGGAGGCGTCGCATGCAACGTTTGCGCTGCAACCCAAAGCCGAGTGCTGCGAATTCGCGAAGAGACATGGGAATCGCTCCAATGCATGGCCAGCATCCATCCCAACGACCCCATCGCAACACTCCCGCGCAGCGTGCGGAGCGAAGTCCGATGGGTGTTGGAACACGTGATCGGACACATCACCGATCGGCGATTGCGACTGTTGGATTATTTAGAGGAACTCAAGCGTTGAACCAGCCAAGCAACGATTCGATGCGGCCCCTGCGCGGCTTGCCCCAGCGAACCTTTGACATCGCTTCCTGGCTGAAGATCGGAGCGCTCGCCTGCATCGTTCAATCCGCCGTCGGCTGCGCGAGCTTGAACCCATTCAAAAAAGAGGACGAGTACGAACGCGCCCGCAACAAGATCGAGGGCTACGAAGATACCGAAGGCAACTGGATCCGCCCCGAAGGCAGCCGCGCGGATCGCGCCAAGTCTTCCTTGCCAAAATTCATCCAACAAATTCCAGGTGTCGGCGATCGCCCCGTCAACAAAGATCTCGCGCGTGAGAAGTATCGCTAAGCCGATGCATTGTTCGAACAAGCCGGCAACGCCGAAGGCAAAGAACGGCGAGACCTGTTTCGCAAAGCCGCCAAAAAATACGACGACGCTGGCAAGGATTGGGTCCTGAGCGCCTTGCAACAAGACGCAATGTTCATGGAAGCGGAAAGCCACTTCTTTGCCGAGGACTATCCCAAAGCCGAAAATGCCTACGTGCAGTTGGTCAAGGAGTACCCACGCAACCGCTGGCAAGACCGTGTCGACAAACGACGCATGGAAATCGGCGACTACTGGTTGCAGTTCCCCGACAAGTTTTACAACGTCAATTTCACCAACCCGCAAAAGCCGTGGAACGACACCAAAGCCCACGGCAAGCGAGTCCTCGAAAAGATCTTGCTCGACAGCCCGACCAGCCAATTGGCGGACGATGTGATCATGGAAATCGCCAACAACGAATTCCAAAATGAAAACTGGAGCGAAGCCCTCGATCGCTACGGTGATTTGATCAAAGTCTACCCGGGCAGTCCCCATCAGTTCAACGCGCACTTCTTGGGAACCAAAGCCGCACTTCTTACTTACAAAGGCCCTCAGTATTCCTCCGATCCCACCGATCAATCGGAAGCGAATCTCGATCCGCTCGATCAAGCCGATCGACTCTTGAAGACCATGGTGCGGCAATTCCCCGAACAAGCTCGCGAACACAAAGATGCGCTGGCCGAAATGGCCGCAGAAGTGAAGTACCGCAAAGCTGAGCGACTGTTCGAGAAGGCAAAGTTCCGCGCGAACAAAGAAGAGTACGGGGCTGCAAAGATCTACTGCAATCAGATCCTGGCGGAGTTCGACGATACTCCATTTGCCGAACAATCTCGCGAGATTCTCGCCAAGGGAGACGGCAAGCCCGAGGTGCCCACGCGTTACTTGCAATCGCTAACGAAGGTTTTTCCGACCCGCGATAAAGTCACCCCTCTGATCAAACCGGCAGATTCGCCCTTCAGCACCCAAGCCATCCTCGCTCGCGAAAAAGAAGCCAACGATCCGAACGTCCGCATGGCCGCCCCGCCAGGACCCGAGCGCCGATGATTCGCACGCTATTGTCGAACCTTACGGCCGGCAGCATTGCAAGGGTTGGCCTGTTGGGGTGTTTGCTCCTGTGCTGGCTGCTCTCGGGTTGCTTGGGCTACCGGATCGGCACCAACAACCTCTACCGCACCGACATTCGGACGATCAATGTCCCGGTCGTTCGCAGCGATATCTTTCGAGCTGAAGTCGGCACGTTGCTGACCGAATGCATCCAAAAAGAAATCGAGAAGCGCACCCCATACAAAGTTGCCAATGCCGCTACCGCGGATTCGGTTCTGGCTTGCCGGTTAACCACCGAACGCAAGCGGGTCATCGGGGAAACCAATACCGACGAACCGCGATTGTTGTCGAGCGTGATCACAATGGAACTGAGTTGGACCGACCGCCGCGGTATGACCTTGATCGAAACCCGATTCCTCCCCCCCGGCGAAGTGACCTATTACTTCTCGCAACAGCGCAATTTCGTACCGGAGGCTGGCCAGTCGGTGTCGATCGCATTACAAACGGCTTGCGAGGAATTGGCGCAACACATCGTAGACCAGTTGGAAGCCCGTTGGTAAGCACCGCATGAACGACATCACACCTGCCCCCGGCATCAGCACATCGATTCGAGATCCGCGTTGGTCGCGCGCGATCGTCTACGGTCTGCTAACTTCCCTCGGCGTGGCCCTCGATCTTTGGACCAAAGAAGTCGCCTTCGCGCGTTGTGGGTTGCCCGGCGAGCACCCGCCAACCTGGGTCATTCCTGGTTTTTTCGGTTTCGAAACCGCCGTCAACCATGGAGCCGTCTTCGGGATCGGACAAGGCTACGGCTGGGTGTTCGCAATCGTTTCCATCATCGCCATGCTCGGCATCGTGATCTGGCTCTTCGGGTTTCGAGCCTGCTATTCCCTGTGGTTAACCGTAGCGTTGGGCATGGTCACCGGTGGAATCCTCGGCAACCTTTACGATCGCCTCGGCATGCATGGCCTCAAAGCGCCGTTCGTCGCGGGCGTCAGAGATTGGATCCTTTTCCGATTCGGCAGCTATACCTATCCGAACTTCAACATCGCCGATAGCTTGCTCGTCGTCGGCGCCATCATGCTGGCGATCCATTCGTTCTTCTTCAAACCACCGGTGGCGAACCCAGCTCCCAAGGCTTGATTCGCCACACGATCGAAATCTTGTAGCGCCTCACCGCCGGATCACGCCGTCTCCGTCCTGCGTCGTCGCGATTGCAACCAACGGTCCAGCACCCCCACGCACGCGACAGAAACACCGAACAGCGGCATGGCGATGCCCAGTAGCATCACGATGAGCCAAACACCCCATGCCATCGGCGCATGCTGCAGAGGTTCCGGAACACCGAGCTTCCCCGGAGATCGCCGCTTCCACCACATCCACAGCCCAGAAGCAGCCAGCGCGGTCAATCCCAGCGTAGCCATCAATCCAATCGCTTGATTGACGATACCAAAGAGTTGCCCCTCGTGCGCCGCGATGCCGATCCCCACCATCCGGTCGATCCAATGCTTGTCGCCAAATCCCTCTCGGCTCTGAATCTCCCCGGTCGCCGCATCGATCGAGAGCGTCTGCCGCAAGGGTCGATTCTGCGTCTCTGAGGCAACCTTCCATGCTTGGCTGCCGGGCGTTGGCGGTGTCAGCAAGACCGGAGCCGGAAGAGCCTCGGATCGCGCCACGCGCAGGGCTTGATCGAAGCCGGACAAATCGCGCGGGATCGGTGCCCCACCGCTTCGACCACCCTTGCGACCTGATGCTTTCGCGGACGAGCCTTCCTTTGCAGCATCTGCTTTCGAATCCCCCCCATGGCCTTCATGCGACCCTCGCCCTGCAGCGACGGTTGCCATCACGCCTCCCACCGTCCAGTCTTGGGTTTCGCTGGAGAGCCCCGAAACACCTCGAAGCGTCTGAAAGTAGCTTCCCCAAAACTTTGCCCACGGCAATCCCGTCGCGATCAAGAACACTGCAAAGAACGAAACCCAAATCCCAATCACGGAGTGGATATCGCGCCACCAGATGCGGCTACCCTTGTTCCATCTCGGATAGAGCACGCCCCCGAGGCTGTTGGTGTTGCGTGGCCACCACAGGACCACGCCGGTGAGAATCAACACAATCGTCCACGATGCGATGAGTTCGACCAAATAGGATCCCCAAGTTCCTATTCCCAGTTGCCCATGCAAACGACGGATCTGACGCATCAAGGCTGCGTCTTCGTTGCGGGCTCCTAAGATCTCCAGCGACGAAGGATGCACATAAACCTTGATGTTGTTCGCACCCTCTCGCAAAAGAACGCGCGTCGCACCGCGATCGTCCACGGGCAGTTCGACTTGAACGGTCTTTGCTTCGGGATGGCGGTCCAATACGGCGCGGACTTGCTCGGAGAGCGGACGTGGCGAATCGGTATTTCCAAGCCGATCGTAAGGCCCATCCAAATAGGCCTCAACTTGCGGTTTGAACAGATAGATCGCACCGGTCATCGACAGAAAGATCACCAGCGGCAGACACAGGATCCCCGCATAAAAGTGCCAACGCCACATGGTTCGGTAGCTTGGCCATTCACGATGCAGTGCAACGCTCATGATCCAAACTCCGTGACGACTTCACCGCCGTTGCAACTGTGGATGGCTTGAATGACTTCCTTGGCCATGCTGTTGCTCAGAAAGTGAACCGATCCATCGAGCATGCCGACATGGGCGCCTCCAGTGTGATAGCCGCGCGGACCAAAAAAGCCGGTGAAGTGCACCACCAAATCGGGGACGGGGCTGTTGGGAGGCAAGTATCCATTGGTCAGCGAATTGATCGAGCCGCTGAAAGCCCAAGAAATTCCCCGCCCTCGCAACGCAGGACTCGATCCACCGCGCCAGCCCGTAAACGTTTTCCAAAAGGTTTCCACCGGAGGATTGGAAATCATTCCATCCGCGTCGACATATGCCGACCACGGACCGCCGGAAGGCTTGAGCCCTCGCCTGGCCTGCAACGCCGAGTTCACGCCCCCGGAACCATTGAGCGTTAGTGGGTACGGAAACCGAGGCACTGTCCCGGCAGGAAAGGTCTTGTCATCCCCATCGCTTCGAACCGATTCGCTCAACGCGACCGTGTTCGATGCTCCATCGAGGATGTCTCGAAATCTTCGCTGCGAGAATTGAAACACAACGCCATCGGTTTGCCAGCGCATATGGTACGCGGTGCCCGTGCCACTGCCGTAGCTGATCAAGTAGTTGATCCCACCATATTGATACGTCGTGCCGTTGACCGTTACTCTGGCCACCGATGGGGCAGGATCGCTCGGGCAAAGAAAAACCGAGATCGGCATTTTGAAGGCAGCCACAAACCTCAGGTTGGGGACCTTTGCATTGAATGGCCCGCTGAAAGCCGGCACCGATAAGTCCAACACATTGCTCAGATTGGACTGCTCCATGTAAGGGAGCAAACGTGCTTGAACCGAGAAATCCGCATCGACCGCGCCCGCCATCGGGAACCGCTTGAACGCGGATTCGTAGTTGTGCGTCGCCAGCGACATCTGCCGCGTGTGGTTGCTGCATTGCATCCGCCGCGCGGCTTCGCGAGCCGCTTGCACGGCAGGCAGCAACAATCCGACCAATATCCCGATGATGGCAATGACCACCAACAGCTCGACCAAGGTGAATCCGCGGTGGCACCTGCGGATTCCAAATAGAAAACGACTGTTCATTGCAAAAATGCTTTCGAATCATGGAAATGCGTGTACGAAAGGAGCAGCTTCGCGCATCCATTACAACTCGGTGCGCCAAAGCTTAGAGCGCGTGCCAGGCTGCTATAGCCATGTGCCAACGCATGGATGCATCTCCCTCATTCAACAGAGAGAGCCCGCGAGAACGCATCGAACCGTTGCGAGAGATTGGACGCTACGCATTTTTTCGAAACGTGAGATACCAACGATCTCGCGGCTCCGGAAAAAACGCGATGCGCATGCCTTGCATGGCCACCCTCGCGCACCGTCTCACGACGTGCAACGAAACGTGGGCACCTGCCGATCCTCTCGACTCGATGCGATCGAATACTAAGGCAATTCGAAAACAGACGAAGAGGTCACAACATGCCCAGGCAAGCCTGTAGCGGACAGGACGTTCGTGGTGTTCGAATCGACTGCCTTAGGCCCGAGGTGGCGGGCTCGGAGGCTCTTGGGTGCAGTTTTGCCAGAGTCGCATTGAGACGACCAAGCATTCCGAGACCGGAGACTCGATCGAAGGAGCAACCGAAGTTGGCGGTTGAGTCGACCACGGCAAAGACGTGAATACCGAGCTCCCCTTGCGACAACCCCTCATCAGCATCGTCAAGACAAACGTGTTCTTCGCGCGCTTGCCACCCGCACGCGTTCGGGTCGGGAGCGACCCTTTCGATAGCGAGGACTTCGACTTGGAATCGTCGCAACAGGACTTGGCACGCTTGGAACTTTGGTTGCAGCACGTTGCTGGTTGCGATGGCTGAGGGGGATTCCAATCATCCGCATCGTTGAGCACCGCGTATTGCGGAGGCGTGATGCGATGTTGTTCGGCCCACGCTTTGCGTTCCGACGGCGTATGGCAGCAGCAACTCGTCCAACACTGCAATGCCGAACCACAACCGCAATGCCCCTGTTGGCAGGGATATGGTCCCTCCTGGTCCTCGTTCATTCCGACGTCTTGGACGGCCCGCAGCGCGGGGATCGGGATGGGCAATACCGACACCAGGAATCCAAGAAGGCTGAGGATCGGCAACCAGCGCGCACGCCCCCAGCGCGGTCGGCGCGAAGGTCGATGGGTTGTCGATCGTTGGAAAACCATACAGGACAATTCTGGAATCGGATCTTGAGATCGGGGTGATTGGCGAACAGCTGCCGCCGGATCCGGCCCTGTAGCATACTTCACCCTAGAGCGATTGACCAACCACTCCCACGCGGCAGCAATGAGGCGTTTTGACACAAAGGCCGCACCCGAGGACATCCAGCCCCATCCTTGGCATCCGTCCCCTGGCGTGCCGCCGCATTCGATCCTAACGTTCAAGCAATGCATTCCGCCGTCGTAGTTGCGTCGCAAAATCTCGACTTTCCATTAGAATTGAGGTGTGGTTCGATTTACGCGAGATGCGTCCCATCTCCAACGTGTCGGCTGGTCAAAAAGATGGGTTTCGCCGTGGGTCCTTTTATGATGGTTTCGAGACGAATCCGATGCCGGACGTTGTTCCTGGCTGGCATGTGCGTTGCAAAAGCACTCCTGGCATACGGTCAGGTAGGTGAGCAGGATGCTTTCACGACTGCAGCCAGCCAACACACGCCACCCACCCGGCAACTGCTCGAGCAGAATTGCTTCGACTGCCATGCCAACGGCGCGAACGAGGGCAACTTCGCGCTGGACCAATTGCTGGATCAGCCTGTTACCGAAGCCTCATCGCAGGCATGGCGCAAGGTCCTCGCGAACGTCCGGGCAGGAACCATGCCGCCGCCCGATTCGGGCCAACGCCTCAGCCGCGATTCCGTGCGAACGCTCGCCGAGTGGATCAAGTTCGATGCCATGGGACTCGATCGCGAACATCCCGACCCAGGCCGCATTACTTTGCGCCGCCTCAATCGCCGCGAATACGCCAACACGATTCGAGATCTCTTCGGGATCGATTTCAATGCCGATGTGATCTTTCCGCCCGACGATACAGGCTATGGATTCGACAACGTCGGGGATGCTCTGAGCCTCTCGCCGATGGTCGTGGAGAAGTACCTGGCAGCCGCATCGCAAATCGTCGAGCAATCGGTCCCCAAAGTGAACCTCGTTCCGCCCGAACAACGCTTCTTCGCTCGCGACATCCAAGGGGAGGACGGACGCAATGCGGACAACATGCGTCTGAATCGTTCCCAGCGTGTGAAGCGCGCATTCGAAGTTCGCAACCGAGGTAGATACGCTCTCGAAGTGGTCCTCAAGTCTGGGGGCTCCTTTGAGTTTTCTCCACAGAGGGCTGCGTTGAGGTGCACCCTCGATGGCGCGTCGCTCCTTGAGAGCGAAGTTGGCTGGAACGAATCCAAACGCGACGTGCGGACGTGGGAGTTCGATTGGGAGCCGAGCCAACATGAATTGGAGTTTGAACTGAACCCGATCGAGTTGGACGAGCCGATCAAGAACGATTGGTTCGCCGATTTGGATATCGAGTCCATCACGATTCGCGGTCCTTTCGATCGCTCCTTTTGGAAACATCCGCCCGGATACGATCGCATCTTCACACGCGACGCGGCCCCTGAGGATCCCGAGGCACGCGCCGAGTATGTTCGAGATGTGTTCCGACGCGTGGGGGAACGCATCTTCCGCCGACCGATTGACCCAGGGACGCTGGAGCGATTGGTCAAGATTGTGGGGGAAGCCGAGCAGCAGCCCGACACAACGTTTGAAGCAGCCGTCGCCCATGCGATGGTGCCGATGCTCGCCTCCCCTCGATTCCTGTTTCGCTTCGAAGAAACGGTGGAGCCACCCGGCGATGCTCCGTTTCCATGGGTCGAAGAATACACGCTAGCGTCTCGGTTGTCGTACTTCTTGTGGTCGACCACGCCCGATGATGCGTTGTTGGAACTAGCTCGTTCCAACCGGCTTCGAGAACAGCTACAGCCGACCGTAGAACGCATGCTGGCGGACCCGCGCGCGAAGTCCTTGATCGACAATTTCGCCGGGCAATGGTTGCGAACGCGGGATGTTGAAAAGACTTCCATCGATCCGATTGCCGTGTATGGATTGCAAGCCGAATTCGAAGAACGACTAGCTTGGATTCGCAAGAACCGTCAACCTCGCCGTCCCGGTGCCGACGCTCCTGCGGACCCGGAAGCGGAAGCCATGCGCGCTCGCTTTCAGGAACTGCGAAAGATTCAGGACATGTGGAATGCAGACGTTCGCAACGCCATGCGACGCGAAACGGAGATGCTTTTCGCATGCATCGTCACCGAGAATCGAGACATCGCCGATTTGATCGATCCGGGCTTTACGTTCCTCAATGAACGGTTGGCCACTCACTACGGGATCCCCGATGTGCGAGGTCCCGAAATGCGGCGCGTCGATCTGACTCCCGATAGCCCTCGCGGCGGGATCCTCACCCATGGAACCATGCTATCCGTAACGTCCAATCCGACGCGAACCTCACCGGTCAAACGCGGCTTGTACATTCTCGAAAACATTTTGGGCACACCCGCTCCGCCGGCACCACCGAACGTCCCCGCTCTTGAAGATGCTGCCAAGCATTTTCAGGGACGTGAACCGAGCCTCAAGGAGTTATTGGCGTCTCACCGAGACTCCCCGTTATGCGCTTCCTGCCATTCACGTATGGATCCGCTGGGACTGGCGTTGGAGAATTTTGACGCCTTGGGTGTATGGCGCGATCACGACAAACAACAACCGATCGATGCGGCAGGCCAATTGATCACCGGCGAAAGCTTCCGCGATTTTCGGGAATTGCGACAGATCATCGCTCGGGAACGCCGAGAAGATTTCTTTCGATGCGTGGCTCAAAAGATGTTAGTGTATGCATTGGGTCGCGGTACCGAGTACTACGACGAAGACACGCTCGATTATCTCGTCGATCGCTTGAGCGCCAACGGCGGCCGGTTTCGAGAGTTGATCCTCGGCATCATCGAGTCGGCCCCCTTCCAGCGACAGCGGCCCAGCCCGAACCGTTTTGGCATTACCGCCACCAACACTCCTTGATCGATTCTGTTCCTGTCCCCCGTCTCGGGGTCCTTAACACCTTCGGCATGAACCAGGTTTCCACGATGCCTTCCAACAGCATTTCCAATCGTCGTAACTCGATGCATCGACGCGCTTGGCTGCGCGGGATCGGCGCCGCAGTCGCACTTCCGGCGATGGAATCGCTCTCGACGCCTGTGGCGTCGGCAGCGTCCACGGTCGCCACGACCCGCAGCGAAACACCGCTCCGCATGGCATTCATTTCGATCCCCAATGGCGTGCAGCAGAACCATTGGTTTCCATCGGGCGATCCCGACGCGATGGAATTGAACTCCACGATGCAAGGGCTGGCAGCGGTCCGTGACCAGGTTCAAGTGATCGGCGGACTCAAGCATGAAAACGCCACCGCCGGTCGCGATGGGGCCGGCGACCACGCTCGAGCCAGCGCCACCTTCTTGACCGGTGCGAGAGCCCGAAAAACCGCAGGCAGCGACATTTATGTCGGAACGTCGGTCGATCAAGTCGCAGCCAAATCGATCGGCAATGAAACGCGGTTTCCATCGATCGAATTGACGTGCGATGCGATTCGCAATTCCGGTGGTTGCGATTCCGGGTACGCTTGCGCCTACCAATACAACTTGTCCTGGAGCTCTCCCACCACACCGATGACTCCAGACGCCAATCCGCGATCGGTGTTTGAACGACTATTTGGAGCGGGCTCTCCCGGAGAACGCTCGAAAAACTACCTCGCGCGTCAAAACACCCAGCGTTCCATTCTCGATTTCGTTCTCGAAGACACCAAGAGCCTCGAACGCAAACTGAGCAGTCAGGATCAGAGAAAACTCGACGAGTATTTGGTGGGCGTACGCGAGATCGAGCGGCGGGTTGATGCCGCAGCCCAGTTCCAATCCGTTCCCAATCCCGAGCAATTGGCCCCGGATGGAATTCCTCCCGTGTTTGCCGAGCACATCGACATCATGTTCGACATGATGGCGTTGGCATTCCAAACAGACTCAACGCGCATCGCGACTTTGATCCTAGCCTACGACGGATCCAATCGCACCTTCCCTGAGATCGACATCGCCGAAGGCCATCACCATTTGACGCACAATCAGTTCGTGCCTGAGCTGGCTCAGAAGGTAGCTCGCATCGATCGCTTCTACGTCGATCGCTTCGGTCGTTTTCTCGAGCGGTTGGCCAAGATGCAAGACGCCGATGGCACATCCATCTTGCATAACTCCATGATCGTGTACGGTGGAGCGATCGCCGATGGCAATCGACACACGCACGACAATCTCCCCGTGATCTTGGCCGGCAAAGCGGGCGGACAGATTCGAAGCGGTCGTTACCTCAAAGTGCCCGATCAACCGATGTCCAATTTGTTTGTCTCGATGCTCAATGCTTTTGGTTGCGAAACGCAGGCCTTCGGAGACTCCGACGGGTCGATTGCGTTGTAGACCCTTCCCTGCTTTTGATGTTGGAGACGCGATGGTCCCGTTGGAACCCCATTCGAAGGATCGAACTGCCGAGCATTGCAAAACGCATCGTCCATCCACCGGCAGTAAACGCATCGCGGTGTTGTTGCTATTGGCACTTGGTTGCAACGGTTCGGAAGATCGACCTCGACCCTTGAAGGAAGCGCTCGAAGCTGCCAACCAAAAGGCGAGAGAGATCTCGGAGCGTGTTTCGCCTCCCACGCAAAAGAATGCTGTGGCCAGTCGCATCGCGCGCACCCCTGACGCGCCTGTGGAACTCGAGTTCTCCATCGCGCCGACCGCAGCGAGGCTAGGAGATGGGATGGAATGCCGCGTCGTCCTGGATATTGAATCGGGATGGAGCGTGCATCCGCTCGACGCAGCACCACCCGCCATGCCGACCAAGATTGAATTGGAGCTACCCCCTGGAATCACTCGCCAAGGGAATTGGCAACTGGTTTCCGGAACCGTCGCCAGGGGCCCGCAGGGGGAGCCTGTTATCGATGGCCGCGCCGAGTGGAAGCAGACGCTTCGCATCGCACCCGACTGCGAACCCGGTGCGTTGTTGATCGGATGTTCGGTGCGCTATCAAGCCTGCAATGCCAAGCAGTGCTTGCGTCCGATCAGCGCCGATCTTGGCGCAATCGTCGAGTTGGCAGACTAGAACGACCTTTCGTCGCTTCCAGGACTTCGCAAATCCGATTCGAATCGCCAGCTCGCAAAACTCGAAATCGCGGCATGCAATCGGATGGCAGCCAAGGATCGGTCGTCACAACCAATCCCCGATGGGTGCCTGAAATCGCCTACAACGACTTTGCTGAACAAATCCCACCGGCAATCTTCGTTCCAACGAGTTATGATGGAGCACGGACGAGCACGCATATGGAGTCGAAACCGCTTGGTAGGGTATGAAGCGCAATCCCAAAACCCAAACCTCCGACGATGCGACGCCCCCGAGCCTGGGGATCGATGCGATTCTGCAGAGGTTTGAGCAAGCCTGGATAGAAGGCGAACGCCCCTCCCTCGTCGCTTGGCTCAATCTGTATCCCGAAATCCCCCGCCGCGCATTGCTCGAAGCATTGCTCTTCGCGGAATGGGGTATTCGCCGAAAGCGGCAGGAAGGCTACGCGCTGGACGAGTACGTCGCTGGCTCGAATCTAGACCGCTCGGTCGTAGAACGTGCATGGATGGAGTTTCATGCGCCCGAAGATGCCCAGCACTCGTTGAGCTTCATTACGATCGACGCCGCATCGTTGGCCGACAAACCGTCTGATGGCTCCGCCGAAGCGCCGATTTGCCTGGGCCGCTTCGTCGACGTTCGACGATTGGGCTCCGGCGGCATGGGAATGGTCTTCACCGCATTCGATCCTGAACGGAACACCAAAGTTGCTTTGAAGACCATCAAGAACGTAGGCGGCGAAGCCATCTATCGTTTCAAGCGCGAGTTTCGAGCGTTAGCCGACATCGCCCATCCCAACCTTTGTCCCTTGTATGAATTGCTGATGATCGAGGGTGTCTGGTTCATCACCATGCCCTTCATCGATGGCAAAGACCTCGTCGGGTATTTGAGAAAGCATCCCCCTGCACCGTCGATGCCCGATCGCCATGTGCAAACCAAAGAGATCCTCGGCGAAACGGTGATCCAAGATGTGCCGTCCACGCTTCGCGGTGATTTCTCGAAAGTTTCCCCAGAGCCCGAACGCCCAAAACCTGCCTTGCTCAAAACGCAACGCGGCCGTCGGTCTATGCACGAATGGTGCGACGAGCAAAAGGTTCGAGACGTCTTTGCCCAGATCACGCGCGGCACGGTGGCCTTGCATCAATCCGGTAGGCTGCATCGCGATCTTAAGCCCGCCAACGTGATTGTCGATCGCGATGGCCATGCCGTTATCCTCGATTTCGGCCTGGTATCCGAAGGTCGCAGGATCCCCCTAAACGCAGACGAGTCTCCAGCTCCCGACGATCGACATCCTCTGCCAAACGTCGACTCCGACCCAAACTCCGTCGATCCGAATGGCACGGTTGCACACGTGAGCGACCCGCGTCGCTCGCGTTCCATCGAGGGAACCCCTCAGTACATGGCACCCGAACAATCCATGGGAACGACGGAACTGACTCCGGCATGCGATTGGTATGCATTGGGCGTGATGCTCTTTGAAGTATTGACCGGCGATCGTCCCTTCACCGGGAGTCGCAACGAAGTGATCTCGCAGAAGCAACAGTTCGACGCTCCTCATCCGGATGCGCAAACGTCCGACATCCCCCGCGACTTGAGCGAGTTGTGTGTTCGCCTCTTGCAGCGCGACCCGACGATGCGCCCTACCGGCAATGACATCCTGATCGCGCTGACGGGATCGGCCGAATCCGCACCAAGCACGAGTTGGTCCGACCAGCAGCTTCCATTTGTCGGTCGAGAGCATTTGTTGTGCGCATTGGCCGAAGTGACCCATCGCGTTCGAACGGGTCGGCCAGCGATCGTTCGGATTCACGGTCGATCCGGGGCGGGCAAGAGTGCTGTCGTACAACGTTTCCTCGAGCAGTTTCAACAACCGAATGATTTGGTGTTGCTCGGGCGATGTTACGAGCAGGAGTCGGTTCCGCACAAAGCCCTCGACGGAGTCATGGACTCGCTGTCCAATGCCCTGGCGGAAATGACTCCTGGGGCGAGGCGCCGCTACATTCCCAACAATGCGGCGGAGCTAGCTCGGGTCTTTGAAGTCCTCCAGCGGTTGCCGGAATGGTACGACGACACCAGTCATTTGAGGGATTCCGAGCCCGGGGAATTGCGCCGCCGTGCCATGTCGGGCTTGCGCGATTTGCTATGCCGGCTCAGCGAAGACTATCTGCTCATCATCGCCATCGACGACTTCCAATGGGGAGATGCGGAAAGCGCCGGGATCTTGCTCGATCTCCTTTGCAACGCGCAGCCGCCCAATGTCTTGTTGCTGATCTCTTACCGCGACGAATACGAATCGACGAGCGAATGTTTGGGCAAATGGTTGACCGCTGAATCGCGGGCTTCCGACTCGGCGGAGATCGTCGACATGCCCGTCGGCCCCCTCACCGATGACGAAGCCACATCCCTCGCTTCGGAGTTGCTGCCGATGGGCCTCGACGATCGAGAAGCCTATCTCAAGACAATTGTGCGTGAATCGTCTGGCAATCCGTTCTTTGTCATCGAATTGGCCATGGCTGCCGCCCGCGGCCGGGCACTGCCGATCCATGCGTCCCAAGAGCGGCAACGGGTCTTGGACCAAGTGCTTTGGAGCCGCATTCAGGAGTTGCCAAGCGATGCGCAACGCTTGCTCGAAACCATCGCTGTCGCCGGCCAGCCAACCCGCATGGATGTGATCTACGAAGCGGCAGGCTTTGCTATCCGAGATCCCCACCTACTCAGTCGACTGCGTATCGATCGTCTAGTGCGTTCCTCAGGTCCCAACCTCGACAGCGAACTGGAAGCCTACCACGATCGCATCCGAGAAACCGTCGTGTCGCAATTGCCTTGTGACCGCAAACGGCAACATCATCACGCGCTCGCCGAATCGTTGGAACGCAATGAGTATGCCGATGCCGAAACGCTCGCTGTCCATTTCTTGGGCGCAGAGATTCCCGAACGCGCGGGCCATTACTTCTCGATCGCTGCAGACAAAGCCGCCGAGTCGCTGGCCTTCGATCACGCTGCAAACCTCTATCGGCAAGCTCTGGCCCTGCTTCGCCTCACACCAAGCGAGGATTCGGCCCTCCGTGCTCGCTTGGCAGCAGCGCTCGCAAATGCGGGTCGCGGGGAACAATCCGCGATCGCATATGCAGCCGCCGCAGAACACGCACCACCCGATCATAAACTCGAGCTAAAGCGACGAAGCGCCTACCAATTCTGCATCAGCGGACACGTGGAAAAAGGCAAAGCCGCAATGTCCCAACTGCTCCAGTCGGTTGGATTGAGCATGCCCGAGTCCACCGTGTCCACCATCGCATCGCTCCTATGGCATCGCAGCGCGCTCTACTGGCGCGGACTTCGAGTCGATCTTCGCCCCGAAGCATCCGTTCCCAAGAAACTGCTCGAACAAGTCGATCTCGCATGGTCGGCCGCCGCCGGCGTTAGCATGTTCGAACTCATCAGCGGCTGCCGATTGGCCACCATTAACCTGCGACTAGCGCTGCAGGCGGGCGAGCCACGCCGTTTGGTCCGCTCCCTGTGCTGGGAAGCAGTGCAGCGCATCAATGCCGGGGGCGCAGAAGTCGCAACCGGAGAACGCATGATTGCCATGGCCGAACAAAACGCCAAGGAGCTAGGGGACCCGTATGCGTCGACGATGATTCCATTCGCGCGAGGGATCGGCGAATTCATGCAAGGCAACTGGGCACGCTCCAAAGCGATCCTCGACGAAGCCATCACTCAGTTCGCCAAGAACTGCCCGGGCGTTCATTGGGAACTCGGTACGGCGCGGCTCTTTACCCTCTATGCAATGTACTGGCACGGGGAGTTGGCGGAGTACCATCGCCGCGCCGAGTCGTTGCACCGCAACGCGGTCGACTACGGAGACTTCTACGCGGAGTTGTCCCTTGGAACGTTCGATTTGCCCTTTCTGAGCCTGGTCGCCGATCGCCCCGACGAAGCTGCAAAATGGATCGATACCTACCGCAATCGACTGCGGCTCGGCCGATACTCCCTGCAGGACATGTATGTGTTGATGCAATCGACCAATCTCAAGCTCTATCTTGGACAACCCGAACGCGCGTGGTCGGTCGTCCTTTCAGGCTGGCAAGAGCTCAATCGTTCGATGCTGCTTCGCGGAGAACACATTCGCATGGTCTGCTGGGAAATGCGAGCTCGCGCTGCCGTGGCCTGCGTTGCCGCTGGCGTTGATCCCGCTCGATCGCGACGCGAGGCGCTCACCGCCATCCGAAACATCGAACGGGAATCGTTGCAACGTTTCTGTGCGCTGCCGCATCTGTATCGAGCTGGACTCGCAGCGGCCGACAACCAAACCGATATGGCCATCGCTCTCCTGCGTCAAGGCATTCGACGAGCCAGCGAAACGAACACGCGCATTTACCTTCACCCCGCCCAGTGGCACCTAGGCAATTTGCTCGCCTCCTCCGCCGCCGATCGCGACGAAGGGGAATCGCTGGTCTCGCAAGCGACCGAGTGGATGCGAGCCGAGGGAGTTCGAAATGCACCACGATTCGCCTCCCTCATGGTCCCCGGCTTCCGCCAACCGATGCCCGAAGCCGCCCCCGCCTAGCTGCATTTCCATGTCATCCACGGACATGCCTTGGGCCCGCTACGCTACACTGCATGCGGAGTGGTGACGCACCGCCACATGCAATCAAAGGTCTCTAATTTGGATGGCAGGGAGCGATGGAATTCATCAATCAAGCGGGTTGGCAAATCTACAACCCACCTTTTCAATTGGACCAGACCACATGCTACGGATACTTTGTCAGCGCAGATCGCAGCACGCTCCAAAAAAGCGTCGACCAGACGTTGAACGCCGGTCTGCCCGATGATATCTGTTACAAAGTACTCTCCGGCCAAGTCCTCGCTGCAATGGTCGACATCGGACACTTGAGTTGTGTCAACCCTCCCCAAAACACCCAAGGGTGGCTGCACGAAAGCGACTTCGCATTCTTTGCTGTCCTCGCACGCTTAGAACGCGTGGCTGGAATTTGGTTGCCGCGCCGATTGGTGCTCTTCCCGGTCTTCCTGATGGTTGACAACCCGCTCGCCGTGATGGTCGGACGCGAACTTTTCGGCTATCCCAAGTCGATGGCGGACATCACGATCCCGGCCATCGGCTCGAACGATCCCCTTTCGATTTCAACGCTCGTCCTGCAATCCTTCTCCCCCAACACACCATTAACCAACGTCGAAGTCATCCGGGTTGAATGCGATTCCACCACGGTCCCCGCCAACGCTAGCCCGCTCCCCACCGAATGGAACTCCGCGAGCGACTGGCTCCGCGGACTCTTTGAGCATGCCTTTGCCGGAGTCGAAGACGTCGTGATCGAAGGTCTCGAATCCGTGGTGAAGTGGATCGACCATCTCCACGAACCAGAAGTCACGCTGGTCTTTCGCAAACAATTCCCCGATGCAATCGATCCCTTGCAAGCCTGTTACGCGGTCATCGTCGAAGCTCCACTCAAGGTCACGGGGTTCACGCACGGCGGATTGCTCCATGGCAAGCGCACACTGCATATCACCCCGTGTGATAGCTTGCCGATCGCGAGCTTTCTCGGACTACCTAGTGCCGATTGCGACGTCGAATTGGCATTCTATAGCCAAGCGGAATTCCTCGTCGAACTCGGCGAAATCATCTATCGCTTCCAATAACCGGCATGCGCCATCCCATCACTTGGACGGCACACCCAAGATCTTTTGTGGATACCCGCAGATCGCTTGCGAAGCGCCCAAACCTGCCATCACCGCAGCCTCGACACATCCCGCGTTGATCTCGGTCTCCACCCAGTCCCCTGCCAAGTAAAGATTGCTGAACCCCGACCCATCCGGTGGCAGCCGATACTTGGTCGTCCCAGCCGCCGAAATGACATAACGCTCGGAGGGAGCGACATTGGCTCGCCAATACTGCGAGTCGAAGCGATCCTTCCCAGTGGTTCCGTCCGGCGCTTGCAATTGACTCCAATCAAACTGACCGGCTGGCGCCAGCTTGGGCATCAAAAACTCAGTGTTGGCTTCGAGCCATGCCATGGACTCCTGTTTGACTTGCTCCGCCATCCGATCCGGAAACGTGTGGTCGGAGAAAGGCGGAATCGGCGTTGCGTCTTTGAGCGGCCCGCAATAATACGATTCATTCTTGGGCGGAGCAGCGGCGGGCCAGGCTTCGCGAGCCAGCAAATGACTCAAATCGCCCCACGTGTTCATATCGTCGGCATACCCGGTGACCACCGGGGCCGCTTGCGTGCTCCAACCGAGTTCCTCCGAGGAGGAACGCATCCAAACCTGCATGGCTTGCGTCTGCGTGGTCTGAATCTTGGTCACCATATCCAACCACTTTGAATTCGCAGCCATCAACTCCGGCGTCAAAGCCGGGAGCGCCGCTACCGAAATCCCCAGCACGACCAAATCAAAATCCTCTCCGCGCCGAAGCGTCCGTTTCGCTGCATCCGGCCAATCGGCCCACGGGGATTCCAAGTTTTGCCCCGACTGCTTCAGTTCATCCCCCCGTTCGAGTTGATCGTATCCCGGTGTCGATGGCCAACAAGGCAACCCTACGACGTCGACCAATGGGTTGTATTCGCCGCCGCGAACCGTCATCTGCACTCCCACATCGATCTCACCGATCGCGTTGGCGTCTTGACGATCGAGTCGAATCGCGTCCACGCGATGAAAGAACTCAAATCGCACGCCTCGCTTTTTGAGAACGAGGTACAGCGGCGTAAAGACCGTGTCCCCCATACCCCCTTGCATCTCAAAGAAAATCGCCCCCTGATAACACATCGTAAGAAGCAACAGGCCATGGGTGCAGGTCCCCGCCCCAATCGACGGCGTGTTGACATCGCCGTTCAAGTACCCAAACACATAATCGTACGTCGCCTTGGTAATGACCGAGTTGATCGTCGATTCGGCGGCGCCGTGCTTTCGCAACCAATCGCGCCATTCGACATCGTCGATCGAGGAAAATCCTTGCCTCAACACATCGTCTTCGATGAGCCCGAGAATCGTAGTGAAGCCAAAATCAAGCACGAGGAACTCGCGTCGCAGCGGCATGTCATGATTCGGATTCGCGTCGATCCAATCGCGCAAATGCGTTCGCAATCCCGAAACCAGCTCGGCCAACAACTTGAAGACCTCATGATCCACCATCCCGACATCATCCACCACGGTTTGTGCCAAGTGCCGAACCCCTTGCGACAGCCATTGCACGGCCTCTCCCACGACGCCCAACGCTCGATCAAACGTCGAAACGTCACGGTGCTCCGAGGCAACGGTGGCATCGCTGTTCCCGCGCAGCCATTTGTCCACCGATAGCACACGATCCCATACCCGATCGGACACGGTCGGCTGGGCGTGGGCCGCAGTCGAATCCTTGAGTTGCCCGAACAGCCCTCCGTTTTCCAGATGCTCGATCATCCAGGTAATCAACTTGCGGATGTGTTCGGCCACCGACGGCGCATCGTAGTCGTCTCCGGGCAAATCACTTCTACTGCGCATCGTCACCCCCCACTTCACCCACTGGCCATCGATCCGCTCGGTCACGGTGCAGTCGCTCTTGGGTTTGAACGCATCCCAAACCGTGGCCAGGGGCGATCCGGGTGGTCGTTGCATCTCTTCGTAACAGGTGCGCATGGCGCGAAAGGCGTTCCAATAGAAGCCGCCCCAGATATGTAGCCCGTGCTCCTCGATCCGATGATGCTGTTCCGGGTTTCGCCCCGAGGCTCCTTTGCCGCCCAACCTCCAGCCCACTTGATACACCGTGATCTCGTACTGATCCTGCCAGTTCGGACTCGATGTCAGCCCGAGCGCTGCGGACAGCGAACCGGTCCCTCCACCGAGAATGGCAATCTTTTGTTTGGCCATCAGTAACCCCCCAATCGGATGCAGAATCTGTGCAAATAGGAGCACCGCCCTTCAGAGTGCAGTGCCGCGTGCGTGCCCTCAGTGTACCCGTTTTGAACGCTGCGGTTTCTCGCGATCGAAGCCGCCTCCTGTTCGGGAAATGTTTGCCAGACCCTTGGCAATTTGTACGGGCTGTAGGAATTGTCCCTGCCCGCGCTCCGGCTTGCACTTCTTTGAGACCGAAGCGATTCATCCGCCAGCAACGAAGATTCCGATGGTGCTACGAGCGAGGATTGTGCGGAAGATCCCTAGAATTCGTTCCGTTACGAATCCAGCGGAGGAGACGCGCGTTGCCGCGTTCCCTTCGGTTGTAGCTTTCCCGACGCGCCCCATGCCATCACAGCCCATGCATCGTCCCTACGGAGTCGAATAATGTTCAACGCGGCCTCTCGGATCACCCTCGGCACATTCGCTTCTTGGTTGGTGGTCGTCGGGTCCGCAATGGTGCACGGGCAGGGCATTGTGCTCCCGGGGGCCGGTCCCGTGAACCGATCGATGAGCGGTGTTGCCACGGCCACGCCTCTCGATGCCGCCGGTGCGTTGCTATGGAATCCAGGAACCATCAGCGCCTTGAATTCCAGCGAAATCCTGTTCGGGGTCGAATTCATCGATTCCCAAACGAACCTGTCTTCGTCCGTCGGTCCATTCTCCGGATCCACCGATAGCAACTCGGGGATCAAGACCTTGCCTACCGTGGCTCTGGTTTGGAAACCCACCAATTCCGATTGGACCTTTGGACTTGGTGCACTTGGGATCGGCGGATTCGGCGTCGATTACGCTGCGAGCACCACCAACCCGGTCCTCTTCCCTCAACCGAACGGCACAGGCGCGTTGTATTCGCGATTGAGCATTCTTCAAATCGTTCCAACTGCTTCCTACCAACTCACCGACAAACTCTCCATCGGCTTC
>JBKCUI010000404.1:0-2611 GCA_046318495.1 Pirellula sp. | reverse complement strand
CCACTGGCCTGCTCGCGTCAGTCCGATTTTTGAGGACCTGTTGATTGCCATGAAGCGCACCCCGGCAATCGGCTCAGCGGCATGCTGTCGTTGATTCCGCGGCCGTTCGATGTCTCCCACAAAATCGAGGAGACGGAGTTTGTAGGACTGCAGCAAGCCAGGTGGCGCATTCTCGAAAACGGAAGCACGTGCGGTCGCATCGAAGTCTCCGGCGTGTTGGGATTGACCACAGCGCAAGCCGACGCATCGCTGGTCAATACGAAGATCGTGTACACACTGTGGCACGGTGCCCGATGGTTGGAGATCGACATCGACGTCGAAGCGTTGGATCCCCAGGCCGTGTATCCGGTGTGGCGCATGGTCTGGCCGAGCCAAGCGGCCAGCATTGCCGCGTGGCAGAACGGACACCGCGGAAAGCTGCCCAGTGCACTGCAGGGGGCAATCGAACTGATCGAAGTGGATGATGCGGAACATAAAGTCCACTTCGCAACGTGCGGGTTGAGCTCGCACCGCAAGCTCGGTTCGAACATGTTGATCTCGGCATTGCCCTTGGATGCAGCGGGTCGAGCGCGAGCACGGTTTGCAGTCGGAATGGACTGGCCCAGGCCTTGGGAGACCGCGATCGACAGGATGCTCGAGCCGTGGGTAAGCCATCGCCGTGCCGGTGTTGCGTCTGATGGCTCGCGATCGGTTGAACGGCCGGCGAACCGTTCGAGCGACGGGGCGTGGCTAGCGCAGGCCAATCTCCCGAACATTCGCTTTCAATGGGTGGATCCCGATCCTGCATTGACCGTGTCCAGCGCGAGCCAGACTGCGGAGGGTTCTGCGGATGTAGCTTCGAGTGCGGATTCCTCGGAGCAGGTGTTTTCAGCCGTGAGTGAAGAATCGGTGCGCGCAGACGCCTGTTGGTGGATGGTCGAGACGGCCGGTAGGTCGGGTACCGTCAAGCTTAGTTGCATGAAGAACGTGAAACGGGCTTGGCGCGTCGATGCCCGTGGAATGGAATGTGATAGACTGCAAATCGAATCGGGGGCAGTGGTGATCGCGTTTCGAGCTTGGGAACGCTCCCGCATCGCGGTATGTTTTGCGTAGCAACCGTGAACAACGATTGAAACCGTATGAATCGAAGCAACGAACCCAACGACTTGACCAACCAAACGATTGCCGGGTATTCCATCCTGCATCGATTGGGCGTGGGTGGAATGTCCGAAGTCTATCTGGCGTTCCAGAATTCGTTGCACCGCCACGTGGCGCTCAAGGTATTGCGCGCGGACTTTGTCGGGTCGGATGAGCACGAGCAGCGGTTCTTGCAGGAAGCAAGGGCCATTGCATCATTGCTCCACCCGAACATCGTTCAGGTCTATGATGTCGGCAAGTTCGGTGCTACCCATTACATCGCCCAAGAGTATGTGCCCGGCAGCAACCTCAACGCGTACATCCAGCGCCGAGGGGCACTGCCGCTCGAGGAGTCCGTATCGATCCTGTGGCAAGCATCCGCAGCCCTGCAGAAGGCGGCTTCGATCGGGCTGGTCCATCGCGACATCAAGCCGGACAATTTGTTGTTGACCTCGGATGGAGAGGTCAAGGTTGCGGACTTTGGGCTGGCCCGCGCACGGGGGCAAAATCAAAACCTCACAGCGGTCGGTGTGACGCTTGGGACCCCTCTCTACATGAGTCCGGAGCAGATCCAAGGGCTTACGATCGATTCGCGAAGCGACTTGTACTCGCTCGGCGCCACCGCGTACCACATGTTGTCTGGGCGGCCTCCGTTCATGGGGGATACCGCTATCGCTTTGGCGATGCAGCATATCCAAGCCGAACCCGTATCGTTGAAGCAATTGCGTCCCGATTTGCCTAGCGAACTCGTCGAGATCGTCGAACGGTTGCTCAAGAAGTCCCCCGACGATCGATATAGCTCTGCGGTCGAACTGTCGCGGGCGTTGCGAGAGTTCATCGATCAACATCTGGAAGGGCGCGGCGACAAGATGATCCCGTTCACGGGATTGGTGATCGATCATCAAGCGTTGTCCGGGAACGCTACGACGCAAGAGCTCCAACTGTTGATGAGGCGGGGAGGGAGCGGCGTCCAATGGTCCAATTCAGAGGCCTCGGCGCCTGCGAAGACGTCGTGGTGGGGGCCTGCTCTTTGGATTACTGTGCCTTTGCTCGCTGCGGCTCTGGCAAGCTTTTCTTTGTTGAGGATGGATTTGTTCGCCAATCAAAAGACCACCACCGCCGGGGTTGTCCGCGAGTCTTCGATTCAGCGTCAGTACGCTTTGGCATTGGTGGAGAACACGCTCAAGCATTGGAATGCCGTGTCCGAGAACTTTCCGCCGACGGACCGCGTCAGCCAGACCTACCATCTCAAGGCCGAACTGCAGATTGCCAGGCTGCGAATCGAAGGCGAGGACTTCAGCAATGCGGAATTGCATTTGAGGTCGGTGATCAATTCACCCTACGCAGACGATGTCCTGAGGACCATTGCAAGGATCGAGCTCGGCTGGATCTACCAACGCGGGAAACGCGAATCGGTCAGCAACGAGCATTACGAGAAAGCCATTCGCGAATGGTCCACGATGGAACCCGATAAACAGAAGCTGATCCGCGATGC
>JBKCUI010000403.1:0-49401 GCA_046318495.1 Pirellula sp. | reverse complement strand
GGGGCGCCAAGGGCGTCCCGACAAGCGGGGCAAGATTCCGGACAACTATCAACCGATTCTTGAGAGGTTGGGGATCGAACCTGGGATGTGGTGCGACTTGGTGTGGAGTTTTAAGAAGTACTTTGGACGCAGTCGGGGCGCAGGATCGCCGGATAGCTTGCACGAGATGGCCGTGGCAGGCGATCTACACTTCCATCCTGGCCAGCGGCAATCGCGAGCGTGCTTCAAGTAGGTGCTCACTCTGAGCCCTGACACCCTGTGTACCCCCAAAGCACCATTCGCTCGCCTTGCGAGCCCGGGGAAGTTGTGCCCCGAAATGCCCGGATCGAGGCCTTCACAGCGCTATCTGAGCCAATCTCGGCTCAAAATCCCTCACCGCAGGCTGCTATCCCGGGTTGCATGCCCTACCTCGGCTCACAAACGGTGCCAGGCACAGATTGGCGTGAGATATACAGACAAGCGGCCCACAAACGGTGCCAGGCACAGTATGGGTTATGGGCCCCTACCGGTTCGAGCCCGCCCTGTCCCACATTGAAATGGGGCGTGCAATTTTTTCTCGATTTTTCTATCGGGGATCGGCGGCACGAAGACGCCATTGATCGCTCGAGGATTGCATGGCCAGTCAAAATAGATTCAAAAATCGCAACACTGTGCATCCACTTCACGCCCACATGCGCGTTCCCAATCACCGATCCCCCCTCAAGCGAATTGAGCCGGACGGGACACCATCGGTCTTCCATTGCATCAAGGAAACTGTCCACCTTGACCAAAGTGAGGATCCCGATATCGTTTGTCGAACGAGTCTTGTATACCTGGAAAACTTGGCGGGCGGCTTTCTCATTCCAATAGCCGATTGTGTACCGGATGATTAGCAATGTCCTTGCTGCGTAGTTCGCCGATTCGATCCTTCAAGACATCGCACGAATCCCTATTTCGATTGCACGATCAATCACTGACATATCCTATTGCTGAAACCATGGATCGTTTGAGCCAAATTTACCGAATCGTTTCCATTAGCGTTGCGTATTTGGTGTTCGGATTTGCAAACCATTCGCAAGCGTCCATCGTTAGTTTCGGCGCCAGTGGGAACACGTTCACAATCGATTTCGCGGACATTGGCTCCGCAGGCAACGCGGCCGATACAACTGGTTCACCAGCCGGCTCCGGCGATGTGAATTACGGGTATGCCATCAGCCGCTACGAAATCAGTGAAGCGATGATTACTCGCTACAACGCATCGTTCGGCAACGCCAACAACCTTGCGATCTCAACCAGTAATCGCGGCCCGGACCGACCTGCAACGAATGTGTCTTGGAATGAAGCAGCACGCTTTGTGAACTGGTTGAATACGAGCACGGGAGGATTCGCCGCCTACAAGTTCACCGGCAGCGGAGTCAACGCGAATATCGCTATGTGGACTCCGTCGGATACACTCGATTACGACGCGACCAATCCCTTTCGATCGATCCGTGCGAACTATGTATTGCCAACCATTGACGAGTGGTACAAGGCGGCCTTTTTCGATCCGGTCACACAGACCTACAACAAGTACGCGAACGGTGGAAACACAAAGCCAACTATGGTCGGTAGCGGAACCGGTGCGAACACAGCTGTTTACCACCGAACGTACCCAGGCAATGCAGACGAACCTGCCGCGGTCAACCAAGCCGGCAGCGCCAATTCATTCGGCGTGACCGGCATGGGTGGGAATGCTTGGGAGTGGCTGGAAACAGAAAGCGATGGAACAAACAACTCACCCAGTAGTGCCCGCCGGTACCGAGGCGGTAGTTGGGCGAGCGGTGATTTCAGTTTGTCCAGCGCCAGCAATGGGTCCTTTGACCTTCCGACCCAATCGCTCAACAACGTCGGATTCCGCGTCGTAGCCCTTTTGGCCAACAACCTTCCCGCCCCCAGTCCGACGCCCGAGCCAACCTCATTGGCAATCGCAGTCGTATTCGGTGGCTTGGCATTCGCAGCCCGACGCAAACGTCAGGCTTAATCCATCGGAACCCATAGGCACCATTAGACGAGCAATCAAACGCCCAGCGACCGGGACTTCACTTTCTAGGTCCACGCGGTTCCTACGCTGTACGATTTCGATCGCCGCGGGAAGCAATCCTATTCAGGAATGAAAGAAGGATTGGGGGCCGCGTCAGAAAAACAGTCGTTCTAGATCGCAGCCTCCTGCCAAGCCACTGTACATAGCTTACATTTTTTCGGTCGCAATCGTGTTCTACGATTAGTACGATTAGACCGTTTAGATGAGACGGCGTAATGGTGACCTTCTATCGATCCGCCCGGTTGTAAACGGTACCGAATCTAATCGCGAGCGTTCATCGCGGAATCGATGAAGCGTTTCCCTAAATCGCCTGATCGCTGAACGAGGGGTCTCATTCAAAAGCACATCTATGATCGCCCAAAAATCCACGACCGATCCTGCTGACGCTCGATCCGCGGGCTACCGATGGAATCGCTTTGCGATGATGGTTGGTCTTGCAACGTTGCTAGGACTGGCAGTCTTCGTTTACCTGTTGCATCGCAACCAGGCATCGAAGATCGGATTAGCGATTCTGAGCAACGCGAGAACGGCCAAACAACAAGGTGAATGGGAGTCCGCGTTCAATGCAATGTACCGTTACTTGCAGCATCGCCCCGAGGACACAGCGGCCTATGTCGAGTTGGCAAACTGGTACGGGGAATGCCCAGCCGATCTGGTGGATCCTCAAACCGTCTTGAATGTGCAACGAGAAGCGATGGTTCGCGCTCAATCCGCACCGGAATTGAAGCCTTCGCTTGCTAAGTTGCAACGCTCCTATCTGAGTCGTTGCATGGAGTATCAACAATACTCAGAAGCCCTGGCATGGATTCTTGGCCCGGCGTCGTCGCAAGATGTTGCCACCTCGTTCTTGCCAGACCTCGCCGTATGCCGTTATCGAGCGTGGACTCGCGATGGCGTGGATCGCGTCAAAGAAGCGATTGGATCCGCTTCCTGGCTTACCCAAGTGCAGGCCGTGTCGATCCTCGACCACCTTGCACTTACTTGGCAACAGTCGCATGGCGCTCCGCATGTTGCGGACGCACTGGCCGATGCAACCCTCCACCACCCCGAACTGGTAGCCGACTCGCAATTCGCATCGCTATCCCGCGAAGAGCTAGACCAAAAGGCTCGAACATGGATCGAGGAATGTGTTCAATCGCACACCGATGCACCTGAAGCTTGGCGAGTATTTGTGCAGCATGCACCCAGGCTAGGCATCGAGAACCTAGACGAGAAGCTCGATGAACTGCTCTCCCAGTTTCCGAATGATGGCTCGATCCTAGTCGGTGTCGGCAGGATCGCTTCGCAATCGGAATCTGCGTCCGCCACGGCCTCTCAAGCCAACGCCAACCTCCAACGAGAAGCCCTCGCTCGCAAGAGCTTGCAACGCATGCAAGCCCTTTCCGAATCCTCAAATGGCACGTCCCTACCCGGCTCTTATTTCGCCGTTATGGGAGATCTGTCTTGGCGAATCGGAAACCAAGTGGATGCCATCGACCAATGGAAACGCGGCTTGAAGAATGCCGCTCCCCCGCGAGCATTCCTCGTGCTGCGTTGCATTCGCGGCATGATCGAACTGCGTCGCTATCAAGACGCAGCAAGCACGCTGGAGAGCGTCGACGAGTTTGTCCTCGGGGACGCACCGTATCTTTCGGACGATGACGTTCTGCGACTATCGATCGACGCCAAACGCGTCCGCGTCCAATACAATTTGGCCACCAATCAGTTCCAAGCACTCGCCAATGTATTGAGCGAATTGGCATCGAATGCCAAGATTCCATCCGTGGCGAGGGCGGAACTTCTCGCTTCCGCCGGCATCGCAGAACTCAAGAACGAGCGATGGGAACAAGCCGGAACGTGGCTCGATCAAGCATCGTCTCTCTCGCCCAGCGACGATTCCCTCCATCGACTGGCCGCATCCGCTTGGATCCAAACCAATCGCATCGATCGGGCGCTCAAGCACGCAACCCTTATTGCAGTGAAGACTCCGCAAGACTGGTTGCAGATCGCCTCGTTGCACCTGAGCTTGCAAAGCACGGTAAACGAAAGCGACCTGGGATGGGACGCTTTCGACGAGGCCTTACAGTCTGCCGCGCTCGAGCCTCCTGCAGCCGTCGACGCTGCCGCAACTTCATCCCCAGATGGTGTTGCCCTATGGCAAGTGGAGGCATTGCGTTGGGAGGCCCACGCCGAGCGCTCGCATGGACCAGCCAAACTCGCGGCGATCCAACTAGCTTCGAGCGAACTCGATCGACTCTGCCACAAAAACCCCGACCATCAGCGACTCTGGTTGCACACGGCCCAACTCCTCCAGCGCTGGGGGCAATCGGATGCTGCCTCCGCACTACTCGAAGCGTACTCGGTTGCCTCACCCGACTCGTCCCTAGCTCGACGGCTCCAAGCCGAGCGCAATCTCAAGAGCGGCGCGCTATCCGATGCAATCGCCGCATGCCAATTGCAGTTGACCAAGACGCCTGAGGATATCGCATGGCTCGAGTTGTGGTGGCGATGCGAAGAAAGCACTCCCGACTTGCAAGCATCATGGGATCGCATCGCAGCCTGGTGTTCGGACCAACCTGCGCGCTGGCGACGATTCGCAACGAGCAACATCGGCCGATTGCAGTCCTCTCATCGCCGCGACGCTTTGTCCACAAACAACGTGGCTTCGCTGCCTTCCAAAATCGAGCTTTTCTCGCGCCTGGAAAACAAGCTGCGTGAATTCGAAGGTGACTCCGGCACGGACTGGAAGTGGGTTCGCAGTCGCAAGCTCTTGCTACAAGCGGATCAGGATCCCCAAGCCTCGTTGGAGGAAGTAGCCTCAATCGCCAGAACCCTGACTTCGCAACGCCCCAACTGGTCCGAAACGCATACTCTAAACGGACTGCTCTCCAATCGCCTCGGCGACTACCGAACTGCACTCAAATCGTTTGAACGCGCCATCGAAGCTGGAGACCAACGCTGGGAAGCGTACGAACGGTTGATCGACGGCTTCTACCGCGAGGGGATGGTTTCCCAAGCGGCAGACTGGATCCGGCGAATGAAGGAACAGGCCAACTTCTCGTATCGCATCGCCTCCGTCGCTCTCCAGTTGGACATGAACTCCAATCGATCGTGGCTGGAACGAGCCAAACAAGGCATCCAGTATCGGCCGCAGGATCCGCTGGCATGGGTTTGGTACGCACAAGCCTTGTTAGCCTCAACAAGCAATGCCACCCGTTCAGCGCAAGTGAATCAAGAGGACGAAGCAACTCGAGAACAAGTCGATGCTGCTTGGCTTCGCGCGATGGAACTTGAACGCGACGATCGCTGGGCTGCCCACTTTGCGGCTATGAACTATTACTCCACGACACAGCAGCGCGATCGAATCGAAGCGATGCGTGATCGCCTGGCTGGCTCCAACGCAAGCATGTCCGCTTCCGGCTGGCTGCTGCGCGGATTGCTCGAGCAGGAACTCGGCAATTGGAAAGATGCGGAGCGCTACTACGAACAATCTCTCCAAGCTGGCGGCAACGCTCTCGGAGTGGGACTGCAACTGGCCCGAGTGAAGTTGCTTCAAGGCGATGTATCCTCATCCATCAGCCGATTCGAAGCGTTGCTCAAGGACTACTCCAACGATGAGGACTTGCGCAGCGCAGCCGCCGTCGCCTGGGCGGTTCGAGGCACCGCCAAAGATTGGGAGAAAATCGCATCCCTGCTCCAGTCGGACAAACGCGAATCCACCCCGAGCGATCGACGAACGCTCGCGAAACTACTACTCCAGCGAGGCGGTCCGCGAGACCTGCAACATGCCCAAACACTTCTCGACGGATTGCTGCTCAATCCCGCCACAGCCACCGACGAGGATCGCTTTCAATTGGCCGTCCTTCACCTTCGCATCCACGATCTTGAACGGCGCACCGAACCGATCCTCCGCTCCAGCGGATCGGAAACGAATCACTTGAAAATCGCGCAGGAGCATCTCCAAGTGTTGACCGACCGCCCCGACGCCCCAATGAATCACCTCGTCGCGTATGCAAACCTGCTGCTAGATCAGGAACAATGGGAACTCGCCCGACTGCCGATCCAACGCATGCGGGCCATCGCACCAGCATCGGCCGATACGCTCCTGGCAAACGCCAGGTTGGCCCAACATCGCGAGGGAATCGAAGCGGCAACTGAAATGATTACGCAATGGTTGAACGAGCCTTCGTCAGAGCCGTCGGCATTGCAATCCGACCCACTGCAGGGACTGCGTCGGCTGACACAAGCATCGAATGCATACTGGACGATTCATGCGTGGCCCAACGCGGAATCCGCTACCCGCCGTTTGCTCGAAACCAATCGCGAGTTTGGACAACGCCTCTTGGTAATGCAGTCGGAATCGAGGGATCCGGAGGTTCGACATCGCGCATTGGCCATGTTGCTGGACTCTTCTGCGTCCCCTGTGAATCGCGCTGACGCGTTTCAAGTGATTCGACTGCTCAACACACAAAGGTACCCAGAGCCAGTCGCAACTGCAGCCGATGCAATGCTGCAGCAGGTTGCCGAATCCCAACCGGATGACGTTGAGTTTCTGCTGTACTTTTCCGATCGCAAAATCGCGAAAGGGGACTCGGATCAAGCTATCGCGATTCTGCGACACGTCTTGGATCGCGATCCCCGCAACGCACTCGCAGCCAACAACCTTGCCACGTTGCTATCCGAGTCGCCAGGCAAGAGGGACGAAGCGCTTCAAACGATCGCTAGTGCGATCGAACGGGTCGGGCCTCATCCCATTCTTCTCGATACGCACGGAACGATTCTCATTCAAGCGGATCGCGTTGCAGACGCCTTGCCACTGCTCGAGCGGGCTGCGAGGCAAGGTGCAGATCCTCGCTTCGCATTTCATTGGATGCTTGGATTGGCCAAGTCGAACCAAATGGAAGCGGCTCGAAAGGTCTGGAAATCGATCGATTTGGCAGCCTTGCAGGGCATGCGTCTCTCCGACGAAGATCGAGAGGCGTTGAAGCAATGGCAAGCGGCGAATCCATAGACACCAACGCTTCACTAGGATGACGCTATCAAGCACGATCTCGAATTTGCTCCGATCGGACTGGCCTCAGCCCATCGCGATGCAACAGTCGGCTAGCGATCGCTTTCTGCCAAGATCGGCTCCAGTCGCTTTGCATACACAGAGTAGCCTGCGGGAGACAAATGGATCTTGTCTGATGTGTAGAGATCCGGCTTGAGATTGCCCGATGCATCGACGAAATCACTCCACATATCCAAGACCTTCACCCGTTCATCCTTCTCGAGCTGCAAAGGATCCAGAGCGGCATTGGTCTTCCTGATGTCCTCGTAGAATGCATTGCCGGGTGCGTGAGCAGGCAAGATTTTGGCAACGATGATTTCCGCTTCAGGGAACTTTTCACGCAGATTCTGCACGCATACTTGAATCCCCTTGGCCGCCGCTTCGGCGCCGGTCTCCGGTACGAAAAACATATTGTTGTTCCCGATCATCAGCACAATCCGCTTGGGCTCGAGCCCCTCGACTCCACCGTGATCAACGCGCCAAAGGACGTTTTGCGTCTTGTCCCCGCCGATCCCGATGTTGACGGCTTTCAAATCCGGGAAATGCCGAGACCAAGAATCTCCCCATTGGATGGTGATGCTGTCCCCCACCAAGAGGACGTCGATGGGGCCTCGATTCTTTTGAACCGTTTCGACGTGCGCTTCATGTAACTTCAGCCAAGCATCCCCGCCAAAGAACCCAGCGGACGGAATGATGGGCCAAAGGTGCGGCAAGTGCTTATTCTGCTCTCGGCCCGGTCGCCGCTCGTGTTCTGCCTTATCGACAATGTAAGCCCGCTCCTGTGCCGTCAACGGCCAACCGCTCTTCTGTGGTTCCGCTGTGACATAGGCATACTCGATGCCAAACGCACCTCCTGCGGCCGCCCAAGTGAGTAGCCATACCATCCATATCGTTGCATGTTTCATCGTGTTCCCCGCCCCTGCTTGCAATCCAAATCGATTGCAACCAATGATCCTAACTGATCTCTCGATCACTTGCAGCGTTTGATGCAGCGCGGTTTGAACTTCTTGGTATCTCAAAAAACGATTGGCGAGGCGACTCGGGAGGGCGTGGCGACTCGGGAGGGCGTGGCGACTCGGGAGGGCGAGGCGACTCGGGAGGGCGAGGCTCCGTCCGAGCCAAACCGCTGACAACCGGCATCACCGCAACACCGGCAACCTTCCCTACCCTGAACCCACCTTACTGGATTACTGCACAGACTCAAACAACGCGTCGAGTTCGTTCAATCGACGCAGGACGCGATGAGCAACCGGGTTGATCGTCGGCAGCGAGTTATCGGCTTGCGATGGCGTTAGCATGTCCATCGCGGCATCGACGATCGCTCGATCTAACGACGGCTGGAACACGTCAACCCGAGCATGCTGCTGCATCCAATCTCGCTGCCCCGCCAGGAACAGCGACTGCAATTCAATGGAGACTCCTCCCAATTGCCGATGCCCATACAAGGATTCCACCTCGGCGGCCCGGTCCGGTTGAAAGGCGAATGCCAACGCCTGTTCGCGATCGACAAAGAGGCCGAGCAACAGATCGGTCCAGCGTTCGGTATCACGACGCAGTCGCTCGGCTGCGACGGCCCACATTGCGTGCTGCTCCAGTCCCTCGATCAACCCTTGCAGGCAATGGTTCCTGGCTTCCAGTTGCATTCGGGTGATGCTCTTCAACATGGCCAACGATTCCTGCCCGCCGCATGGTGAGTCCATTGCACTCGCTGCAACCGACGCCGACACGATCCTCGTGAGGGGCTCGGACACCAGTACTGAATGGATGAGCCGCGCTCGTCGCCGGCTGGCCATGTCGTTTTGATCCAACGCGTCGATCGCCATCGACGGCACCGTCTTGCTCCATTCGGCTTGCCAAGCCTCAGCCCGACGACGATGGCAGATCCAATAGCGGCGGACTGCTTGGTCGTCGAGCAGACGCTCCACGCCGGTCTCGATCCGGTGGATTCCCCATCGACTCGCGCTTTTCAATAGCCAAACTGCGTGCTTCATGTTTCGAAACCGAACGAGGAACCAAGCCATGGATCCTAGATTCCTCAATGCGGAACGCAACCGCAAGCAACTTCACAGCCACTCGCGACCGCGCGCTACAAGATGTCCATCCGATTCGCTACGACCGGCAATGTTGACCCTCCAACTTGATCCCGCCCGCCAAAGGACGCTCTGGAGCCGATACCTTCCGAACTATCCTCGCCATCGGTCCAAACATCCCTTTCGAATCAGGTTCAAAAATCCTGTTTCCTTGCCCGAAAGAAAAAGGTGGACACCATCGCGTTGCTGGCTAGAATTCGTGCAATCATGCCAAATCTAGGAGTAAGGATCATGCGACAAGCGATTTCATTGTTGGTTTTGGTCGTCGTTCTCGGATGGTCGGGAACCGCGTCCGCCAAGCAGTACGTTCGCAACGTTCAAGGGCGCGAAGTCGTCGTTCACACCAACCCCATTCCGGTTGTCTTGCACCGTATGGTTCCGCCTCAACACGGTCGTCACATCACCCAGCGCGAGCTTCAAAGCGGTCGCGTCCCCGGCGGTCGATCGGGCATGTTGGGTCGCTAGACCACCCCATGATGGCAGGCCATCGATGGCCTGTCTGGATACAACTTGGCGCACACTGTAGCGATGCGCGCCTTAGCAGATTGCCGGGGCGTGGCTTGGTTCATTAGTTGCTGAGTTTCGCGGTCGATTGCTCGCTCAACACGCGGATGCGAATGTTTCCATCCCCTAGCTGATCTCGGTTGAGTCCTACGAACAGCCATGACTCCCCTTCGGGGATGGTGATCTTGACGCTGTTGCCGTCCACTGGAATCGGCTTGCCCCCCGACCATATTGAAACCGATCCCTTCGGAGCGGTGCCCAAATCCAACGCCACCACTCCGCCGCGCGTCGCATTGAGCTTGGTGCGCAAGAACGTGTAGTTTGGCATGGTGGCATGCGGGCGATAAATCGCCAAACCGCGCAGCGGCGTCTCTCCAGAGACCAAGGCCGGATGCGGTTGCCACGCAAAGTTGGCTTGATCGCCAACGATCGAATCGAGACTGGTTCGATTGAAGAGGACAAACGCCTTTTCGGTCCATGCAAGCGTATCCCATTGGCGAATGGAGCCATCCGGCTTGACTAGCATCGTGCCATCGATCTTGCCGATCTCGGTAATGAACCGCAACAGATCGATCGCTTCCGCTTCCGTCAGCGAATCGAGCAACCCATCCGGCATCAGCGAACGGGACTCTTTGATCTCGGCGATGTTGGACTTCTCAATCGTGACTTCCTTGCCATCGGCCAGCCGCAAAACGACTTCGTTGTCCGATTCGCGAATCGGGATCCCAGCCAAGACCTCATCATCCTCGGTCTTGACCAACTTTGCGTTGTAGCCTTCCTTTACCTTGGCGGCCGGATTCAACAGCGACTCCAACAGATAGTCTGCGGGGGCTTGCGCGCCGATGCTGCTCAAATCCGGTCCGACCAATCCGCCGACACCGGCGATGCGATGGCACTGCACGCATTGCAGTTCCGCACGGCGATAGATCCATTCGCCACGTGCCGCGTCTCCCTGAGACTTGGCCTGTTCCAGCCATCGAGACTTGAGCGAGTCGTCGAGCAACCAACGGTTCTCCTGCAGCTTGCCCGCCTTGTCGATGGCACCCAACAGGTCTGAGTTGGCATTCATCTTGCGCACCGCCGACTTGAGTTGCCGAGCGACGGCTGCATCCAAGTTGGCCCCGGCGAGCGCGTTGGTCAAATGCACGGCACCGTCCTTTTTCGACATTAGATTGGCCGCCAGATTGGAGAGCGCTTCGGCCCGCGCTGGATCGCGCATCAAGCGTTCGGCCAGGGCTCGTGCCGATCTCGGCAGATCCAACTCCGATTGGGTTTCGATGGTGGCCACGACGACATCGACGTTGCTATCGGCAAGCAGTTTTTCTAGCAGCCCTTTGGCGGCATCATCGTTGTAATGTGCGGCGGACCGCAATGCCGCGGAGCGGACGGCACTGGAGAGCGCAGAGTCTTGTGCAACTTGCTCCAGCCAGGGTCTCGCATCGGCGACGCGCCACGGTCCCAAACTCCGTAGTGCAACCAATCCCAGTGGATCGGCCCCTTCGGACTTTGCTTCGCGATCTGCGTTGACCGCGCGTTCGGCCATGGCCTTCAACGTGCTAGCCCCTGCAGCGGACAGTGGCAGGGCTTCTTTGCGACGCAAGCTCGCATCCAGGATGGCTTGCAACAATTGCCTACGGTTCGTTGGGTCCGGCAAAACGATCCCGTCGTTGGTGACCAAGCGTTCAGCGAGTTTGGCATGCTGCTGACCATTGCCAAGTTCAGCGACCAAGAGACCGAGCGTCGGCCTAGCCGCCAGTGCTGCGTCCGCATTCGCGCCAGGCTTTTCTTCCAGCATGGCCAAGATCGCATCGAGGGTGGAAGGGTCCTCCACGGCGCGCAATGCAAAGGCGATGGCGGTCGGGTCATTGTTGAAGCGGAACTTGCCAGCGCGAAACTCGGGCAACCATGTGGGAGCAAGATCTCGCAGGGTTTGCCACAAGGCAAAGTCCAGGAAGCGGTCCATCGGATGATGCAGCGCATCGCACGCGGCTTCTGCGGCCGCGGCCGATGGCAACTCAGCCAACAATCGCACGGCTTCGAGCCTCACGCGCGGATGCGGATCGTTGCACAGCCGGCGTCCCAGTGCGGTCCATTGAGCAAGCTGAGAAGCATCGAGCCGTCCGGCTTGAGCGGTCTTGACCCAACGGATTTGGTTCGAGATCTGATGCGTGTAGGCGGCTCGCAATCGTCCATCTTCGGCTTTGGACAAACTCGATTGCAATCGCGAGTCGAATTGTCCTAATCCTTCGAGCACCCAAGCCAGCTCCAATTGCTCAAGCCCGCGTTTGGGGTCGGCGGCGACGGTGTTGGCGTAGGCATCCACGACGGACTTGATGGATGCGTCTCCCTTGGCAAGTCCCAATCGGATGGCTTGGCCGGCGAACAGCCGCACGAGGTCTGCATCGGATGCGAGGCGAGACAAGTTCTTGGCGATCGGTTCCTCGGCGGTGATGGGGCGATTCTCGGTGGGCTTGGCATCGCGGTGGGTCAATCGCCAGATGCGTCCGTGCGTGCGGTCTCGGCGAGGGTCGCGGAAATCGACTTCGCCGTGCTGAATGATCGGGTTGTACCAATCGGCGATGTAGAGCGCTCCGTCGAGTCCTTGCTTGGCATCGATCGGTCGGAATGCAACGTGAGGCGTCTTGATCAACTCCGCTTGCTGAACCGACTCATACCCCGAGGCATCATCGGTGACTTTAAAGCGGCAAACGCGGTGGGCTCGAAAGTCATTGGTGACCATGGTGCCGCGAATCGCTTCAGGCCAGTGATCTCCCGATAGGATTTCGAGGCTGCAGTGTTTGGGACTGCCTGGGTTCAATCCGGTCATCAACCGCTTGGCAGCGACAGAGGTAACAAAGTCGCGTCCCGGGAAGGCAGAGTTAATGCCTTCACCGTACGCGCCGTCGGTCGCGAACATCTGCCCGTAGCGATCGAAGTGAACGCCCCAAGGATTAACGAATCCTCGCACGACGATTTCCAGCCGTTTGGTAGTCGGATGAAATCTCCAGATCCCCCCACCGTTGAGCCGTTGAACGCCCCACGGGGTCTCGATGTGCGAATGGATATAGATCGATTGGTTCATGTAAATCCACCCGTCGTGCCCCCAGCGAAGCGAGTGCAGCAGGTGGTGCGTATCCTCGGTGCCAAAGCCCGAGAGCACGATTTCTGAAACATCTGCGACCGAGTCCCCGTCGGTATCCTTCATGTACAGGAGTTGATCGCTGTTGACGACATAGGCGCTGGCGTTGGGACCATCGTTGCCGGGCAGAACGCCGGTCGGAATCAACAGGCCATCGGCGAAGACAATCGTGCGATCGGCTTTGCCGTCTCGATCGGTGTCTTCGAGAATCAAGATTTTGTCGTTGGACGGTTCGCCCGGCTTGATCTGCGGATAGGTTTCGCTGGAAGCGATCCACAATCGTCCGCGATTGTCCCAATTCATGTGAATTGGCTTGGCCATCAACGGATCGCCTGCGAACAACTCGGCTTTCCAACCTTCATCCAACTGAAAAGTGTCGAGTTCTTGCTGCGCATCGGGAATCGGAATGTCGGTCAATTCGCGTTGGGCATAGGCGACCTGGTTCAACCCGAGGCCGCTGACGAAGACTAGCAGAATGGAACACGCGCGCCATGAAGCGTTCATGATGGAGAGCATTGCAGATGGAGGGAAGGACAGGGAAAGGAGGGCGAGGCAACGCTCGCGCGATCGATCGCGTTTCGGTGGCTCTGTGAAAACCCTAGCGCCATCATAGGCCGCACGGATTTGCTTGGGCGGCACAGCCGAAGCGTTTCGGTTTTCGAATTCGCCATTAGGATCGACGGTGGGAAGGCATCGAGCAAGTACCCTTGGTAAGGTCTCGCTGTCGGAGCGATACACAACGCATCGGCTCGAAGCACATCGGACAAGCGCAATGACCGCTTCAACCGACCGATGTCGACCGATCGGGACCCATTGTACCTAACCGGACGCGCGGGATCGGCTATAATCGAAGTCTGCATGCGAAAAATCTTGAGCGCATGCCCTCGCTGGATGCCTACTCGTTTTGAGCCTTGCCCATGACCACTCCTTATTACTGCGGTTTCGATCTTGGCGGAACGAAGATGCTCTGCGTCCTGCTGGATTCGCAGTTCAATATCATCGCTCGCAAGCGTCGCAAGACCAAAGGCATGGAAGGGGCTCAAGCAGGCCTCGTGCGCATCGTGGATCTGATTCGCGAGACCATTGCAGACGAGCAGTTGCCGCTCGAAGGCCTACAAGCCATCGGGATCGGCTGCCCCGGCCCGGTGGACATGGACCGCGGAATCGTCCATGTGGCGGTGAACTTGAAATGGAAAGACGTCCATCTAGGAGAGCTGCTCTCGGATGCGTTTTTGCGACCGGTGTTGGTACTCAATGATGTGGACGCTGGCGTGTATGGCGAGTACAGCGTCGGCGCCGCCACCGGGGCACATAGCGTTGCAGGGATCTTTCCTGGAACCGGAATCGGTGGCGGGTTCGTGTACAACGGGCAAATCCTGCGAGGCAAAGCCCACACCGGTATGGAGATCGGCCACACACGCATCGCATCGACCGATCACACCAGCGGAACGCGCATGACCGGTACGCTCGAGAGCGAAGCCAGCAGGCTCGCGATCGCTGCCAACTGCGCGAAACTCGCGTACCGCGGCGAGGCCCCGACGTTGGCCAAAACAACCGGGACCGATCTCAGCGAGATTCGCAGCAAGGCTCTGGCAGCAGCGGTGAAAGCAGGGGATGTGCACGTCGAAGCGGTCATTCGCAAAGCGGCTCGCGCGGTCGGTTACTCGGTGGTCAATTTGATCCATTTACTCACGCCGGAAATCATCATTCTGGGAGGAGGATTGGTCGAGGCCTTGAGCGATTTGTACCTCGAGGAAATCCACCAGACGGTCGATGCCAACGTGTTGGAATGCTATGCCGACACCTTCAAGATCAAGCTCGCTGAACTCGGCGATGATGCCGGAGCAATCGGAGCGGGTATCTGGGCTGCACAACATGCAGCAATATCCGCACCGCAATCCACCAACTGAGAATTCAACCATGAGCGATCCAGCAGACAATCGTGACGATCTCGCCCTGCCCATTACCAGTGGACGGCGCGCTTGGTTCGCGCAGTGCTTGATCGCAGGTGGCGTCCTGGCCAGCAGCAGTCAAGCAACCGCGATGGCATCGACCTTGGAAATGCTCTCCCAGGATGAGCAAGCGACTGCGAACACGATCACCGCCGATAGGATTCGAGCCGCGTCATGGATGTCGCGCGTGCCACTGACCGATGCGCAATGCGAGCAAGTCGCGACCGACTTGAACCGCAAAGCCAAATCGATTGCCGCGCTGCGCTCCCAACCCATCGACGAAAACACGCCGATGGCCATGACTTTTATGCCGTGGTACTTCGTGCAGCCGACCGAGCAAACGGATGCACCGGTCGAAACGTCGCCATCGTCCCACGAAGCATGGAAAGACCGCGGTCAATCGCTGCCGGAGTTTCAACGGATCGAAGACGCAGCCTTCTGGACCGTCGAACAGTTAGCAGCGGGGTTGCGTCGCCACCTGTTCAGCAGTGAACAACTGACCCAAATGTACTTGGATCGGCTGCACCGATTCGATCCGCTGCTGCATTGTGTGGTGAGCTTTCATGACCGCGCGTTGGAAGAAGCTCGCCGCGCCGACCGCGAGCTTGCATCCGGCCACGATCGCGGCATCTTGCATGGCATTCCCTGGGGTGCCAAGGACATCATCTCCATCCCGGGCATGCCGACGACTTGGGGTGCGGTCGACTACCAAACCACCATGCGGCCGGCGCTGGCGACCGTGGCGCGACGGATGCTCGACGCAGGTGCGGTGCTGTTGGCGAAGCTTTCCGTCGGCACGCTGGCTTGGGGAGATATCTGGTTTCGCGAGACGACGCGCAATCCTTGGGATCCAGAGCGTGGATCGTCCGGTTCGTCGGCGGGCAGCGCGTCGGCCACCGCCGCGGGCTTGTGCGCCTTTGCCATTGGCTCGGAGACGCTCGGGAGCATCGTATCCCCAACTCGCGTTTGCTGCACTTGCGGTTTGCGACCAAGCTTTGGGCGGGTCAGCCGCTATGGCTGCATGACACTGGGATGGTCGATGGACAAAATCGGACCCATCGCACGGCACGTCGAGGACTGCGGCTGGATCTTCAGCGCCATCACCGGTACCGATGGATTGGATTCTTCGGTCGTCGAGCGTCCATTCGCATGGCCTCTGAAACCGTTGGAGCCCTCGAAGCTGCGTGTCGGCGTGCCGAAAAACATGCGACGATCGGAAACAGCCATCGCCGAGTTGTTTCGCGAGAAAGGAGCGACCATGATCGATGTCGATCTTCCGGCGGACCCTTGCATCTCGGCCATGACGGATGCGATCTCGGTAGAAGCAGCCGCCATGCATGGCGATCTGTTCGGCAAGATCGAAAGCGACTCTCAAATCGGACAGTGGGGGCCGTCCTTCCGCGAAGCCCAATTCGCTTCCGCGATCGACTACGTGCAAGCCATGCGAGCCCGCGTGGAATTGGTCCGCAACACCGAAACCGCCCTGCGATCCGTCGACATTCTGATCGGCGACGGAGATCTGGCCAGGATGAACCTCACGGGCCATCCGAGCGTGGTCGTCGCATTCGGCAATCAAGCGGAGCGTGCCCGCCCCAACACCGTGGTGCTCACCTCGAAGTACTTCGCCGAGTCCAAACTGCTCCAAGCTGGAACTTGGATCCAGTCGCAGATACCTCCTACGCCGGCGCAGCCTTCTCTTATCTAGCCGGAAACCGCTCGTCGTTCGCTAGCTCTTCACGGCCGCCTAGTCGCTGCGGCCACCATTGCTTGCATTGCGCACGAAATCGCCGGTTTGCCTGTCTTGACCCATCTCTCCAAACTTTGGTAAACCCCTTGGCATCCGGTGGGACGTCATGTCCCTGATTCAGGTTCTCTGCACACGACCAGCATGGCTGCTGGCACTCCGGGAAGCGAGGGAAAGCATGCTCGTCTCAGTGGTGATCCCTGTTTACAACGAACAAGAAGTCTTGCCCCACTTGTTCGTGGCCTTGCCTCCTGTGCTCGAACGCATCGGCGACGACTACGAAATCCTTTTGGTCGATGACGGCAGTCGGGACTTGTCGTCCGCATGGATTCGCGATCGCGCCGCCCGCGACCCTCGCATCAAGTTGATTCGCTTCAGTCGCAACTTCGGTCAACAAGCCGCCATGACCGCAGGCCTCGACGTCGCACAAGGCGATGTGGTCGTCGTCATGGACGCAGATTTGCAAGATCCCCCCGAGTTGCTCGAGCCGATGCTGGCCAAGATTCGGGAAGGCTACGATGTGGTTTCGTGCCAACGGGAATCGCGAGCCGGCGAAACGATGTTCAAGAAACTAACGGCGACGGCCTTCTATCAATTGATGCGTCGAGGAATCGATCGACGCATTCCGGCTGAAGTCGGCGATTTTCGGATGTACAGCCGCGAAGCCGTGCACGCGCTGCGCAACTTTCGCGAGCAGCATCGCTTCATGCGTGGACTCGTCGCTTGGTTGGGACTCAAAGAAGCCTTGATTCCGTTCCATCGCCCACCGCGCATCGCTGGCGAAACCAAGTACCCCGTCTCCAAGTTGTTTTTGTTGGCATGGACGGCCATCTCCTCGTCGTCAGCCATGCCGCTGAAGATTTGCAGCTACGTCGGCTTTGCCATGCTGGCCGCGGCCGCCTGTTGCACGCTGCTGGCGATGGCCTCGGGATTGGGTTGGATCTCGGGCAGTGCGAGCACCATCGCTTGGACTGCATTCCAACTGACGTTGGTGGGACTGCAAATGGGTGCCGTAGGATTGCTGGGCGATTACGTTGGCCGCATCTACGAGGAATCCAAGCAACGCCCCCTTTACATCGTCGACGAAACGCGCAACCTCCAACCAAGTCCTGTTGCCAATCGATCGGTATGGCTGCACTCAGCACCTGCGTCGGATGCATGGCATACGCAGGAAGAACACGATGCTCCCCGTGTTGTACCCATCCCGAATCGTGTATCACCGGCCACGGTCGTCGATCCAGCCACGCTGCCTTACTCCGGAAAAACCCGTCGAGTCGGGTAAGCGACAGATGCGATCCCGCTTCGAGCGAAGCGCTGCATCCGCCCCCGACCGGCCACAACTCGAACTGCACGAAGCACGATGCCTTCTCCTCGCAAACCCGCCAACGTTTCCAAAGCGACCAGCAACACCCTTTCCAGTCGCTGGGGAATTGCGACAGCTCCTCATCGCGCCCCGTTCGCAACTCCATCTTCCTCTGCGCAGGCCGACGAAACCCTTCGCCATGTCACCTGGATCGTGGTGATTGCCTTAGCCGTTTTTGTGTTGGGGCTTGGCAACAGCCGATTCTGGGATCAAGACGAAGGCTACTATGCGTCGGTCGCGTATGAAATGTTCCAGCGAGGCGACTGGATCGTACCGACCTTCAATCACGAATTGTTCGCCCACAAGCCACCGATGATGTATTGGGGAATGATGGCTTCATTCTCCCTCTTTGGCCCGTCCGAATTCGCGGCTCGGCTCGTATCGGCGCTGCTGGGAGTTGGCAGTGCGCTGCTTACCTACGCACTTGGACGGCGCTTGTTTGATGCGACCACCGGTTGGATCGCCGGCATTGCGATTGCGACTTGCCTCATGTTCTCCATCGTGGCACGATCCGCCACTGCGGATGCCTACCTGTCGTTCTTCGTCCTGCTCGCGTTGTATTTGTGGTCTCGGGATGCAATTCCTTCTGAACAAATAGTTGCACAGAAGTCGACCGATGCTTCAAACAGCGAATCGGCATTGCCGGACAACCCCAGTAACCTTGGAGTCCGAACGCAGACTTGGGGTTGGGTGTATTTTGCCATCGGCTTGGCAGTCATGAGCAAGGGACCGATCGGGTTCTGCTTTCCCGTCACCATCCTGGGCTTGGTGCACTGGTTGGCACCGTATTGGAATGCGACGACGGCTGATTCCAACGAGTCGTCGCGCTGGTTGGATCGAATGTCCGCCTGCCTGCGGCCCTCGTCGATCGTTCAAGCGATTCTCGCGCTGCGACCCGTTCTCGGGGTGCTGATCGTTGGCTTGGTGTGTGCACCGTGGTTTGTGGCCATGCAGAACATCACCCACGGCGCATTCCTGTCCGAATTCCTCGGGATCCATCACGTCCACCGTTTTTCGCAACCGATGGACAATCACGGTGGTCCGATCTACTACTATTTGCTCGCCTGCCTGGTCGGATTGTATCCCTGGACTGCGTTTGCCATGCCGACGCTGTGGCAATGGGCTCGCGGACCGCAATGGACCGAACGACCGCGGGCTGCATTGCTGGTGTCCGCTTGGGCCAGCGTCTATCTGTTCGTCTTTTCGATCGCCAGCACCAAACTGCCCAGCTACGTCATCCCTGCCTATCCCGCGCTGGCCTTGATTACCGCCCACTACATCGCCAGTTGGCGATCCTACCAACGGCACTCGGATCGCGTCTGGCAATTGGTTGGCTGGGCATGCATGAGCATGGTGGGAATGATATTGATTGCCGGCCCGTGGATGCTGACCTGGCCGACCGATTCCGGAACGTGGATGGATGGCTTGGATCTAGATCGACAAGCCCAGCAAACCATCCGATGGGTGTCGGTACTGGGTGTCCCACTGCTGTTGGGAGGTGGTTTTGGGTTGTGGATGCGAGTCCGCAATCGCGTGCGCCCGATGATTGTCGGCTATGTAGCTACGGCCTTGGCGATGATGTTGCTTTTCTGGCAGATCCTCGTGCCTCTCGCCGACCAACACCAAACGCCCCAAGAGGTCGCCAGTTGGCTGCGATCGGCCAGAGAGCATGGGCCTACTCAGTCTGTGGCCGTCCTGAGTTACTTTCGCCCTAGCATGGTCTATTATTCGGGAGGACCGGTTCGGTTCTGCACGAGCCCAGAAGAGCTGCTTCATTCGATCGCAACGGACCCTCGCTCCATCTTGGTGGTCAGCGACACTGCGTTCGAATCCTTGCATTCGCAGTTGCCACCGGAGTACCGCATTGTGGAGCGTTACCCAAGCTTTCCACAGAAGGGCAACATGCTGATTCTCAGCGCGGAAACGCTTACGCGTTAGCGCATCTTTCTCGAACGCCCCCCTAGCGATGGTTGACCGCACGCTGATTGAAGGCTGAGCGCAGGACGGATAAACTTGCACGCTGTGGTTTGCGTCGCAGGCGAACATGCATCCGTTCCTTTGCATGGCAGATCGTTGCTTCCGGGGTTTGCAAAGCCCCAATGCAGCGAGACGCTCGCAGCAGGCAAATCGAATCTCAATTCGTCATGCACATGGCCTGGAATCGAAAAAGGATGCAGCATGTCGTTCATGGACTTCCTTCGAGGCAAGAAGAAGAAACCGATTGCGTTCTCGCACCCGGAGCCAGAGATCGAAGCGGACCCACCGCGCCATTGCTTCGTTCTTTGTCCATCGCAAACCGTCGCGACCTTGAACCCAGAAAGGGTTGTGGATACGGTCCAAGTGGTTCTGGGCGATGAGTATCAAGGAGAAGCGAAAGAGGAGGGGGTGGTTACCGTCTTTCGAGGAGAAACGCTGATCGGCATCCTCGCCCATCTGCCGCATCCCATTCCGGAGAAAGAGGCCGAGCACTATGCGGACGGCAACATGCTTTGGCCAGACGGAGCCAACCAAGCCTCCAAGCACTTATCGCACGTTATCGTGACGACCATCGGCGGGCCGGAACGTTCCCCGATCGACGCCGCCATGACACTCACGCAGTTGACGTTGGTGGCTCTAGAACTGTTCGACGGTATCGGTGTTTATTGGGGGGCAGGTTCCGTCTGCAACTCACGCGAGGTATTCGAAGATTTTTGCAGCGACATGTCCGAGGACAACTTGCCGGTCTCCGTATGGCTTCGGTTCCAATTGGCCCGAGGTGGCGATCAAGGCTTTGGCATTTACACTTTGGGCATGACTCAGTTTGGGCTGATGGAGATCGAGGCCGACCAATCGCCGATGGAAGTGCGCGACTTGTTCGCTTTCCTATCGAACATCGCCAGCTACTTGATCAAGAGCGGACCGGTGATCGCGGATGGCAACACAGTTGGGGGCAGCGAAGAGGAGCGGATTGTGGTGCGCCATCAGCCGAGCATGGTTGAGCCCGAACGGCGAGTCTACAAGCTGGTCTTTGAATGACGCAAAGCGGTAGGGGCAGTCCCGTTGCAACGCTTGCGACAACGGAACGAATGCATCGCGATGCGGCGGCGGTTCTGAGTTGCATGCGAGCAGGCTTTGCGATAGGCTAAGTTGCATCGCGGGTGTAACTCAGTGGCTAGAGTGTTAGCTTCCCAAGCTGAAAGTCGAGGGTTCGAATCCCTTCACCCGCTCTGCTGCTTCTCCCTGGGTTTTCCCGAGAAAAACTCTGTTGCGATGCCTCCTTTCGCGTTTCCAGGGGCGCAACTTTGGCATTCGAAAACTCTGGGGATTTCGACGTAGCGTTCCCGTTCGATTCTGAAGCCATCGCTTGATCCCTTCTATCGGCCAGCGTGGGAGAGATGTTGCATGTCGCGTTGGTCGCTTGATCGATGGTTGATCTTTGCCGTTCTCGTCGCCGGTGCATCGCTAGTGCAGTTCGTGGTCGGCTGCGCCCTGGCTATCCATCATTATCCCGGCGGCGACTTTCGAGCCACCTTACGTCCAGCCATCGTGACTCAAGAGTATCACTGGCAACACAATTGGCTAAGCGATCTTGGCCGCGATCGAACGTGGACCGGCCAAAAGAATGCGACCTCCGCATCCTATTTCAATCGCTCCATCATTGCACTCGGACTGGGGCTGGCGATCTTCTTTTCGATCTTCCACCGCTCCTCGGATGAAAGCACCTGGGAATCCACCGCCATCGAGTTATGCGGACTGACCGCTTCCGCGGGGTTGATTGTGCTTGGATTCACTCCGGTCGATCGGCTTTACCTGATGCATCACGTCGGACTGCTGCTCTGGATTGTGCCGATGCCGTTGATGTCTATCTTCTTTGCGATCGCGTGCTTCCGAAGCGGCGGAAGGCTTGGGCAACTGACGGGCGTCATCGCAGCACTTCTGTTTGTTGCGATGACGATTGCCATCCTCGCCTACGCATTGGCGGGCACGCGAACCGGTTACGTTATCCAACAGAAAATTGTGGTGGGCATCTCGTTGGTCTGGTTCGCCGTTGTTCTGCTACGTGTCGCAGCGACCTCGATCCAGATCGTTCATCGATCGCGACAGGAATGGATCGATGAACAAGCCCGCCAATACTCCGCAAAGCTAATGCGTCGCAAGCGTTGGATCAGAGATTGAACGCAACGCTTTGAGAATCGACATGCAAAACGCTCGTCGTTTAGTCGGCGGCAGACAAACGATGACGACGACGTTTGTGGACCAGGAAGGCGACTCCCAATCCAGCGGCGATGGCCATGCCCGACGGTTCGGGTACGACGGGAGCCGACGCGGACGTGATCGTGGCTTTGAAGCCAACACCATCGCCCCCCCAGTTGCCTTGAGCGCCCACCGCGAACTCCAGGAACTCTCCCGCTGCGAATACGATATCCTGATTGATAGTCACGGCTGGGCTGCTAGTCCCCGAGAGCGATCCAGATACGATTGCGGTTGTGTTCTTGTAGATGTTCACGTCGGTGAATCCGCTGGAAAGGCTGGCGAAGCTTCCTTGTACTTTCCAAGTCCCAGCGCTTGGGGCCGTCCAACGCACCACAGACGAAATCAGCGTTTCCGATGGATGCATCTGCAGAACATCCACCGTCCAATTGACCGGCAGCGTTCCCCCAGACACATTCTTGGCCACATAGGGATAGTAACCGTAAATCGTCAGATTGCTGCCACTCCAAGATTGCACGGAAGCATCGCTGTAGGAGCGCGATAAAAGCGTCGATGAATTGACCCCTTCACGGTAACTCCAAACGCCGTTGGGATTGCCACCGACATTGAAGTCACCGACGGCGCTATAGACCACGGCCGCGTGGGAGGTAGACATTACGGCCCATCCGAAACAGGCGAGCGCAACCGAGCCGACGGCGGCGAAAACAGAACTTCGAGGATGCATTTCAAAACTTCCACCAACTAAAGAATGCCGGTTCAAAACAGCGGTGCCGGTGGGGTCAGGGCGTACGTGACCCCACCGGGAGAAGAGCACCACTCCAAGCGGATGCGCCAGCCCCATACAGCCAAACGCGACTGCCAGGGGTTCGATGAAATTCCAATCGATGCGGTCCGGGCGTTACGATTTCCGCTCGATTGCTGGATTTCCGCCGGTGGCGTATCCTAGAGACAATCGCTCCAAGAACAGTACGACGAGCATCTACACGAAGAACCAAATTTTTTTCCGCGAGCACAGAAACGCTATGGTTGCGGAGGACCCGAAAACGAGCGGCACCCTACTGCGACGGGCTCGCAGGTGGGACGATCAAGCGGCTTGGCAGGAGATGTTTCGGCGCTATCAGCCGCTCCTGCAACGTTGGTCGCGCCGTACCCTTCGCGACGCAGACGATGCCGCGGAAGTCTCCCAACTGGTATGGGTGGAACTCGCTCGGCGTATCCACGAGTTCGACTACAACCCGCAAGGCTCCTTTCGCGGTTGGCTCCGTCGATTGCATCGCAGCCGCTCCCTCGATTTTCTCAAAGGCCGAAAGCGTTACGACCAACGCTTGGAACATTTCGCGCTGCAGCCCGATTCCCAAGATGCCTTCCGTTCCCTCGGGTCGGAATCCTTGAACGACGCCCATCTGTCGCAACGATTGGACAAGCAATCGCGACTCGTCGACCTCCAAGCGTGCGTGCGATCCCGCGTCTCTCCACAAACATGGCAGATTTTCTGGAGCGTAGTCGTGGAGAATCGAACGGTCAGCGAGGTGGCTGCGGAACATTCGATGCGGTCCGCAAGCGCCTTTGCTGCCGTCGCCCGCGTTACCAAGATGCTACAGCGCGAGGCGCAACGTTGACCCAAGCTCGCAACCCAACCGTAGGATCGCTTGAACCCAGCGATTGCCCGAACCTCGATGCTTATGTGGCCCGGTTGCTGACAACTCTAGCCGACGAAGAAAACGCATCCGCTTCCAACGCGTTGCATGCCGATAGCGACTCTCAACCTTTTGGCCCTTTGGTCATCCAGGACTCGGTTGACGACGCAATCGAGACGCACCTCGAACACTGCGATCGATGCCGCGCGCACATCGATGCCATCGCGCACTCGATGGACCGCGACCACGCCGATTGGCTGCCTACCCCAATCCCAGGGTATGAGTATCGCCAAGTCCTCGGGCGCGGCGGTCATTCACTGGTCGTGCTGGCATGGGAGCAATCGACCGACCGACGCGTTGCCCTCAAACTCGTGCCGCGCACCGAGCACGGCCCCATCGAACGGTTGTCGCGAGAGAGCGAACGTTCGGTCGCAGCCAAGATGGAACATCCCAACCTAGTCCGCCTCTACAGCGTTGCGACAACGCCCGAATGGATTGCTTTGGTCTTTGAATACATCGAAGGGGGAACGCTCCAGCAACTCGAATCGCCGCTGGATCCGCGCGTTATCGCCAGTTGGTTCGCTCGCATCGCAACCGGGCTCGCTACGATCCATGAACATGGGTTCCTTCATTTGGATCTCAAGCCCTCCAATATTCTGATCGAAAAGCGGTTGGGCTCGAGTCCCCGCGACTGGCAGCCCAAAATCTCGGATTTCGGTGTCGCTCGACCTTTTCACCCCCAAGGAGCAATCGAGCAGAGCTCCGCAGCGGACGCTGGAATCCTGCCGGGCACACTCGAGTACATGGCCCCCGAGCAACTGTTCAACGTGCACTCGCAACTTTCCATTCGCACCGACGTGTATGGATTGGGGCGCGTATTGCAATTCCTGCTGAGCAAATCCCCTCGAGAAGGCATTCCCCCCGATGCCATGCCAACTCGCGATGCACTGGATCGCATTGCCGATCGATGCACCCACGACGATCCGCGCGATCGATACGCTAATGTTGCCCAAGCCATCGACGACGTCACACCGTGGATTGTGCCATGGTTTGCGTCGCCACAATCCGAATCGCGTGGACATTATCCGCCGCATCCCCAATCCTTCACAACAGCACCCCCTCGCAAATCATCTTGGCTACGCTCGCTGCGCTGGGTGGGCCTAACATTGATCGTCACCGGGGCGGTCGCCGCATTGCTCGCCCTGCAGATCCCCTGGCAACGAGTACCCCATCCCAAGGAATCGCCCACACTCGAAACGCGGTGGATTCAGGATCTCGATGCTTCCCCTGCGATTCTGACTCCCGAACTAGAGCAACGCCTGCGACGCCAAAGCGAATTGCGAACCCAAGACCTGTTGTCCGGCCCCGGCCCCGGCTCCGAATCGCGGCGCGACGAACGGCTTCGCGTGGCCTTGCTTCAGCGAGCCTTCGGCGAACGTGTGGCATCCTCGCAGCAATCCAAGTTCTTTGCGCTCGCTGAGTTCCATCTGAGAAATGCACAGCAATTGCTAGGCGCATTGCTGACCGCTGAACCCAACAACGACCGCGTGCGCGTGGAATGGATCGGAACGACCTTCGCCCTTGCGACCATGCCAAAGCCCTTGGGCAACGATCTCCAATCGTTCGCCGGCCTAACCGGTGAACGCCTAGAACTCCTGGAAGCGACGAGCAACCAGATCGAAGCCCTCCAGAAGCCTATGGAACGCACGTTTTGGAAAGCGCGCGTCCTGGACGCATTTCGCGAGTGGAAACGCTTGGCCATGTGGCTCGGCGAATCCGCGATCGCAGGACAAATCGAACTCGCCGAACAACATTGGAACGAACAATTCCCACTGGATCAGGAGGTGATCGATCTTCGTTTGCGTCGGGCGCTTTCCAGATCCGAATCCGGTCACGAGGCATTTCACTGGCACGAGCCTGCCAACACCGATTGGAACATTCCCGAGGATCGCGAATTGCTTCAACGCGAGTTCTTGGTGGGCTGGATGTGCCGCATTGTGTTCGCCCAGCCAATCGATTCGACCGAACCAGGCTCCGTCTCATGGCCCGAGGAAATCGACCATTGGCTCGAAGGCGCGGCGCAATGCGCTCTGGGCGTTGAGCAATTGCCGAATGTCTTTCAAGTCGACTTCGTCCGCCCGTTTACGGCCCTCTCGACGCAACTGCGATCGCTTGGGGAACTCCATCGCGCCGAATTCATCCAAGCCCGCCACGTCGCCTTGTGCGAAGCTCTTCTACATCGTTTTCCAGATCACCCCGATGTGCTCCTGGCCCTGAGTGAATCGCATTTGCAAACATGGAAAAACGCGTTGCGCCGCGGCCGCGATGACGATGCACTGGCAGCACTCGAACAATCCCAACATGCGGCAGCCGCCGCTCTCCACGTGGCGCCGAACAATCCGTTGGCCAAGCAGCAAGTCGCAGATCGTATCAAGCGCATCGCACGCCTGCAGGCTCAAAAGTCTGGCAACGCTCCTGCCGCGAACTAGTCCCGCGAACGATTCGCTTTTGGCCGATCGGTTTGCACGTTGTGCTTCAACAATGGCGATTTGTCGCGATCCCTTGCCAACGCACAACGCTTGCCGTACGTTCGAGACTATTCCCCACTCTCCGACGGGTTTACGGTCTGTCCAAGAACCTCGCGAGGACGCATGGGCCCCTCCTGAGCGGTGATCACGATGTCCTTACGCAATCGACTTGGATCCCAACGCACTTGGTCCCTCGTTCTCGCGATTGCCCTGACGCCGATGCTCGGTTGTATCCCCGCATCCACCTCGGACTTGAACTTGCCCGGCATCGTTGAATCGCAGGAAGTGCGGTTGAGCTCCAAAGTCGGCGGCCGCGTTCAACAAGTGCTGGTGCGAGAGGGCGACGCTGTGTCTGCCGAACAAGTCTTGATCGTCATCGACGGAGCGGAGTTGCAAGCCAAACGCGCCCAACTGGAAGCCCAACGCATGGCGGCTGCAGCGAAGCTGGAGATGCTGCAGAACGGACCGCTCCCCGAGCAGATTGCAGCCGCCCGAGCATCCGTCGAAGTCGCCGCCGCACGTCTGCAAAAAATGGAGACCGGTTGGAGGACAGAAGAAATCGACATGGCCAAACTCGATGTCGAGCTGTGGCACGCAGAATACGAACGCAGCAAAGCCGATTACGAACGAATCGATAGCTTGCGAGGCACAACCGCATTCATTCAGTTCGAAGCTGATTTCCTTCGCGCGGCGATGTTGAAAGCCCAAGCCCAATGGCGCTCCACCGCCAAACGCCTCGAAATGCTGCACCGAGGAACCCGCGCCGAAGAGATTGCTGAAGCCAAAGCGGAATTGGCGCGCCTCAAAGCCGATTACGATCTCGTCCAACGCGGACCGCGCGATGAAGAGATTGCGATCGCAGAAGCCCAGTTGTCCGAAATGGTTGCTCGCGTGCGAGAGGTGGATGTCTCGCTCCAGGAATGCAGCGTTATCGCGCCCCAAGCTTGCCTCATCGAAGTCGTCGCCGTCCGACCTGGGGATGTCGCTACGCCGAATCAACCCCTCATTCGAGGGCTTTACCCGGAAGACGTTTGGGTCAAGGCGTATGTCCCTGAAACCGAGTTGCATCGCCTCCGCTTGCACCAGCGCGTTCAAGTCACCCACGATCAACCGCGGCATCCCGTTTGGGGCGAGATCACCTTCATCGCCGAGTCGAGCGAGTTCACACCGCGCAATGTGCAAAGCGCCGACGAACGGCGGAATCAAGTCTTTGCGATCAAGATCCGTCTGGAGGATCCGCAAGGAGTCTTGAAGTCCGGCATGGCAGCTCGCGTGCACATCCCCGCAGCCACCGCCGCATCGCGGGAGTCCTCGCGCTATGAGTGAAGCCAGCCCATCGAGCACTCCGACAGCGCAGCATCCCACTCCGCACGCCCCCCATCCTCCATCCGATCGCGAGCGAATCGCCATCCACATCGATGGCTGCACCATTCAGTTCGGTTCCTTTAAGGCCATCGATCGGGTTTCGCTGGATGTCATTGCGGGCGAAGTGTTCGGATTGCTCGGCCCCAACGGTTCGGGCAAGACAACCCTCATTCGCGCCTTGTGCGGCATGCTGGATTTTTCCGAAGGGAACGCCAGCGTTCTGGGCATGGACGTGAAAACCCAGTCCGAACAGATCCGAGCCCACATCGGCTACATGTCTCAAAAGTTCTCGCTCTATGCGGATTTGACCACCCAAGAGAACATGGACTTTTACTGTGGCATCTATGGACTCAATCGAGCCAGCGCACGCGCGCGTCAAAACGAACTTGTCACCCTGACCGGATTGGGCCCATATCTCGCGAGACCCGCCGGAAAACTGTCTGGAGGTTGGAAACAGCGGCTTGCTATGGTGTGCGCCTTGATGCATCGCCCGCGATTGGTGTTCCTGGACGAACCCACCGCTGGGGTCGATCCGGTCGCGCGGCGCGAGTTGTGGGACCTGCTGTTCCAGCTTGCGTCCACCGGCATCACGTTGTTCGTAACCACGCATTACATGGACGAAGCCGAACGCTGCGGGCGCGTCGGGTATTTGTATGCTAGCCGTTTGCTTGCCCTGGGCACCCCGTCGGAACTCAAGCATCATCCAGCCATCACACCGCGCGGCATGCATCGCTGGGAGATTCACGGCGGTGACATCGCCAGCGTCCTTCACGAGCTCAAGCAGCGGCCTGGAGTCCATGAAGCCACCATCTTTGGTCAAGCCGTACACGTTCTCGTCGAAGACCATGTCCTCCTGGACGATCTGGTGCAACGCGGACTGCACGTTCGAGCGTCCGAACCCAATCTCGAAGATGTGTTTGTGACGTTGACGCGTCAACAAACCGAAGGGCATCGACCATGACTCCACACGCGTCGATCCAACGGATGCAGTACATCGCCTACAAGGAAATGCTGCATATCCTTCGCGATCCGCAAACGCTGTTCTTCACGTTGTTCATTCCTATCGTCGAGATGTTCTTTCTCGGATTCGCGATCAACACGAACATCCGCGACGTGCGAACCGTCGTGGTCGATTTCTGCAACACCCAAGAAAGCCGCCGCCTCGTCGAACAATTCGAGAACTCGGGAGACTTTCATGTGGTCGGCCGGGTCACCAGCGAAGCCGAAGCCCATCGCGCCATCGTCGCAGGGCAAGCACAAGTCGGCATCCTCATCCCAGAAGACTACTCGCGCCGCATCGAGTCGGGCCAAACTTCCCCCTTCGCGGTGCTCGTCGATGGCACCGTCTCCAGCGTGGCCGCCGAAGCCGTCAACGTCGGCAATGCCATCGCTCTACGAGCCTCCATTGAACAAATACTGAGGGATCGACCGCTCCCGGTGGAATCCAGACCGCGCGTGCTTTTCAATCCGGACACCAAGTCTTCGTACTTTTTCTTGCCTGGATTGATGGTCGTCATGTGCCAGATGATGGCCACCATTTTGTCTGCCAACGCGATCGTCCGCGAAAAGGAAGCCGGCACTCTGGAGCAGTTCTACATGACACCCGTGCGACGCAGCGAAGTCATCTTGGGCAAGATGGCTCCCTACGTGCTCCAAACGGCATTCGAGTTCTTGCTTATCTTGATCGTCATGCGCGTCGTGTTCGGGGTTCCGGTTCGTGGCAACGTGGGGCTCCTGTTTGCGTTGCTGTTGCCCTTCACGCTCACCATGCTGGCCTTTGGTTTGCTCATCTCCACCAAAGCCGAAACCAAAGATGCCGCTGGGCAGATGGCGATGGGCACCATCATTCCCTCGATCTTCTTGTCGGGCTATGTGTTTCCGCTCGATTCGATGCCCGTTCCTTTCCAATGGGTCTCCAAACTGTTGCCGACGACGTGGCTTATCGATGCAGCGCGCGGAATCACGCTGCGCGGGATGGACTTCGGCATGCTTTGGCCCCACATGCTCGCCCTATGGATCATGGCGGTTGCGACCACAACCTTCGCTGCTTGGCGGATGCAAAAGCGATAATCACACTGCGTACGTTCCACAAACCCTCATCCATTCTGAACAAAGGCGTTGCCCACCTGGGCGGAATGGTTTGGTAAACTGCATTCTACTCGTGCCGCCCCACGTTGGATCCTCCACCGCGACGGAATACTCGTCGCTGGTACTAGACTCCCCTTTTGCGCTGAACGACAGATGCCCTTCTTGCTTGGTTCCATTCGCCTTTGCGTCCCTGTTTTCGCCGGATTTTGTTGTCTGCTCTGGGTAAACGCAAGTTCCGCCCAGCGTCAGGAGCCTCAAACCGAAAATCCCGAGCGTGCTGCTTTACCAACGTTGCCTGGAATGCAAGCCAGCGGCACCACGCTGCTGCCCAACGGCTGGACAATCAACGCCCAAGGCAAGCAAGCTCCGCTCGGGGATTTCCCCGTGCACATGCTGGTCCATCCCGAGGGCAAGGAAATCGCAGTCCTGCACTGCGGTTATGGGGAGCACGAGATCATCACGCTGGAAGCCAAAACGCTCAACCGAATCACCCGCACTCCGATTCCGCAGTCGTTCTACGGCATGAGTTTTACCGCTGATGGAAAACACTTGCTCGTATCTGGTGGCGAAGATGAGAAAGTCTATGTGTATCCCTACAACCAAGGCTTCTTGGGGCCGCCCCAGACGCTCGTTCTGGGCACCAAGACCGACAAGTTCGTCGTGAGCGGCGTTGGTATCTCTGCGGACAAACGGACCGGATACGCATGCGGACTCTTGGCAAACCAACTCAAGCGGTTTCTCGATCCGCTGGAGCCTCGACCAGGAACTGGTGTGATCGCAACCGATACGTTGCCACTGCCCGAGGAGAGCTATCCATACACGTTGCTCGAGGATCCAAAACGAGGCAGACTCTTTGTCAGCTTGTGGGGTCGCGCCGAAATCGCCGTGGTGGATCTGAAGACGTGGGCCATCGTCGGACAGTGGAAGACGCTTTCGCATCCGACCGAAATGATTTTGCATGAAGACTCCCAACGGTTGTTTGTAGCTTGCTCGGACGAAAACTCAGTGGTGGTGCTCGACAGCAACACGGGCGAACAACGAGAAGTCCTCATCACCGCCCTGTATCCAAACGCCAAGAACGGCAGCACGCCGTCGGCGCTGTGCATTTCGCCGGACGAGAAAGTGCTGGTCGCAGTCAACTCTTGCAACAACAACATCGCCCTGTTCGACATCACCCAACCCCGGACCACGCGTTCGTTGGGCTTCATTCCCGTCGGTTGGTATCCAACGAATGTCACCTTTAGCCAAGACGGCGAACAGATCTTCGTCACCAATGGCAAAGGGCTAGCGAGCAAAGACAACCGCTACGGCCCCAACCCCGTTCGCCCAGCCCCCCGAACCGTTACGGAATACATTGGCGGATTGTTTCAAGGGACCCTGTCCTCGATCCCGACACCAACGCCGGATGAACTGGCAGCGATGACGCGTTTGGCGTTTCAGAGCGTACCGCTTCGAACCGACTCGGCCGTCAACACGCAGGATCGATCGGCCGACAATCCGATTCCAGCTAAGGTTGGGGATCCGAGCCCGATCCAGCATTGCTTTTACATCATCAAGGAAAATCGCACCTACGATCAACTCTTTGGCGATATCCCCAAAGGCAATGGCGATCCATCGCTATGCATCTTCGGTGAGAACGTCACTCCCAATCACCATGCACTGGTCGATCAGTTCGTATTGCTCGACAACCTGTATGTCGATGGCGAAGTCAGCGCCGACGGGCACGAATGGACCATGGCTGCTTATGCCAGCGACTTCGTGGAAAAGACTTGGCCCCTGACGTATGGCAAGAGCCGCGGCAAACTTACCTATCCCGCCGAGGGGGCGACGAAGATCGGCCAGCCCAAGAGCGGCTACCTCTGGGGTCAATGCAAGGACGCGGGCGTTTCCTACTTCTCGTTCGGCGAGTTTATCGCCAACGGTCGCAATCCCGGGGACCCAGCCCGCGCCAAGATCCCCGTGCTCGAAGGGCACTTCGACCCCGCCTACCGGTCGTACGATCTGGATTACAACGATTTGGATCGGGCCGAGACGGTCATTCGCCGCTTGAAACAATTCGAGACCGACGGCAATTTGCCTCGCTTCCTCACGATCCACCTGCCCAATGACCATACAGCCGGCACGCGGGTAGGCAAGCTCACGCCGACGGCCATGGTCGCTCAGAACGATGCGGCTTTGGGCAAGATTGTCGAAGCCATCACCAAGAGTTCGTTCTGGCCGAAGACCGCGATCTTTGTCATTCAAGACGACGTGCAAAACGGAAGCGACCACGTCGATGCGCACCGTTCCGTGGCGCTTGCGATCAGCCCTTACATCCGTCGAGGCTCCGTCGATTCCACCATGTACTCCACCTCGAGCATGTTGCGCACCATGGAACTCATTCTCGGTCTGGAGCCGATGACGCAGTTCGATGCAGCCGCTCGGCCGATGTACAACGCCTTCACCAACACCCCCGACTTGTCACCATACGAAGCATTGCCGCCGCGTGTTGACATCACGGCCACCAACAATGCATTGGCTTGGGGCTCGGGGATCTCCGAGCAAATGGACTTCTCCATTCCCGATGCAGCCGATGATTTGATTCTCAACGACATCGTCTGGCGCAGTGTGCGCGGAGCCGATTCGCCCATGCCCCCTCCCGTACGCGCCGCCTTCGTCTTCACCACGGCCAAGGACGATGATGATGACGAAGAAGAGGGGGACGATGACGACGACGAAGATGAAGAAGAGATGGATAGGGCTGCCCACAAGCCTTAATCGGGATGTGAGCGATTGCAAAAACGGAGTTGGGTTCCATCCGACTAAGCGTTGGCGCAGTCTTACGGATTACGGTCGCGACCGTTGAGCAAATTCTTGAGCGCGTCGCGCAATGGGCGGCGCGGGGCCGAAGCATCCTCAGGAGTGTTGTTCGATTTGGAGGTATCCTCGGCGGATGCGTCGAGGAACGGGTCGTTGGCCGTCGGAATGCCGTTGCCAGCCACGCCCGAGGATGCAGCGGCTCCTGCGGAGGACTTCTTGCGCTCCTGTCGCTTTTGCCGCAGTTCGCGGATCAAATCGATGGCCGCACCGATAGCTTGATCGGCATTGCCTTCCGCCACGCCGCTCAGCGCACCGATGGCCGCTGCCGTGCCTGGAGCTTCGTCACCCAGGGCTGCTGAAATCAACGTCAATAGATCGGCGGAGTCATGCCGCAGCCCTTTCCAATCGACATAAGGGGAATCGAGCGTCCCGCGAATGGGCAAGGTGATTTGCGGTACGCCGATCGACTGCACCGATTCGCGACGAGCCAGCATTTCTAACGGGACGGGGATCCCCACTCCCAGATCGAGCACGCGATTGACGATGCCAACGTTGCCGGCGCTATTGATCTGCAAGCGAGGATCGATCTTCGGCAAGCCGATTTGAACGCCTTGATGCTCGATCACGCCATCGTGAGCCGAGACCAACACCACCGAGCCATCGACAAACACCAACTCGTGCACGGGTTCGGCTTTTCGGAACTTGGCAATCATGTCGAGGACGTTCAAGATCACCGGCTCGGATGGACCGCTGCGGACTTGATGCAGCGTCAATTGAGCGCGACCTCGCAGTAGCTCTGCGTGCTCCAGCGGAATCTCGGTGGCGTCGATATGCAAAGAAACCCGACCGTCGAACCATGCGCTCTTGGCGAGCAGCGGAATCGCGCGGCCCAACCCGAGTCGCACGAGTTCGGGAGTGATCTCGACCGAATCCAAGATCGTGGTCGGTTCGATTTCGACACGTGCATTGCCATCGAGCGATCGGTAGGTGGCTTTGAGATCTAGCGGTGGAATGACGAGGACTTGATCCTGCCCCTTGGATTTGGCGTCCTCCGGCGAAGTGACGCTGACCGATAGCCCTTCGACTGCGAGAGCGATGTCGATCTTGGGCGGTCGCCCACCGGGGTTCGCTTTTGGCTTGAGCGACGACTCCTCGATCGACTTGGCGAGCTTTTCAAGGTTGGATGTGTTTTCCAGAAGCTCGACATCGATTTGGGGTTTTCGAATCGTGATCTGCCCAAGATCGCGGCCATGCAACAGATACCCGAGCAGCGATCGATTCGATTCGATGGCCTCGATGGAGAGCAAATCGAGCCGTTTGTTGGCGACGTTGGGCTTTGCGTCGCCGCTCTCGGGCGCATCGAGTTGTTCAAGGCGAATGCCGCGGAGGGCGATCGGGCGTGTCCAACCCAGTTCGGCGCTATCGACTTGCAATCGGAAGCCTTGCACGGCCAAACGGTCGACCAGCTTTTGGTAAAGCCACTTGGAGCCTAAGATCTGGGGCAAGAAAGCGAGGAGCACCAATGCGATCAAGGCGATGGCACCGATCGCCATCAAAAGGCGGCGAACGGGATGCTTGCGTGGTGTCGCTGGGGTGGGATCGGTCATGGGGCAACTGGGCGTCTTAAGAAGGATAGGCTGCTTCAACGGAATCCAAGATCAACTAAACGTCATGCGCACCAGTATAGTCGAGCCCCCGGATCGAACGCAGGGGAACCGTGCAGCATGGTACGCCAGCTATTCGCGTTGCAGCCATTCCCGAATTCGGGCGGCGGTATCGCTTTGCTCATCGCTGTGTTCCTCGGCCCAGCGTCGCAGGATGGATTTCGCCAGGGAAGCTTGCGCTCCCATGGAATCGATGGCAAGTAGCGCCGATTCCGTGGCGCGATACCCGTAGTACGCATCGAATTCCTCCGGCCATTCACGGGCGGCGATGGATGCTAACTGCGGCGCTAGGCCCCCGAAGTGGTACCGATTCTCAAGCATCGTCTCCAGCGAGTCTGCGACCACTTCGGGGTGTCGATCTTCTAGAAGAGACTTGCACCATCCCGGTTGGGATTCCAGCCCGAGTTCAAAGATGAGGCCGGCCAGTCGCGTTCGAACGCGATAAGGCGCGGAGCGAATGGCGCGGCCAACACAAGCAATGAGGCCTGGGGTATCGGGGGACAATTGCCTCATTGCTTTGACAAGTTCAAAGCTCGCCCACGAGTCCTCGCGCCGCAGTCGCTGTCCGAGAAACTCGATGGTGTACGGTTCGGGCGGCTCGGTTATCCGTGCGATTGCGACTGCGGACCAGACCCGAGTGTCCATGTCTTCATCCATCGCCCAAACGACACGCAGATCGTCGAGGGCAGGGCCTGCCGCCATTCCCATCGAACACAAGAGTTTGGCGACCCGGCATCGAAGCGGGCACGTGTTTGCAGCATGCAAGGAGATGGCGACATACACATCTCCTGGCTCGTAGAGCATCTCGATTAGACGGTCGAGGAGCGAGGCAGCTTGCTCGGGTTGCTCCATAAGTGCAGCGATGACGGCTCCGCGAACGTGGACATCCGAATCGCCGAGCGGATCCTTCATGTCGCGCAACCAAACGGCCGGATCGACCGCCAGGTTGCCCGAAGCCTGGATCGCTGCGCAGCGCAAATGCTCATCGAGACTATGGAAGTGGGGCTTTACAAAATCGTACAACTCCGCATCAGGGGGTGCGTCGTTCAGCAAGTAGTAGATCAGTCGCTCGGCGATGTTCGGGGGAGGATCATTCTCAAGGTACTGCTTGAGAACTTCGAGCCCCGTTTCGGAATGGGGGTCGAATGCAATTGCGGCCTCAAACCAGACGATTCTTTGCACAAAGGGTCCGTCGGATATCATGCGTTCATCGTCTATCAGATGGAGCATGGTTCGCGCGAGGATGGCGTCGTGCGCCGCGAACTCCCTCGCGTGCCGCAATCCGCGCAGGACCTCCGATGTGTCCGGCGATTGGAGTTGAGCAAGCACCGATTCCGCCGTGGGTGGCGATTCCGAGTCATCTTGCCCCGCGGAGCGGCCGCACGCCAACCACGCCACCATGGCGAGGGCCAAGGCATATCTCAAACGCACGAGGATCGAGTTCAAGGAGTCGAGCGACAGGACAGCCATTGCTAGCAACGCGAGCGCGTTGTGCAAAACAACGCAGAGTGGGAAACGGCACACGAATCAGCAGAATCATCGTACCGAGTCCATTTGGCGCGTGCTCGATGCGACGGGTGGGCTTGGGGGTGAATCCTCAGGGTCCTCGGAACGGCCCACCCGCGTCCCTTTCCCTTGAACAGCCTTGCGTCTCGGTTGGAAAGTTAGCCAATAGCTGGGTCAACGCATCGGAAAACGCTCGCGAGGGGGACGAGAACCACGGGGATCGCAGGTGCTTTCCAGGGAGAACGCATCCCCCCAGGATCGGTCATGGGTACGCATTTTTCCGAAAAAATCAAGGATGCAGGCCAACCTAGTATTGATTCCAGTAGGCCAAGGAATTCGAATCACACAGGGCGCCAAGTTGCATTTTTTTCATTATTTGTGCGTCCGTTACAACGACCCGTTTAGGAATGAACCAAATGTCGAAGCGCAAACGTAATCCCAGTCGCCGAACGTTTCACTTGGAAAGGTTGGAGTTGCGGGCCTTGCTGGCCAGCGACGTCGTTTGGAACAATCCGAACTGGGACGCAGCGCCAGAGGCTCCCGAAGCGGGACGAATCGTTCGCGGTGCGGATGCCTTCTACGACGGCGGGGTTTCCAACGTTGGTTTGACGCTCGATACGCGGCGGCTGGCGATCACTACGGCGACACCAGAGATCAAACTGCCGGAAGGCCTGACACGAGTTTGGGGGATGGGAACCGCGGGCAATGTCTATGAATGGACGACCGATGTTACCCCTGGCTTCGTCGCCGAAGTCAACGCGATCGTGGGCGTGGTCGATGTTGTACCGGTCTATCGCGACTTGATCTCGAAAACCGACATGACGGTGCTCAATGAAGTCATTGTCGGAATGCGTCCCGGCGAGAAGCCATCCGAGTTCTTTGCGCGCTATCCCGAGTTCGAGTCCTTCCAACGCGTCGCTGGGACCACCACGCAGTACGTCGGTCAGATGACACGCCACGCAGGTCGCGCCGCCATCGATTTGGCCAATCGCCTCTCGATCGATCCAGCTGTCGAATGGGCGCATCCCAACTTCTATGTGAATTTCGAACGCCACTTCATCCCGAACGATCCTCGCTTCAACAACCAATGGCATCTCCGCAACACTGGCGCTTCTGGTGGCGTCCCGGATGCAGATGCGGACGTCGATTTGGCTTGGGACGTAAACCAAGGTGGATCGAACAACATCATCATGTCGATCATCGACGATGGCGTGCAATCGACGCACCCGGATTTGAACGTTTGGACCAACCCTGGTGAGATCGATGGGGACAGTATCGACAACGACAACAACGGCTGGGTGGATGATATCCACGGCTGGAACTTCGTTACGTTGACCAACGCATCGGAACCGATCGGATCCGATGCGCACGGCACCGCCGTGGCGGGGGTTGCTGCTGCGAGTGGCAACAACAACCGAGGGGTTGCAGGCGCTGCTTACAACTCGCCTGTGATTTCGATCAAGATCTTCCACGATGGCTTTGTCGCCGCGCTGGATGACGTCGCCTCGGCACTGCTCTATGCGGGTGGCATCACAGCGGACGGCACCGGAACCTGGCGGGCTGGCGACTTGGTCAACAACTCGTGGGGGGGCGGCGGTCCGTTCCCCTCGATGAATGCGGCGTTGGCGATTGCCACTGTCCAAGGTCGTGGTGGCCTGGGTACCACCTACTTCTTTTCCTCGGGTAATAGCGGTGCCGGAGTCCTGGGTGAACCCGCTGGGCAAACGGCGGTGACTCCTGGCGTGATCGCGGTCGGGGCATCGACGAACTCGGATTTCCGATCGAACTACAGTCAGTTCGGGGCGGCCTTGGACATCGTTTCCCCGAGCAACGGGGGTACGCTGGCCATCGACACCACCGACCGAACCGGGGCGGACGGGTATGCAGGTGGGGACTACACCGGCACCGGCGCGACAGGCTTTGGGGGCACCTCCTCGGCCAGTCCTTTGGCGGCTGGCATCGGTGCTTTAGCACTTGCACAAGCCGACGTCATGGGCGTAGCCCTTCGACCTGCCGAATTGCGAGCCATGATTCGCAACAGCACGGACCTCATCGGCGGAGTCACCTACAACATCAACACCGGCAAACACATCGAATACGGCTTTGGTCGTATCAATGCCAACACGCTCGTTCGCGGTGTGGGCAATGCGGAGATTTCGGTCGTCAACACGACAAACGAACTCCTTAGCAGTTCGATCGTCGATCTCGGGTCGGCGTTGGCGGGACAGTTCGTCGAAACCACGCTGCGGATTCGCAATCAAGGTTCGCTTCCGTTGGACTTAACCGCCATCGATGTTCCAGCCCCGTTTCAAGTGAGAAACTTCACTCCGAAAGCACTAGACATCGGCGAAGCCACCACGTTCACCATTCGATTCGCACCCACCGCGCCGGGTAGCTTTGCGGAAGACTTGGTTATCAGCAACAACGATTTGGACGAAGGCTCGTTTGTCTTGCGCGTTTTAGGTACTGCAGTTGCTCCGCAGATCGGCGGTACGGTTTATGAAGATTACGATGGCGATGGAAGCTATGAGACGTTCGAGCGTGGCAGTGCACTTCCCGGGACATCGGCGGGGCTGAATCCAGGATTTGCAATTGCGTACCTTGAAACAGCTGGCGCGGACAACATGCAGTTTGATGGCACCGAACCCATCGCCATTGTGTCGCCCGAGGGCTTTTTCACGTTTGCCAGCGTTCCAACTGGCGATTACATCTTGAGGATTTCAGCGACCCCAGAGTGGAAAGAAACCTCGGTCACCTCGTATCCCATCACCGTCACCAACAGTTCCTTCTCGGTCGGCAATGATTTCGGATTCTCCAAACGCAATCGCGCCTACGATCGCGTGATCGAAGATCTGGACAGCAATGGAATCTTGGACGGTATCGACGTTCCCCTTTCGAATTGGCTCGTTTCTCTGGGCACGAACACTGCAACTAACAGCACATCGGTCGCAGTTCCCATTTTCGATAACTCGACTTCGTTTTCGCCGATCAATGTTGTGGATACCGGCATTATCCAAGACGTCAACGTCAACATCAATATCGCCCACACCTGGGACTCGGATTTGATCATTACGTTGGTCGCCCCAGACGGTACCGAAGTCACTTTGGCTAGCGGCGTTGGTTTCGATGGAGACGATTTCACGAATACTACGTTCGACGATTCCGCAACGATCCCCATCGCGGGTGGAACCGCTCCGTTTACGGGAACCTTCAGGCCAACCAGCCCGTTGTCCGCCATGAACGGCAAGTCTCTGGCTGGCATTTGGCAATTGAAAGTAGCGGACACATTTACGCTCGATGAAGGAACCATATTGAGCTGGTCCCTTATCGTGGTACGCGATCTTGGGGCCGTTTCCGATAGCAACGGTTACGCGCTGTTGGATTTGCCCACCGGGGTCGGACAGGTTACGTCCCAGTTGGTACTTCAAACGCCTTACATCTACACCGTGCCCATCAACGGATCGCTTCAAGCCGTTCCCATTGATGAACCCATCTACGACCGAATTTACGGGGCCAAACTGCCTGAACTGCCGCCCACAGATATCCTGTTGGCAGGCAGCACCGTTCCTGAAAACGCCGCCCCGGTTTTTGTTGGTACCTTGACGTCCCGGGATCCAAACCGAGGAAGCACCTTCACCTACTCGCTTGAGACCGGTGCAGGTTCGACGGACAACGCGCTGTTCACAATTCTCGGAGACCAATTGTTGTTGACGACGGCGGTGAATTACGAAGTCGATCAGACTCTATCGGTTCGCATTCGAACGACCGACAACGCGGGGCTTTTCTACGAAGAAGCCTTTGTCATCACCGTGACGAATGTCAATGAAGACCCATTGGCTTTGGTCCTCACACCTACCACCGCACGAGAAGACGCCCTGCCCGGCGTCGTTGTTGGGACTTTCCTAACGGCCGATACCGACTTCCTCACGGATTTTGTCTTCAATTACTCGTTCGCGACCGGCGCCGGAGATACCGACAATGCCTCGTTCCTCATCGTGGGCGATCGGCTTTTGGTCAACGCCGCACTCGATTTCGAAACTCGCCCGTTGATGTACGTGCGGGTGCGCACGACGGATTTGGGAGGGCTCTTCTACGAGGAGACCTTCACAATCACCGTTACCGACGTCAACGAACCGCCGACCGTCATCAACTTGAGCGGCAACACCTTGCCGGAGAACGAACTCGCCGGCTATGTGATCGGGCAACTGACAAGCAACGATCCGGATCTCGCGGATACGCTCAAGTACACCCTAGTGCCTGGCATTGGGGATACCGACAATATCATGTTCGGGATCAACAACGGCGATTTGTGGTCGCGCGTGACGTTCAACTTCGAGTCCCGTACGCAGTACTACATTCGCGTTCGCGTTACCGACTTCCAAGGACTGTTCACCGAACAAACCTTTACGGTCAACATCACGGACGTCAACGAAGCACCGGATCGGATTCGCATCTCCGCCAACCGACTGTCTGAGAATCTCCCGTCGGGACAATTCATCGGCACCATATCGGCAACCGATCCCGACACGGGAGACGCGGCGACTGTAGCACTGGTTCTGGGTGGATTGGACAACAACAAATTCACTCTGTCGGGCAACTCGCTCTTGTCGAACGACCCGTTTGACTTCGAACAACAACGCATCTACCAGATCTTGGTCGAAGCGACGGATGGCAACGGGCAAACCTACCAAGCCCCGCTGGACATCGAGATCCTGAACCAGAACGAAGCCCCCTCGGGCGCGGTTTTGACACCTGACACAGTCGCTGAAAGTTCGCCGGTCGGGACCGTGGTCGGGGCCTTTACTTCGATCGACCCGGATCGCGACAACGTCTTCAAGTACGAGTTTGTCAGCGGTACAGGCAGCGATGACAATCAGCTCTTCACCATCGCGGGCGACAAGCTGAAAACGGCTCAAGTCTTCGATTTCTTCGTCAAGAACAACTACTCGATCCGGATCAAAACCACCGACCTTGGTGGGCTATCCACCGAACAAGTCGTTGCAGTCAACGTCTCTAATGTCAACGATGCACCGACCGACATCACCCTTTCCAAGGCAACTATCGCGGAGAACCTGCCGCTTGGCTCAAGCGTCGGAACGTTAACAAGCGTCGATGCGGACGACGTGGACACCTACTCCTATGCATTGGTTACCGGCAGTGGGGACAACGACAACGCGCTGTTCTCCATCGTGGGCGATCAGTTGGTCTCCAACGCTGTCTTCAACTTCGAGGCCAAAAATCAGTTCAATATTCGAATGCAGTCGCGGGATGCAGGTGGATTGTTGGTCGAGAAGACATTCTCGATCAGCGTTACCAACGTAAACGAGCCTCCTTTGTCTCTGCGACTCTCGAAACGCTCGATTCCCGAAAACTCCGCCGTCGGCACGGTCCTGGGGATGCTGACGACACTCGATACCGACACCCTGACCGATACGGCCTTTACCTACGCATTCCTTCCAGGGATTGGTTCGGATGACAATGGCCTCTTCGCGATCAATGGAAACTTGATCAGCCTGGTGGGAAGTCTCGATTTCGAGACCAAAACTTCGGCCACGATTCGCGTGCAAACGACCGATGCTGGGGGGCTATCTTTGGATACGACCTTCTTGATCGATATCACGAACGTTAACGAAGCCCCAACGCAGACATTGTTGTCGTCATCGACGTTGAACGAAAACCTTCCCGCAGATAGCCTCGTTGGATCGTTCACGAACAACGATCCGGACAGCCCAGATGCGCATCGTTACACGCTGGTGTCGGGAACAGGCTCCGCCGACAACGCTTTCTTCGTCATCGTAGGCAACGAATTGAAGACGCGTCAGGCATTCAACTTTGAAGCCCCGCGTTCCCCCAATTACGCGATCCGCGTGCGAACCACCGACCGCGCTGGCACCGTCCTCGATTCGACCTACACGGTCTCCATCCAGGACCAAAACGACCCACCGTCGAACGTGCAGCTGTCTACTAGCCAAGTCCCTGAGAACCTTCCGATCAACACCGTGGTCGGCACCATTGTCGGTACGGACGAAGATGCAGGCGCAACGCTAACGTACGAATTGGTCAGCGGAACCGGGTCCGACGACAACGGCCAATTTGTACTAGCGGGCGATCAGATCCAAACGTCTTCGGTCTTCGATTTCGAGACCAAGAGCAGCTATTCGATTCGCATTCGAGTCACCGACCAGTTCGGCCAATCGTTCGAAAAACCGCTGACGATCTCCGTTAGCAATGTGAACGAAAGCCCCACCGACCTTCGATTGTCTCCCAATTCGGTCTTCGAAGCCCAGCCGGTGGGCACCGTCGTCGGTGCGTTGCTTCCAACCGATGTCGATGCAAACGACACCTTCACCTATAGCTTGATCGCTGGCTCTGGAGACGCGAACAACGGTTTGTTTGAAATTGTTGGCGGCCGAATTCGCACCAAGCAAGTCTTTGACTTCGACTTGGGCAGCTCCTACTCGGTGCGCGTCAAGGTAACGGATGCAGGCGGGCTCAGCTTTGAGAAACCGCTGACGGTTTCAATCGTGAACATCAACGATCCCCCGACCGCAGTCGCTTTGAGCAACAGCACGCTCAACGAAAATGCCTCGAACGGATTTGCTGTCGGGTTGCTTTCAACCACCGATGCCGATGATACCGACACGTTCACGTACGCATTGGTGCCCGGACTGGGGGACGGGGACAACAGCCGATGGTCCATTGTTGGCAATCAATTGGTGACCAACAGCACCATCGACTTCGAACAGAAGCAAACGCACTTCGTTCGAGTTCGCTCGACCGACGCCGGCGGGTTGTTCACCGAAAACACCTTCACCATCCGCGTTCGCGATGTGAACGAAGCTCCACTGGCGATCAACGTATCGGGAGGCATTCTCGATGAGAACTCCCCGCTGCAGTCGGTGATTGCCACGCTGTCCTCGCTCGATCTAGATGCAGGCGACATTGCCTTTACCTACACGCTCGTGGGTGGAACCGGCGCGACCGACAATGCGTCGTTCCAAATCGCGGGTAACCGCATCTTGACCAACGCGCCTTTGAATTTCGAAACGCAATCGGTCTATTCGGTCCGCGTTCGCTCCACCGATGCTGGCGGAATGTTCTTGGAACGACAAGTCGTACTCCTCTTGCGAGATGTCAACGAAGCTCCAACGTTTACGGACTTCGTTTTCTTGGCAACAGAAAATGCACCGACGAGCACTTCGATTGCTCGCGCCACCGGCGCCGATCAAGATGCCGGGGATACCTTGACCTATAGCTTGGTCGCAGGTGCTGGCTCTGCCCAAAACGTGCTCGTGACCATCGATCCGACAACCGGCTTCATTTTCCCGAAGGACCCGTTGAACTTCGAACAGACTCCGCTCCTTAACATTCGATTGCGAGTAACCGACCGAAGCGGGCTCTTCTCGGAGAACGCTTATTTGATTCTGGTCACCGACGCTAACGATGCACCGACCGATGTGCGTGTCAGTCCGGCAGCCATTGCAGAGAACTCCCTCGTCGGTAGCCTTGTGGGAACGTTTGCCTCCACCGACGAAGACGCGAGAGAGACGTTCACCTACGCCCTGGTTAGCGGTACCGGCAGCACCGACAACGGTGACTTTAGCATCGTTGGCAATCAATTGCTGACGACCCGAATCTTTGATTTCGAGACCAAATCGAGTTACTCGATTCGCGTTCGAACGACGGACGGATCGGGAGCCAGCGTGGAACGCGCTTTGGTCATCTCCGTGAACGACGTGAACGAAGCCCCGTCGTCCGTCGCTCTCTCGAACGCGACGATCCCGGAAAACGGCGCACCGAACACCGTTGTCGGCTCGTTGTCCAGCACGGACCAAGACGGCGGGGACGCCTTTACCTATTCATTGATCCCACAATCGGGCAGCAACGATCACACCGCCTTCACGATCGTTGGAAGTCAATTGCGTGCGAGATCGGGACTCGATTTCGAATCGCAATCGCAATACTCCGTCACCATTCGAACCACCGACAGTGGCGGCTTGTCCTTTGATCGAAACTTCGACATTCAAGTCCTCAACGTTCAAGAACCTCCGGCGGAAATCGCTCTTTCGGGCGGCTCGATCCTAGAAGGAAGTTCGGCGGGCTCGGTTGTAGGAACCCTTTCAGGATTCGATCCCGATGCGGTTGGAGGACTGACCTACTCGCTGCCAATCGGACGGTTCAATAACGACGACTTCCTGATCTCAGGCGATCAGTTGCTCAGCGGGCGAACCTTCGACTTCGAAAGCCAATCGGTTTACTTCGTTGTCGTTCGGGCAACAGATACCAATGGCGATTCGACCGACAGCGTTTTCCCAATCTCGATTCTGGACGCCAACGAACCTGCTACTCGGCTAGCGTTGAGCAACACCCAAGTCGCTGAGAACGCCTCGAATTTCTTGATCGGTTCGCTCAGCAGCGATGACCAGTACGCAAACGACCCGTACACCTATGAACTCGTGTCCGGGGCAGGATCCAGCGACAATGCTGCCTTTGAAATCGTCAATGGACAATTGTTCGCCAAGACTCCGTTTGATTTTGAGACCAAGAACTCCTATCAAGTCCGAATCCAGGGAGTGGATGGCGCGCTGAACCAAATCCAAGCCAGCTTCGTCATCACCGTTCTGGATCGAAATGATGCTCCCACCGGCGTCAGCCTTGCTCCCGCGACCATTGCAGAGAACTCTGGAAGCAACCGCGTGGTGGGTGTGCTCGGGGCACTCGACCAAGATGCCGGCGATGCCTTCGAGTATTTCTTCACGCCGGTGAACGGAGTCAGCACGAGTTCCAACTTCCTGATCTCTGGAAACCAGCTCATCGCGAGATCGTCGTTCAACTTCGAATCCCAACCTAGTTACACCGAATCGATCAGCGTTCGCGATCGTTCGGGAGAGGTTTCTTCGACGCTCCTGACGGTTCGCATCCTCGATGTGAACGAAGCCCCAACCGCGATCTCGATCTCGAACCAAGCGGTCGATGAAAATCTCGCCCCTGGCTCGCTGGTCGGATTGCTCAATGGCGCCGACGTCGATGCAGGGGACGCGCTGACCTTTAGCTTGGTGTCTGGAAACGGCAGCTTCGACAACTCGAAGTTCCGCATCGTTGGCAATCGCTTGGAAACCAACACTCGCTTCAATTACGAAGTGCAGGATGCCTACTCGGTTCGCGTTCGCGCGACCGACCGAAGCGGCCTGCTTTTCGAGCGTCAAGTGATTGTTACGATCAACAACTTGGATGAACCGCCTCCAACGGCCACCAACGACAGCTATCGCACCTCGTATGGCCGTCCGATCGTTATGGACGTGCTATCCAATGATTTCGGCAAGAATGCTGCCATCGATCGGTCCACCGTGCGGATCCTCACCGCTCCGCTATCGGGAACCGCGACGGTCCTTTCCGACGGCCGCATTCAATTCACCCACTCGATCAGCAGTCCGACCCAGATTGTTTTGCAATACGAGTTCCAGGATGAGAACGCCGTCGCAAGCAACGTTGGCACGACAACCATTTCGTTCTACTCGGCGTTCCAAAACCAAGCCAATCCTTTGGACGTCGATTACGACGGTGTCATCACTCCGCTGGACGTTCTGGCGATCGTCAACGACATCAACGCCGCCGGTTCGCGACAATTGCCGCTCAACTCTCCGGACACCAACCCGGCAGTTGATATCAATGGCGATGGCTTCGTGAATCCGCTCGATGTGCTGTTGCTGGTCAACCGCTTGAACAGCCCTGGTTCCCCGTTGGGAGAAGGTGAAGGCGCTCCAGAAACCGCACCGGCGTCGGATAGCCCGTCGTCCACCGCGGTCGACTTGTTCTTTGCACAAGCCTTTACCGACGAAACGCGAGATCCCTTCTCAGGCACGACCATGAATCGCCGACGCCGCTAAGCGGGTTTTCCTAGCACCCAAGGGCAGCGGAGCCGCTGTCTAGAAACGAACACAGCCGATCGGGAGTCCCGATCGGCTGTTTGTTTTTTATGACCGCTAAGCCGGTACTCGGCGTTTGGGATTACGGACGCACAACGGCGGGGTCGGTCGCGGCTTCCCCATCCAACGTGTGCTTGATGCGGTGGACGATATCCACTTCGATGACAGGCTTGGCGTCCCGATCCGTGCGGATCACGAGCTTGCTACGAACATCGCCTACATCGTCGCTGGATCGCGGTTGCAGCACCAATCGCACCGTGTGGAGCGTTTTGGCTTCGTCGCTGAGATTCTCTGCCGAAACATGGAATCGATCGCTTTCCACCTCCAGGATCTTGAAGGGTTGCTGCGCCTTAACCACGAGCAGTTGACGGATGGAGTCGTCGACCTTGACGTCGCCCAGCGAAAGCAGATTGGGATTTACCGTGATCTCGGAGAGGACGTTGGCGATCAATCGGAGTGGAACCGACGTCAGGTTGCGATCGTTGGTTCGCAGAACGATCTCACTTTGGAGGGGCCCTGCAGGAGCGTTGCGATCGAGCTCGACGTTGATCAAGTAGCTGACGCGTCCGTTTTGACGCATTTTTTCTTCGGTGGTGACGTGAACAAACGCTTCATCGCAGCGAGCTTCCGTGATTTGCCAAGTAGGCTTTCCGACGTATTCAAGGGTTACCTGCATACTCTTGGCTTCCCCTTGGACTACGTCCCCAAACGACACCTCACCTGGATCGAAGACCACGTCGGTGCGAATGTAGCCTTTGACTTGCAATTGCACTTCGCCAAACGCGGGCTGATCAAACGTTACCGTAACGGTCGCGCCTCGGGCCCCAGAATGCGTTCCCGTGTTGAAGCGGGCCAAAATGGAACCTTGTTGACCTGGATTGACCGTCTCCGTCTCGATGATGGGAGTCGTGCATCCGCACGATGTTCGAACGCTTCGGACGTGAATCGGTTTGTTGTACGTGTTGGTAAACAGGAATCGATGCTCGGTCTTGGCGGCCTTGGCAACGGTACCGAAATCATGCGACGTTGACTTAAAGAGTTGGGCGTACTGGTTCGCCAGTACCGTTGGAGCCCAAGCGACGCAAATCAATGCGGCGTAGACGACAGCTCTCATAGCAGTTCTCCACGGATGAAAAAACGATGGACGGATCGAATGGAATTGGCGATCCTGAATGGATCGGGGCGCTTGTGCAACGCGGAGCCTACGCTTCATGCCACCGCTGGGTACCACGCCACCATCTTGGCGACATGGATCTGCCTGTCCACTAACTGTCCTTCGTGCGACCCGACGAGGGGCTATCTGTCCCTCACTGGAGTATCCATCCAAAAAATCGCGCAACGAAGAATTCAACGCAAGAAAAATCAAAGAACGCTCAAGATCCATCTTCGGTTCGCTTTCTCCAGATTGTTTTACGGCAATCGCGGAATTTGCATAACCCATCCAAACCGATTTTTTCATGAACGACTCAAATCGCAGTGTAGAGTTCACGATAGACGGCGGATGACGGTGACATGGACGCGCCTACTCCGAGACTCCTTACTGTTGAGGTCAGCGCATGTCCAACTCCACTCGCACCGGTCGAAATTCTTCCAAAGCGTCCACCTCTTCCTCGCAGGGACAACCGCGACTGCTGGGATGGTGCGTGCTGTTCGGCGGAGCGGTTAGCACGTGGTGCTGGTATCGCCCGCTCCCCAGCGCGATGGAACCCCGTTCAAGCATCTCCGCAACCGACGCTGCGTTGCATTCGATGACCTCCCCGGCACAACCCTCGGCATTGCTGGCTCCCTCTTCCGGTCCGATCGATTCCAGCATCGATTCCGCCAAACCCTCGCGAGCCACCATCGGACCGTTGCCCGAGGATTTGATCGGCGAGCAAGAAGTTGCCATGCAACCCTTCCAAGAGGACCGCCATCGCGCCCTTCAGGAACGCGTTGGCCGCGAGCCCTTACCCGTGGTTCCCATCGAAGGACCGCTATCCGCCTTGGGGCGCAGCCCCCAAAAACCGCCCCTTTGGACCAATGGCGAAAAGCAGGATCCCTATCGCAACCTAGCACAAGCAGAACGTCGCTCCGAATCCCAAAGCATAGCCTTAGCGCCCTTACCAGCCGCCCTGGAACCCTCGGGCGATGCCGATGCGAGTCCATTTCGAAGCGGCAACCCAACGGTCGCGCCTCGAGACCGTCGCACCACCTCAGAATCCATCCAGTCGATGGCAACCTCGCTACCGACCCTTCCGACGAAGTGGCCCGACGAGGATTATCGCCCAGCGTCCCCAGGCAAATTCGAGTTCCGAGCCGATCGGCCCACCCAATCGCTGGCGAGCGACGATCGCAGCCGCGAGCAGCCGAGCGTCCAACCCGTCCAGCGAGGTCCCAAAGACCCGAGCACGTCGCGCATGTCGTTGGCTGGCTCGCGGATCCGAACACAAGATTCCGATCCGGAAATCAAACAGCTTCCCCATCCAGGATTCCCAACGCCAGCCGTCGAACCTCAGCGCTCCATTGGAAACGTTATCCGACAACCCTCGCCCACGAACGCAAAAGGCGGGTCGCGTTAACCCCCACGCCCCCGAGCCGAGCATCTCACGCGATTCGGTCCTATTGACGCAGCGAAACCTCATCGGTCCGCTGGGACAATCGAGCTTGAGGACGCACCACTGGACCGGGCGCCACAGAACTGGGCCACGGCAATATCGAGGTGAGGTAGACCGCATTCAAGTCAACATCGGCCGGTACTCCAGCGGGGCTCGGGATCGACTGCAAGGAATGCACGAGCGCCGAAAGCGACAGCGACTCGTCTTGCGTGCACAAGATCACCCCGAGCATCTTGGCTGCGACGGGGGGCCAGTGGCTCGGGCCCCGGAGCTTGCCCTGCAATCGCAACCCTTGACCGTCGAGCGCAAAGTCGAATCCCGCGTTCTCGATGTCGAGCAGCTCAGGCTTGTTTTCTGACCATTGCGCTGGCCATTGCCCAGGCAATTTGAGATTCTGCACCAATCGCTCCAACCAAGCTCGGTGAACCGATCCTCCTCGCAACTCCATGCCTCCTTGGGCTCGCAGGATCTTTCCGTCCTGCACGTTGAGTTGATCGATGCGCAAACTCCCAGCGCTATGAACAGGCGAACCCATGGCAGCCGTCACCGCACCCCAGTCGATCTGCTCCACCTCGCCGGTGAACGAAGCATCCCATTGCGACGATTGAACGTTGCAATGGACGACACCGCGAAACCGAGCCTCGCGACCCAGATTGTTGAGCATGGGAAACCGTGCAGCCCACGGCGCGCAGGACAACCACGCTTTGGGACTCGACACCTCGACACTCGTCGCTGGCGTACGCGCGTCATGATCGCGTGTGACGGCGATCGATACTTCGCCAAAGGGTTGATCCACCATGGCAATCTTGGACTGGATCTTCGTCGACGTCTCCGATGGGCGCATCAACACTTCAATGCGATCGATCACCGTTGTGCCGTTCGACGAGTGAATCTTGAGGCCGTGCGGAATACCGATCGCCAGCAGGTTCGACGAAGTCTGGGGCCGACATAAAAACCAATCATGCAAGACCTGGATGCCATCATCGACTTGTGCGGCATCCAACACCGGTTCATCGAGCAGAATCGACCAACCGTGTGGCTTCATCAAGCCGTCGACGCGCGCCACGCGAGCGAGCAAGGCTTGCGTCTCGGGATGCCGGACTTCGACGGCCGTGGCTCGAAACTGCTGTGGAGCCGTCATCCGAAAACTTCCAGCGGTGACCCGGACCCCAAGGGTATCGCTGATCCGAGCTTCCCATTGAGCCCGTTGCACATGCTGGTAC
>JBKCUI010000402.1:0-5532 GCA_046318495.1 Pirellula sp. | reverse complement strand
GCCTCGCATGCTACCACCGTTGAAAAGGTAATCGAGCGCCGAAGTCGTTTGTCCCTCGACGCCCAACAGCAACTCGCGACCGTAGGCGATCGCGCCGTGGGCGACTTGCCAAGCCGCATTGCGATCAACCGACAAGACGCGACGGTTGCGATTGAAGGCGAGGGTCTCCGTCACCAGCGATCGCAGTTCGGAGTCCTTTGGGGTCGCGGAGTCTTGAGACGCTGTGCCTTCCGTTTTTCGCGCATCGGAGCGATCGCATCCCCAGGACGAAAGCATGGCCAGCCCCGCGGCGCTCGCCTTCAACCACTCCCGTCGATGCAAGGGTTGAGAAAGCTCGCCAGCATGGAAACATCGGTCCGTCATGATCGATAGTGGGTGGGAGAAGGGAGCAAAGGGAACGAGTCACATCGTCGCATGGGCACACTAGAGAAGCCGAAGTGTAGTTGCAGATCGCGCGGCGCTCAAACGCAGCCCTTGGTTTTTTGTGGGGCATGGGATATCGTGACCGTATGGGTGACACCCTCGGTTTGGGGCGTCGGGCCGCGATTGAGCACAATGCAGAGCGAGGTTTTTTCATGGTGGAACTCGGGGTGAACATCGACCACGTGGCAACGGTAAGGCAAGCCCGCCGGACGGTCGAGCCCGATCCGGTCGCCGCTGCGGTCTTGGCCGAACTGGGCGGGGCCGATGCCATTACCGTGCACTTGCGCGAGGATCGTCGCCACATCCAGGATCGCGACGTTCGAATCCTCAAGGAAACCATTCGCACGAAGATGAACTTCGAGCTCTCCTGCGCCGCCGAAATCGTCGAGATCGCTTGCGGCGTGCGGCCTGAGCAAGCGACCCTCGTACCGGAAAAGCGGGAAGAAGTCACCACGGAAGGGGGATTGGATCTGCGGCCGCGCTCGCAAGCGTTGCTCCATGCGATGGCTCGACTGCGCGAGCACGGCGTCTCCATCAGCCTCTTCATCGATCCCGAGCGCGAACAAGTCGAAATCGCCAAAGAACTCGGGGCCGATGCCATCGAGTTGCACACAGGCCAATACGCACTGACCAAGGATGCGGCGCAACGTCACGAACTCGAGCGATTGCTCCATGCAGGTCAATTGGCCCTCGATCTGGGGCTCAAGCTGCATGCCGGGCACGGACTCACGTACACCAATGTCCGGCCAGTAGCCTCGATACCGGGCATGCGCGAACTGAACATCGGTCACAGCATCGTGTCGCGCGCGGTGCTCGTCGGAATGAAAGAAGCGGTTTCGGAGATGAAACGAGTCATGCAACCATGCTAAACACACCAGGCACCGACTCGCCGTCGGATCGTTCCAGTCCATCCAAAGCAAACTGGGACGTCGGGGAATGGGGTCTGTGGCTGGAACGTTTCAAGACCACTGCGATTGCGGTGGTGGCCATCGTTTGCATTGTTTTGCATTTGGTATTTCGCTATGGCTGGGGCTGGACCGGAGCGTCTTCGCAATGGCCGTTGTGGGTTACGTACATCGTGGGAGGCATCCCGCTCGTAGCCGACCTGCTTTTCAAGGTGTTTCGCTTGCAGTTCGGCGCGGACCTTCTGGGTGGCATCTCCATCATCGTGTCGCTGTTGCTCGGAGAAACGCTCGCCGGTGCCATCATCGTGTTGATGCTTTCGGGAGGCGAGGCCCTCGAATCCTACGCGCTGCGCAATGCGACCTCGGTCCTTTCAGCCCTTGCGAAACGGATGCCCAGCACGGCCCATCGGCAGAACGGGGAAACGATTGAAACGGTGCCGCTGGAGAGCATCGCGATCGGCGATACCATCGTGATCTATCCGCATGCGGTCTGCCCGGTCGACGGCGTCGTGGTCAAGGGGCACAGCGTCATGGACGAATCGTATCTGACCGGCGAGCCGTTCATGCTGACCAAAACCGTCGGCTCGACAGTTATCTCGGGCGCCATCAACGGCGATTCGGTGCTCACCATCCGCTCGACGCATCCCGCGTCCGATTCTCGCTATGCCAAGATCATGGGGGTGATGCAAGAATCCGAGCAAACGCGGCCTCAAATGCGACGGCTCGGGGACCAGCTCGGAGCCTGGTTCACGCCCCTCGCACTACTGGTCGCGTCGCTCGCGTGGTGGGCTTCCGGAGATGCAACCCGATTTCTGTCCGTGCTCGTTGTGGCGACCCCCTGTCCGCTGTTGTTGGCCATCCCCATCGCCATCCTCGGTTCGATCTCGTTGTGCGCGTCGCGCGCAATCATCATCAAAAGCCCGGTGGCCCTCGAGCAAGTCCCCCAGTGCACGACCGCCATCTTCGACAAAACCGGCACGCTCACCTACGGCGAACCGACACTCACTAAACAATTGGTTGCACCTGGGTTCGATCCGCGACGTGTGCTGTCCTTGGTCGCAAGCTTGGAACGGTACTCGCGCCATCCTCTCTCGCTGGCCATCGTCGAAGCGGCCGATGCGGAGCGCGTGCCGCGGCTCGAAGCAACGCAAGTGAGCGAAGCTCCCGGGGCCGGTCTCTCGGGCATCGTCGAAGGACAGACCGTCCTGGTTACCAGCCGCCGAAAAGTTGATGGCAGCAAGGTAACTGGCTTGGAGCATCTGCCTGAAACCGCCGAAGGTCTCGAATGCTTGGTGGTGATCCAAAACCAATACGCGGCCACCTACCAAATGCGCGACGCACCTCGCGAAGATAGCCGCGCTTTCATCCAACATCTCACTTCCCATCACCACATCGATCGCACCATGATCGTATCCGGAGACCGGGAGTCCGAAGTCCGATACTTGGCCGATCAAGTCGGCATTCAAGAAGTGTTGGCACAACAAACCCCAGAGCAGAAACTCGAGATCGTCCGCCGCGAAACCCAACGGGCCAAATCCCTTTACGTGGGCGATGGCATCAACGACGCACCCGCCATGATGGCCGCCACAGTCGGCGTCTCCATCGGCAACAACAGCGATGTCACCGCGCAAGCCGCCGACGTGGTCGTCATGGACAACACCCTCAAGCGGGTCGATGAGTTCTTGCATATCGGACGGCGAATGCGGACCATCGTGCTGCAAAGCGCGCTGGGGGGCATGGCCCTGAGCGCCATCGGCATGGGATTGGCCGCATTTGGGATTCTCCAACCGGTCAGCGGTGCGGTGGCCCAAGAAATCATCGACGTCCTCGCCGTTCTCAACGCACTTCGAGCCGCCTGGCCCCCCACCGTCATCTCCGATATGGGCGCGAGCCACTGACGCGAGCCCGCGTCAAACATCCGGCAAAACATCCCAGTGCGCGATCCCTTTCTCGCACCGCCACCGTCCATCGTCCTTCTTCTCCACGATCGCTCTCAACACCCCTCGATGATCGAGCACCGCCACGCGATCGCCCGCCGGAGATAGTTGTTCAAACAAGCTTTCGGCGTCGAGGCGTTGGCCATCGAGGATGCGGCGCATCATGGGATTGGAAACGGTGTGCGCAGGTAAGTGCGCCGTGGCAGCAGAAGCAGGCTGGATCGCGTTGACAATGCTTTCGGTGCTCAAATTCTCCATCGGCACCGCGTCCTCTAAGGCGAACGGGCCAATACGAGTCCGCACCAGATCGGTCATGACCGCTTCGGTCCCCAGAGCGCGGGCGATGTCCATGCCGAGGGTGCGCAAGTACGTTCCAGTGCTGCATCGAACCCGAATCGAAAACCGATCCGATTGAAACGCGATCAATTCCAAAGCGTGGATCCTCACGCGGCGGAGCGGCATGTCGACCACCTTGCCGCTACGAGCGCGCTCGTGTGCTCGCTGACCCTCGATGCGAATGGCCGAATAGGCCGGAGGCTGCTGCTCGATTTCGCCGAGAAAGCCCGGGATGACTTGATGAAAATCCGCAGCGGTAAGCCCCTCAGGAATCGGGACCCGGCTCAGTTCCGTCTCCAAGTCCCCCGATGGACTCGACGCGCCCAATTGAAAGCACCCGACGTATTCCTTTTCCAAGTCATGCACATCGTCCATCAACCGGACCGCCGGGCCGATCAAGATCAACAGCACGCCGCTGGCGAGCGGATCGAGCGTCCCGGCATGGGCTACTTTGATTCCTGGCAGAAGCTTGTTGACCGCGTTGACACACGCGCGGCTGGTCGGCCCAACGGGCTTGTTTAAATTCAAAACGCCGTACATCACCACACAACTTCAACGCTCGCGCCCGAACGCACACCCAACATCATGGCCGCGGAATCGCTCACCAGATTCAACCGCAATCGCCCTTGTGGATCCAAGATCGCGATCAGCGTCATCGCAGGTTGATCGTGCTCGCCTTCAAAGATGCCGAACGTCTCGTGCTCTTCATCGACCACGATCTTGGTCGAGGCGGATCGGTCGACGTGCGCGAGATCCTCGGCGCGGATGTCGGTGATCAAGTCACCCTCGTTGGAAACCTCGACGACTTTACCTTGGATACAGCCTGCCACGGATCAAGATTCCTTGGGAGTAGCGAAAACAACGGAAGTGCATCGTGTGGATGAGCGACATGTCCGCTCCAGGGGCGGTGGCTCGCAATAAAGTGTACCCAATGACGCAGCTCTAGGTAGGCTCAGGAACCAGGGCTTGTCGGCGGATCGTTCCGTTGCATTCAAAAGATCACCGGCCGCATGAAGAATTCCTCACATCGCGGTTTCCAAATGCGACCGCGACTGCCCCACAAACGGTTCGAACGGCCAAGGGACCAAGCTATTCTTGCAGTACTGCAATCCAAGCTTGATTGCGTTCGAGCACCAGCGTCCCCAAGACGCGAGCGGCGGGCAGTTGGATCACGGGCGAGCCATGCATGACCGCGGGAATTTGGACGTCGGAATCGATCCTCCAACCCTCTTCGGAACGCGTGATGCGACTCTTGTCGATGACCATTGACGCGTCGCTTTCTGGGCCGACGACCAGCACATCCACCCCGTTCTGGATCCCCCTGGCCAACGGTTGGTTCGACGGGAACAGCGCGCTGGAGACCGCGGGCTTGGCTTCAAGTTTCAATCGCACGAGAGATCGTCCTGCGGTCAATCGAATCGTCTCGGCAGGAGCGAGGTTGCGCTGCGCGACCCCCGCGACTTGCAACTGCACCGAGCCCTGAATCGCACCTTCGGGAGCGGCCAGCAACTCCCCGGCGCAAAGAAGGGATTGGTCGTCCAAGACCAACGCCCAACCCGGTCGTTCTTTGTTGACGGTGAACCCGAAAGACGTTTGCTGCCACTTCAAGACGGCGCGATGGCTATGCGGTGTCTTCTGCTGCAGTTGATCCCAAAGAACGCCATAGGGAAGGGACGGTTGCCACTGCGTCCACTCTTCTTGAGCGGTTTCGTTCAAGACAAACCTCGCACCGGTGGTCGCGACCGGAGTCTTGGCATCGGGCGTGGCAAACTCGACACCGCCGTTAAGGATCTGCGCCAACGAGTCGGCTTCGAACTTCACACCATCGAGCCCCAGCCCGACGCGCCAGCCCCTGCGGAAGGAGAAGGTGCAAGTGGCCCTTAGCCGTGCGGGGGACTCCGGCTAGAGCGCGCAGCGTGGGCTGAAGCTTG
>JBKCUI010000401.1:0-4166 GCA_046318495.1 Pirellula sp. | reverse complement strand
GGCTTCGCATGTTTGGTGGATGTAAAAAACACTCCAACAAAGGCATAACTACAAACACGCCGCGACCTGTATTCTTGGTCGCGGCGACGCGTTGGCGATCTTCGTTATGGACGGGAAACGGGTGGCGTTACGCGAACAGCTCGGTCACCGCCGCGGCCTTGACCAACTCGCGCGGTTGGTTGAGGTGGTTGTAGACAATCGTTTCGGGATCGATTCCGAATGCGTGATAGATCGTCGCCAGCAACTGAGCGGGGTGCACCGGCGAATCGACCGGAGCGCTGGCGGTCTTGTCGCTCTTGCCATGCACATAGCCTCGCTTGATGCCGGCCCCTGCAACGACCGCCGTGTAGCAATACGGCCAGTGGTCGCGACCATCGTCGCTGTTTCCGTTGCCGCTGGTGCTCACGCCGCGCTCTGGCGATCGACCAAACTCTCCGACGGCGACGACCAACGTATCCTCGAGCATCCCGCGCTGGTCGAGATCCTCGATCAACGTCGACAATCCCGCATCGAGCATCGGCGCGGATTGATTCTTCATGCGCTTCGATAGATCGACGTGATGATCCCAAGAATGGTTGTCGCTATTGGCGACTTTGGGCCAAACGACTTCGACGACCCGCGTGCCTGCTTCAACCAAGCGACGGGCCAGCAGACAGCTTTGGCCAAAGGTGTTTCGACCGTACGCATCGCGCAGGACTTCGGACTCCTGGCTGAGGTCAAAGGCTTCGCGAGCTTTGCCCGAGACGACCAGCGAAAGGGCTTGCTTAAAGTACTCGTCGAGCTGCTGATTCTCGACCGCCGCATTGATGGTTGGCATCTGTTGATTGATCAAATCTCGCAGGGCCGCCCGGCGTTGCAATCGCACCGAGAAGACTTCGGGACGAAGCTGCAGATCGCTGATGTTGATGCGATCCATCTTGTTCATGTCGAGGTCGTCCCCTTCGGGATACAGCGTGTACGGGTCGTACTCCTTCCCGAGGAAGCCTGCCGTGCCTCCCTTGCCAACGACGTTCGACTCTTGAAGCGGTCGCGGCAACATCACGAACGGCAACATCGGTTCATCCGCTGGTTTGATGCGAATGATGTTGGAGCCAAAGTTCGGAAAGTCTTTTGGCGAAGGAGGCTCCAATTGGCCCGAAGCGCTCACCTTGTCGGTGGTGTAGCCGGTCATCATCTGGTAGATGGCGGCTGTGTGATTGAACAGACCGTTGGGCGTGTAGCTCATCGAGCGGATCATGGTGAAGCGATCGTTCACCATGCTCAGCTTGGGCAGATTCTCGGTGAAATACGTCCCTGGGACTTTGGTGGGGATGGCTTGGAAAACGCTTTTGACTTTGTCGGGAACGTTGTCCTTGGGATCCCAAAGATCGAGATGGCTCGGCCCACCTTGCAGATAGACCAAAATCATCCGCTTGGCGCGGTTCCAGCCGGGCGCTCCTTGCGATTCGCCCCCTTGAGCCGATTGCAATTGCAGCAAGTTGGCCAGGCTGATCCCGAACAGTCCCGAGCCCCCCACACGCAGCACATCGCGGCGCGTGACCCCGAGACTGGAGTCGCAAAGGTCTTTGCCCGCAGAGCCGAGAAGTCGCAACATGGTTTGGGTTCCTCTAATGAATGGGACGAAGCGAGGCTCGGGTGCCGAAGTAGATGAATCGATGCGATCCAGCGAACTCAGAGCGTACCAAGCATGCCATCGTGGAAGGGGTGTTCGAATCAGTGGTTGTAAAGGAAAGCCGGACTATTGATCAACGCCCAAGACAGATCCTGCGCCGCAGTCAGACGAGCCGACCCGAGTTGGGCCTCGCTCTCTTTGGCATCGGCGCGCAATCGCACCAGCCTGGAATCGTCTGGCAACGGTTGGCTGAGGCGCTCAATCCGTTTGGTCAACACGAGGATCTGTTCGTCTTCGGGCAACGCTTGGTTCTCTTTCTGAACGGCATTCCTGAGCCCGATCAACTCGGGCGAGGAGATCCTCAGATAGTCGAGGCCGTCCTTGGTGTTTTGCGGAGTGCGGGCGGCAGGGGCAATCGAAGCGATGGCTTGGAACGACTCGGATAGCCCCAATCGCAGCTCACCTTCAAATGTCCCAGTGCTCAATCGGAACCGGCCCAATCGATGGTCGGCCGCATCATGGACCTGATGGATCCGCCACTGCAGCACTTCCCCAGGCTCCAAGGACAAGGGTTGCTCGAGAGCAAACACCGCCCAGTGTTCGACTCCCAAAGCACCGGCCACGGCCCATCCGCCTTGATCGTTGTTTCGGCCATCGATGGCCGCCGCCGCAGAAAATCCGCCTTGGTCGAAGTCGGTGATGCCTTTGACGAGTTTGACCTTACGCATCTTGGCAGGATCGTCGCTCTTGCCTGCAAACAGCTCCAACTCGGTGATGACGAAGTTGCCGTTTGGAGGCAGACCCGGTCCTTGTGCTGGGAGATCCGGTGCGCTAAGAGCTTCCAATCGCACTGCGGTGATCGGGCCAGGTGCCGGTCGCGTGTCGATCGTGTAGATCCCCTTGGCCGCCGCTCCCGAAGCGCGAATCGATCGGTCCGATTGCGGTGCGAGCATCGCACCCGTGGTGGACTCGGCCTTGATCGCCGCCAAGGTCTGCCAACTCGGCCCCCCTTGTCGCTGATCGATGAATTCTTGCAGCTTCTTGTCGAGATTGGCTTCAAAGGCCGTGATGGCCGCTTGGGCATTGGACAATCGTTCCAAGCGAGCTCGCTCGGCTGCCTCGCGCTCCGGTCGGATCTGCTCGCGACGGGCTTCGAGAGCCATGCGCGTGTTCTCGCGCTCTTGATCCAAGCTCGCTTGTCGCTTGGGTTTCTCTTCGATCCACCACGCCTCGCGCTCGGCGAGTTGGGCGGAGAGCTTTTCGTGATCGCGCTGGATCGCGGTCATGTTGGCGATGACCGCTTGGATCTCCTCCGCGTTGGCATGGCGATTCAAGATGCGGACAAAGAGCTCATCCACGAGGGCAGCGTCATCGGAAATCGAATCCACCAGTTTGCGAATCGCATTCTCGGGGTCGGCGATGGCGCCTCCCAACGTCGGACCGCTGACCAGCGCCATCACAGAACCGAGCCTCAACTCGTTGGAGCGTTCGCATTCGCATGCGCTCTCGCGAGGTGGCCGTCCGAGGTTGTTGAGGAATCCATCGGGCAGTCCCGCATCCGCATCGGCCAGAGCCGCCGCCCGCGTGCCTGGAGGCAAGCCGGGCAGTTTCGATGCCGCCCCGGTGACTTGATGGATCGCGTCGTAGAGGACTTCTGCAGGCAATCGCCGTGGCATGGCGTGCGAGTAATTGCGATCGTCATCGGCGTTCCACGAGTTGGTCGCGATGGACCGTTGATACACATCCGACCGACAAATCGTGCGGACGAGCTTGCGAACGTCGAACGATGTTGCGACGAAGTCTTTCTCGAGGTAGTCGAGGACCTCGGGAATGCTCGGTGGATTGCCGGCCCGAATGTCGTCGATCGGTTCGATCAAACCGCGTCCGAGCAGATAGCCCCACATGCGCTTGACGAAGCTGCGGGCAAAGTACGGGTTGCTCTTGTTGGTCACCCACGTTGCGAACTGCACTCGCCGCGAAGCGCCCTCGGGAGCCTGAGCATCGATGTTGAAGGGGAATTTCGGTGCAACAACTTGTTGCGTTTTTTGGTGCTTGACGTCGCCGTCGTTCTTGTCAAAGACTTCCTCCCACAGGGGCTTGGCCCCTTCGACGGCTGTCCCGCCGATGGTGTTGCCGCCGGAGGCTTCGTCTTTCTTGAGGCCGACTTGAGCAAAGTACGCCGCCGTGGCGTAGTACTGGTCTTGGGTCCAGCGCTCAAACGGGTGGTCGTGGCACTTGTTGCAGTTGAAGCGGACGGCAAGGAACAAGTGGGTCGAGTTCTCGACCGCTTCTTCGGGCGTGCGCAGGATCTTCCAATACGACGCAGCAGGATTCTCGCGGTTGGAGCCGTTGGCCGTCAGGATCTGATAGACGAACTGATCGTACGGTTGATTGGTTGCGATGCTGTTGCGGATCCAATCCTTGAACTTGGCCGCACCTTCTTTGCCGAGGACCTTCGAGTTGACTTGCAATAGATCCGACCACTTGTTGGTCAAATGATCGACAAAGGCTTCGCTTACCAATAGCTCATCTATCACACGTTCGCGTTTGGACA
>JBKCUI010000400.1:0-3093 GCA_046318495.1 Pirellula sp. | reverse complement strand
ACCTTTCGTCTCACCGATACCCTGCTGCCGCAAACTATTGAACGCTTGACCCAGTCCGTGATCGTGACCTCCACCGGTGCGTCAAACCGGATTGAAGGCAATCGGCTGACAGATGATCAGGTTGAGGCCCTCTACAAGTCCATGCGCATTAAATCCTTCAAAACCCGCGATGAGCAGGAGGTGGCTGGCTACATCACCATGCTGGAACTGATTTTTGACAGGCCACATGATATTCCCATCAGCGAATCGCACATCCTGCAACTGCACCGTGACATGCTGCACTACAGCGAAAAGGATCAAGGGCACAAAGGACAGTACAAAACTGGCTCCAACCGGGTGGAGGCCAAGGATCAATCCGGCAATGTTGTGGGTGTGATTTTTGAGCCAACCCCGCCCTATCTTACGCCCATTGAGATGCAGGATTTGGTGCGCTGGTATAACTGGGCAGTGCAAGAGCATTTCAAACATCCCCTTATTTTGATTGCCAACTTTGTTTTTGAATATCTCGCTATCCATCCCTTTCAGGACGGCAATGGCCGTACCAGTCGATTGCTGACCAACTTAATGTTGCTGCAGCACGGCTACAGCTTTACCCGCCTGATTTCCCACGAACGGTTGATTGAGGTTTCCAAGGCGGATTATTACCTCGCCCTTAACAAAACCCAGGCCAAATGGAAAACAGAAGCAGAGGATCTATCCCCTTGGTTGTTGTACCTGTTCGGTGTTTTCTTCACGCAGGCACAGGAGGCTCAGACACTACTAGAAGCTGATCAGTTTGAATATCTGCTTTCCCCCAAGCAATTACAGCTCTGGCAGTGGGCCGGGACGCGACAGGAATTTTCACGCAAAGATGCAGTGGAAGCGTTAGGTTTTCCGGTCCGCACCGTTGAGGCTATTATTGCTAAGTTGCATGATCTGAATAAGCTGGAACGCTTGGGTCAAGGTCAAGCGACGCGTTACCGCATCCTCCGCTGAAAAGCAGCACTGTCGTCCCATGGGCAGCGGAGGCAGCGTCAGGCGTGAGCGTGCACGCTGTGGCTGCTGACGCGGGGGCGACTAGTCACCGTCACTTCCACATCCTGATTGAGCCGTCCCAAAATCGATACCAGCCGGTCAATAGTGAAGCGGGCGAGATTGGCGCGGCGGATGCGGACGAACTCACTGTGGTTCACGCCGCTGCGGGCTTCTGCCTGGCGGGTGGAAAGCTGTTCAGCCGCCAGCACTTTGAGGATCTCTGCTGCCAGAATGGCTTTAGCTTGACGCACACCCGCATCAGCATCACCGAAATCACGGTAGATGTTGCCCGTGCCGTGTATCAATTCAAAATCATTGGCGGTCGTCATGACACACTCCCCATGCCTTATGGTGACATATTTGCCACCACTTATCAAGAGCAACCACCCCCCACAATCCCGCAGCAGTACGCTGGGCCACGCACCATCAAGTTTGTTTGCGCATCAATACTTTACGTGCGTTTGTTCAATTGACAACTGGTACACCTGTTGTGTAGTGTTTGAGCCAAGATGACGAATTGGGTTTAAAGATACCACACTGGAATCGCCGTCACTGTCGTGGATATGGCCACTTCGGTTTCCTTGAGGCAAACCACCGCGCCTTCTCCCACATCGGGTTGCAGCGTTTCCAGTGCCTTGAAGTATTTCGCGGCATTTAGCCCGGGGCTGGCGGTTTTTTTAAACTCTACGGGATAGAGTCGGTTATACTGCTCAATGAGCAAATCCACCACTGCTCCGTCCCGATCCCGATAAAAATAAAAACGCGGCTGCTTACCCGTGTGCCAATAGCTTTTGAGAATCTCTGTCACCATAAACGTTTCCAGAATGGCGCCGGACATGGCCCCTGCTTCCAGCGATTCCGCCGAGCTCCAGCCCGTCAGGTACGCACACAGGCCGGTATCAAAAAAATACATCTTGGGGGTTTTCACAATGCGTTTGGTGACATTGCTGTGCCAAGGCGGCAGGAGGTACACAAGACCTGATGCTTCCAGAATACTGAGCCAAGCCTTGGCGGTTTTCTGGTCAATGTCCGTATCCCGCGCCATATCGGCATAATTGAGCAATTGCGCCGTGCGGGCGGCCACCGCCTTCACAAACCGCAAAAACCGCGTTTCATCCCCTACGCGGGCCAAATCGCGCACGTCGCGCTGAATATAGGTTTCAATGTAGCCGCGAAAGAAAATATCCCGGTCCACATCCGCCCGGGTGCGCAGCCTGGGCAGGCTTCCCTGCCAGATGTTCTCATACACGGCGGCAACCGTCTGCGGTTTTTTGACCGCCGCAGGCACGGTGTTCAGCCAATCCTTGGTCGGCAAGAACGGCTGCACCGTATGGGCGTGACCCGTCAGTTCCCGCTGGGAAAGCCCTAGTAAATCCAGGATGGCCACGCGCCCAGCCAAGGATTCGGTCACCTCGCGCATCAGGTGAAATTTTTGCGATCCGGTGAGCCAGAACAGGCCGTCTCGTTTCTCGCGGTCCGCAATCATCTTGATGCGGCTGAACAATTCGGGTGCGTATTGCACTTCATCAATAATGACCGGTGCGGGATGGCGGCTCAAAAAAAGCTCCGGATCATGACGGGCAAGGGCACGCTCTTCCAAGTCGTCTAGGGTAACATAGCGGCGCTTGCTGCCCGCACACGCCTCCAGCAGCGTGGTCTTGCCCACCTGCCGAGGGCCAGTCAGCAGCAGAACGGGGAAGCTGTTCGCCACGCGTTCAACGACTGGCTGCAGGGTTCTAGGGAGGGAGGGCATAGAGGATTCTCGCTAATATGGCAGTTGATTCCATATTAGCCGATTTCTTAGGAAAAGCAAGCATTATCAATACAAAAACCAGCGCACTCTCTAAAAGCAGGTACTCCCTGGCCGAAAACTTATGCGGGTGGCCCGCCGACGTTGTCGGCTAAAATATCCAGCCCGCGTTGCGGGCAAAATATTACTGCGGGCAAAATATTACTTGCGTGCAACGCACGCGGGGCGCAGGATTTTCCTAGCGTCAGGCATTTTCACAAGGTTGACACGCGGTTGACAAAGACCGCTGCAGCGCCTGTTTTTCAGGCACTTTTGTGTTAACCGAATCT
>JBKCUI010000399.1:0-6526 GCA_046318495.1 Pirellula sp. | reverse complement strand
TGCGCACGTTGGGGTCCCCTCGTATTGGTTGCGATTTCTTCGAGTACGAGTACGAGTACTGCTAGCGCGGAGTACGAGTAACGTACGAAAATACGAGCAAGGTACGAAATTACGAGTAAGGTATGAAAAACCAACGGGAATCGCGAAGCGAAATGGGATAAGACTTTCGACTGGCGCAACTTCAACAACTTCGCTATGGGGCTCGATACCGTATCGGTGCTAAGCCGTGTGAAGCTTTCTTAGCCAGTTCATCGCTTCGATGGCGGCGTCGAAATCGTGTTGCGTGGAGGTGTGGCCGAAACTGATGCGCAGCGTGCCGCCGTGCGTTTCGGTCCCTAAATCGCGATGCATTAAGGCCGTGCAGTGGTACCCAGAGCGGGCTTCGATTCCGAACTCTTGGTCCAAGAGCATGGCGAGCTCGTGGCAACCGAACATGTCGCTGGTCAAGCTGATCACTGGAGCGAGCGGTTCATTCGGGATTGAGGGATCGCTAGTTGCCAGAACGCGCAGCCCGGGAACTCCGCTTAGTGCATCGATGATCGTCGCCAATTTCGGTGTCCACTCCGATGCAAAATCGGCACAAGACGGCAACTGCTTGAGGGATGCTTCCAGCGAAGCGACTGCCGGAACGTTTAGATTGCCCGACTCGACCGATTCGGTCCAAGAAAACGCATCTCTTAAGCGATCGCTCTGCCTCCCCGTCCCACCGATCCACGGGCAACGCAGGCGATCTCGCACAGAGTCGGCACTGTAGATAAAGGCCGTCCCCAGCATGCCTCCGAGCCCTTTGTGTCCGGGTGCGACGAGCAAATCAAAGGGCTGTCGCGCTGCATCGATCTCCACGTAACCGATGCTTTGTGCGGCATCGACCAACAGCAGTGCATGGTTGGCGTGAGCTGCTTGACCGATGGTCGCAATGTCTTGCACGACGCCGGTTACGTTGGAAGCGTGATTGACGATGACCAATTGCGTGTTCGGACGCATCGCACCACGCAACGCATCGATCGCTACGCGGCCATGATGGTCGCAGGGAACGGCGGTCCACGACAATCCGCGTTCGTCTTCGAGCTTGGCCAGCATGCGCAAGACGCTGTTGTGTTCCGTGGTTGTTGTCACGACATGCTGGTCGCGCAGGTCGTTGGCATGCAAGACACCCAGAATCGCGACGTACAAGGCCATCGTTCCATTGCTGGTGAATGCAATCTGGCCAGGATGCTGTGCTCCAATCAACGAAGCCAGTGCTTTGCGTGTGGACTCGACGATTCGCTCAGCGGATGCCGCGCTGCGATACACGCCACGTCCTGCGGATGCACCGATCTGGCGTTGAAAGGCCACGCACGCCTCCACAACGCCAGGCATTTTGGGCCAAGACGTCGCTGCATGATCGAGGTAGATACGCTGCGAAGCGGGCACTATGGCGAGATGTATCGAAAGAAGTTCTTGAAGTTCTGCCCATCGACGTAGGCGGTCGGTTGCCCCCACATGCCGCGGCCGAGTTGTGCGTTGGGTTCTTGGCCAATGTTCGTCAACGGCACGTAGCCCGCGTTGCCGTAAACATAAACGGTTTGCGGAGGCATGGCGGCCGGTGGAACATACGCGAACGGCGAAGATGTGATGGTCGGCGTCAAGCCGCTGGTCGGGACGACGGTATTGGGATACACGCCGGGTGGAATCGCTGCCGCAGACGTTCCGATGCCGCTCATGGAGGGGCTAGCTACGCCAGGTGGTCGCCCGGCAGGTGCCATCCCAGGCGGGACGGACGGAATACCTGGGGGGCATGCATTGGCTCCGGTCGCTTGTCGGTAAACGGCCGGCGAAACCATCCATTTGGCGTCGATGGCTTGCGGTGGTTGGCTGACAAACGGAGCGCTATTCACCCAAGGCGAACTCTTGGCGTACGCCGGCAATGGCCCGTAGTCGTAAGGTGAACCAGCTCCGGCTGCTGCACCGCCCGACGGCATGGTGGCGACAGGTGTGTTGGGTACGAAGTAAGTCGGAGGAGCTGGATACACCGTGGTAGGAACGTAAGTGCTGGCAGCTCCGGCTGGCGGGATGCCCCCGGGCACGGTGGCCGAGGGGATCATTGGCCCGGGAACAACGCTTGGTGGAGCGGTCATCGATGGCCCCAGCGTCGGACCGCTGATGCCCGAGGTAGGTGCTCCGAGGTTCGGCGCACCATATGTCGGCGCGCCAGAAACCACTGGGCCTGGAATGGCGGCTCCTGAATAGGGAGCAGAGGGCGAAGTCGGCAATCCAGACGGGGTGGAAGTGCTAGGGATCGAAGCGCTCGGCAGTGGTAGGCCCGAAGGATTCGAGCTTGGAACGCTGCTGTAACTGGGGAGAGATGTCGGGGGTGGTCCCAAAGTCCCGCCATTGAGCGTTGGAGGGAGCGATGCCGCGGGATCGATTTGCGGCGCATTGGCCGTCACGATGATGGGTGCCGTGGCCGAAGCGGGGACGACTGACTGAAGGTCTTGAACGGCTGCCGTGTTTGGTATGTAAGCCACTCCTGACTCGACCCAGGATGTTGGCATCGACACTAACGAGTTGGTCAGTGCGTTGGTTGTTGTGGGCCGAAAGCCGTCGTCGATCCAACCGCGACCTGCCGTGGTGGGGGCAGTAGGATCGATCAAGATTCTCGGGGGTGGCAAGATGCTAATGCCATCCGATGCGGGCGCGGCTCCCTTGAAGGGTTGGCTTTTGAGCCGGCGTTGGGTGTCGCGATCGATGCGAGGAATCTGGTCCGCTTCTGGATCGTCGTTGGGCGATCCTGCCTTCGGTTTGGTCGAGGAATCGGTGCTTGGGCGTCCGTCCGTTGACCGTGGCTGCACATAGTCGCCCAGCGGATTGATCGGACCTCGCGAATCGATGATGCGGCTGAGTTGTTCGCGCAGGGCATCGGCATCTTGAGTGGCCATGCTATCGCTGCGGGGACGAAACGTGGGAGGCTCGATGTTAGATTGCGAAAACGCGACGGAACCGGGAGCTACGAACAGACCAAGCACACCCGCCAACCACCATCTGGCATGCTGTCGCTGCCGGCGTTGAGTGAGCATCGCCCTCCCCTTCCCTGCACGACCGGAATCCGTATTGCGGCGAGCCTCCCGCGATCGATTGCTGGAGGTCGGATGGGGTGTCTTGTGCATGATGGAGAAGTAGCCTTTTGTTTCCGGGGGCTTATCGAACCGGGGGATTGATGCGAACACCCAGCGAACGCAAGCGATCGAGTATTGTTGCCTTGGACGCGTCCTTGACGAACTCTTCATCGAGATACAGTCGCAGGAAGGGTGCGAAGCGTCGCTCGGAGTTCACATCGGCATCGCAAGCGTCCGCCAGAGGTGTCAGGTCGAGTTCTGGATTGCCCGAGAGAATCAGCAGCCGCACTTCGCGCATCGATTTTGCGAACTCGATCGACTTGATGCCGCAGCCCTTCAAGTTGATCGTTTGCAGTCCGCGCAGTTCGGCGATGCTGTTGGGATCTTCGATAGGGCTGAGAGCCACATCGAGTGTCCAGAGTTTCTTGAGACCCAAAAGAGGATCGAGTTTTTTGATTTTGTTCCCCGCAGCGTAGAGGGATTGGAGTTTTGTCCATTCGCGAAGGGGAGAGAGATCTTCGACTAGATTGTTGGCGATGTGGAAATACTGGACGGCGGTCAACCCGGAGATGGGTTCGAGCGATTGGATTTGGTTGGAGGCCAAGTCGAGCGATTGCAGCAACTTCAATTCTCGCAGCGGGGCCAAATCGGTGATCTCGTTCTTCTCGAGATCCAACTTCATCAAGGCTTTGCAGTGTTGCAGCCCTTCGAGGCTCTTGATCCCTTTGCCTTTGCCGACCACTTGAGACAGATTCTTGACATCGTCGGCCGTGAGCGGTTCGGTGTTGTTGCGTTTCTCGAAGACTTCGCGGCGCACGGCCGCTTCGAGGGCTTTGTCGGGGAAGAGGTCCTGCGCGATGGCAGCGACGGGGGCTGCGGCACAGGCGATCGCGATTGCAAAACGGGAGATCCAACGTGCGAACATCGATTGCGTCAGGTGTGCATTGCGGAATATGGGAGAGGGAAAGTGGTCCATCCGAGCGGTTCCTCCTGTTCGGGATGCAAAGCGGGGCGAGCGAATTGGGATTGGCAAAATCGCCCTAACCCGATTCGGGAGCGCAAACGCTCCAACTCCACTGTAGCTAAAGCCCCCTCGTTTTTCCAGCCGATGGGGCGCGGAGCGGGGGCTATCAGATCGCGGTTGGAGGTTGTTTTCCCCAAGGATTTCCGCCCGAGTCGAGGCTTCCTACGGTGTCGATTCGAGAACTGCGGCGGTGGCCTGACTATACTGGACGCGGCGAGTACGGAGCGCGATGGCCTGCGCGCTTTGGCCCGATGACTCTGGACTCAGTAAGGACTGAACCCAAGTGAGGATGCGTTGAAGATCTTGCTGACGGCTTTTGAGCCTTACGACCAATGGGATACCAATTCGAGTTGGGATGCCTTGACGGAATTGCTGAAGCATCGAGGGCTTCCCGACGGGATCACGACGCGGCGGTATCCGGTCGATCTCGACAAGCTCACCGAACGACTTTCGGTCGATCTGGAGAAGCGGTTCGATGCGGTGTTGCATTTGGGACAAGCTCCCGGCACGTGTGCGGTGCATCTAGAGACCATTGCCATCAATGTGGCTGGAGTCACGTACACGCCGGGTGGATTGTTCGGGCCCATCTTGAAGGATGGGCCAGTGGGGTACCGCTCCCAAATGCCGCTGGCGCAAATGTGCACGGTCCTCAAGACCGCTGGGATACCGTGCAGCATCTCGTATCATGCGGGCACGTATCTGTGCAACGCGATTTTGTATCTGTCCCACCATTGGCATGCGGTGCGAGGTCGGGAAGTGCCGGTGGGCTTTGCCCATTTGCCGTTGACGATTGAGCAGACGGTGGCGGCGGGACGCGAGATGCCTGGATTGCCGACTTCGGAGTTGGCGAAAGCGATTGAGTTGCTACTATCGGTGGTGCGCGAGACCGCTCCCAGTGGCATGCGTTCATCGCTGGCTTAGTGGCGTGAAGCAACGATCCATGCAGCGAATCGTCGTCGGTCGTTCGCGGAGATTGCACTTCGCCGATTTCGCAGGGGCGGCAGCGTAGCCAGCATCGCTTTAACTTCATGGAGAATTTCGTGGACCCTTCGGATTTAGCGGCACTGCTCGAACAGCATCGCCATGGTCGGCTGACGGACTTGGAGTTGGGGCAGTCGATTTTGCGCGGTGCGATCGCCAGCGATGGGAATGTGACGCCGGACGTCGAGCGGCTGCAGCGAACGGGATATCCCGAAGTCATTTACGGGGCGGGCAAGACACCGGAGTCGATTCTGAAGGTCACCGAAGTGTTGCTGCGGACGACGTCGGAGGTGTTGGTCACGCGGATCAGTCCCGAACAAGTCCGCGTGGTGACCGATCGCTTTCCGTGGACACGTTGGAATCACGTCGCACGGACGTTGCGGATCGGTCGCGAAGCATCCCCGTTGGCACCGGAAGAAGTGGCCAGTCCGATGCATGTCTCGGTGGTGACAGCGGGGACGACCGACGAGCCGGTGGCGGCGGAAGCTCGGGAGACGTTGGCGTGGATGGGGATTGCCAGCGCGTTGATCCAAGACGTGGGGGTGGCGGGGCCGTATCGATTGCTTTCGCGTGTCCCAGAGTTGCGAAAGAGTGCGGTGGTGGTGTGTGTGGCGGGGATGGAAGCGGCGTTGCCCAGCGCGCTGGCGGGGCATGTTGCGTGTCCGGTGGTGGCGGTGCCGACGAGCGTGGGGTATGGAGCGAATCTTGGCGGGGTTGCAGCGTTGCTGAGCATGCTCAACAGTTGTGCGGCGAACGTGACAGTGGTGAACATCGACGCTGGGTTCAAGGGTGGATACATCGCGGGGTTGATTGCGCGTGGGCCTCGGCCGACGGAGTTTGCTGGTTAGGAAGGAGTTGGCGGGGGAGGGTTGTACCGGTTGAAGGGGTGGAGTCGAACGCGCCGAACGAGGAGTCAACGGGGAGAGTTTGGAGGTCGGCTACACAAAAACTTCGCAATTGGGGTAGACGCAGTTTGGGGAGCGGATAGTATTTGACTCGCGGGATGGAGCAGCTCGGTAGCTCGCGAGGCTCATAACCTCGAGGTCGTCGGTTCAAATCCGGCTCCCGCAACTGAATCAAGGGTATCGAACTCAGTTTGACCCTCCGGTTATACCAGCAGGCCGACGTCTCAAAACGTCGGCCTGTTTGCGTTTCTGGGCCTTGTTTTCCCAGTGTTTCGCGAGTTTCTCGCCTCTCAAACTCTCCCCATCGAGACTTCTCTCCGATGGCCGGCGCGAATCCTCTTGGGAGCGTTTTCTCCCTTTCCGCACCCGACTCTCCGGACTCTCAAAGTCTCTTGACCCTGGGGTTATGGAAATTGCTCCATGCCCATAACCCATGTACCGAAAATCAGAGGTTGGACTTTGAAGGAGCCCAATAGCAGCCTCCGCGAGCATAACCTAGACAGGTTGGCGGCTTCTCGGCT
>JBKCUI010000398.1:0-2170 GCA_046318495.1 Pirellula sp. | reverse complement strand
TCTCTGTGGTCTCCGTGACTCTGTGTTTCAATCGGTTCGGGTGTGCGCGGCATTTTGGAAACACAGAGTCACAGAGGGCACAGAGAGGAGAGTTGGATTGGAAGGGGAGATGCATGCTGTCAGCCAATTGGCCAATTACGGTCCGTGTGGAGCACAATCCCTGAGCCCACGTCGTGTATCATCGGATCGGAGCGTGGCGGATGGTCATCACGCGATAGACCGGTGATCGGAAGATGACGACACTAGATTTTGATGAACGCAATGCGGGCGATTCTTCGCGTATCGCGAGATTCGGAAAGCCGTTTCACAGGAGGACGGGATTGATGGCGAGTTCCAAAGAAACGCTGAGCAGAACTGCGATACTATGCATAGCAGGAGTCATGATGTTGGCCTCAGCGCTCAAGGCTCCCGGGCAGGTTCTGGCAAAGACGGAAGGGGACGTGACCGTCTTCTACAACGGCGAGATTCTCACGATGGAGGGGGACACGCCGGCTTACGTGGACGCCGTCGCCATCAAGGACGGAACGATCGCGTTCGTCGGCAGCAAGGGCCAGGCGCTGTCGAAATTTGCAGAGGCCAAAGTCGTCGACTTGAAGGGACGCACCATGCTCCCGGGGTTCATCGATGGTTGGGGCCACTTCACGTTGCTGGCGCAACAGACGCTGGGAGTGGACGTCTCCTATTTCGGTACGAACCCGAAAAGCCGGGCGGAGTTGATCCAGCGTTTGAAGGAGACGAAACCGTTCAACGGTTGGATTACCGGGCACGGCTATTCGGCAGCATTTCTGCGCGATGGTGCGCTAACGCTTGAAGACCTCGATGCCGCCTTCCCGGACACGCCCATTCTCATCGCGGACATGTCGACGAACACCGGCATGGTGAACAGTGCGGGGCTTCGCAACCTGGGCTTCACTCCAGAGACTCCGGCCCTTCAACCGGGTGAGATCGTCAAGGACCCGAAGACAGGCAAACTGACCGGTGCTCTCATCTTTATGCCGTTCAAGGTGGCTTTTGCCAAAGCGTTCGGCAGCTATCCACGCGAAGTTGTGTTCCAGACCTACCGCAACGCCCAGGCAAAGCTGGCGCAGCAGGGTTACACCACGGTCCAGACCTATCAGTTGGCAACGCAGGACGTGCTGAATCTGCGAGCCGCCTTCGACGCGGGCGAACTCTCGGTCGATGTCATGGCGATCGTGGACGACATCACCTACGGCGAATCGTTTATCCAGAAGCCCGATTGGAAATGGGGAGCCTACAGCCACGGTGAACGCGGGCTCAAGGTTTGCGGCATGCTGGTAAGCGTGGACACGGCGCCGCAATTGCGACTGGCGCGCTTCACCCAACCCTATCTGGATACCCGCGGTTTCCCAGATGGCTTTCAAGGCAACTTCGTCCGACCGGTCGCCGATATCGAGCGGCTAGTTCGCCATGCCTACCAGAACGACATACAGCTATTCGGTTACGCGGCGGGGGACGGCGGCATCGACCTCATGCTGGATGCGATTGCCAAGGCGGTCGCTGCCACTGGAAAGACCGGTGACCGGCGCACGGCCATATCCCATTCGACCTTCGTCCGCGCCGACCAGTTGGAACGATACAAGGCTCAAAACGTCATCGCTGCCATGTGGCCGATCAACGGCTGGATGTACGGCGATACCTACATGAAACTCCTCGGGCCTGAACGCGCCAACGCTGCCATGCCGGTCGCCACATCCTTCGCGAAAGGCGTCGTCGTGGCAACGCATACCGACTATCCGTCGGCTGGTCCGAGCGTGTTGGAAAACATCTGGAGCGGAGCGACGCGCAAGACCGTCTCAGGGCAGGTTCTCGGTGGACCTGAGATGAAAGCCGCCCCCTATCAGCTGCTGCAGGCCCACACCCGCAACACGGCCTTCATGTACCGGGACGAGCAGACCAAGGGGACGATCACGGTGGGCAAAGTCGCCGACTTGGTGGTGCTGGACCGAAACCCGCTGACGGTCGCGCCCGACGACATCCGATCGATCCAGGTGATGGAGACGATCAAGCGCGGCAAGACGATCTATTCACGGCAGCCATGATCCTGACCCAGTTGGCGAGTTCCGGTCTTGCGGTCACTGCGTTCCCATTTTCCTGAGGCAAGCATGAGGCCGTTTGATGCTTTGAAGAATTGGTGGTGCCCGTGGCACAC
>JBKCUI010000397.1:0-13622 GCA_046318495.1 Pirellula sp. | reverse complement strand
GTTCCAAGATATTGCGCGGGGGAGACGTGTCGTGATGCAATGCGGCGCGACCCGTGGTGTCGGACATCTGCCACGGCAGATCAAACGTGATCAAGTGGTAGCAAGTCACGGCAAACGAAAAGATATCGACCCGTTTGTCGGTCGCGCGACGGCGCACGATCTCCGGAGACATGTACAGCGGCGTGCCGGTGCGATTGCCAGGAGCCATGAAGACCTTGGTCGCCGGCAACGTCAATCCGAAGTCGATGAGCTTGACCGTCTTCAAGTCTTCCGTCGCGATGTAGTTGCGAGGGCAGATGTCGCGGTGGATGAACTCTTTGCGGTGCACGTACGCTAGGGCTTCCGCCATTTGCCGGATCATGTCCAATCGCTTGCCAGCCATCCGTTGCTCTTGCCGTTCGGCGATGAGCAACTGCAATCCCGGGCCGTCGATGTATTCCATGACCAAGAACTGTTGGCCTTTGCTCGACACCCCCGCTTCGAACGTCTGAACGATGTTGGGGTGGCTCATCTGAAGGGCGATCTCCCCTTCCGAGGGTTTGTTGAGCCCTTTGAAGCGGCTTTCAAAGAACGCGACCTTGTCCGTATCGCACAGCTTGACCCCGACCACCCGATTCTCGTGGAAGCGGTCTTTCGCAACAAAAAAGTTGCTCATCGTGCCGCTGATCGCCGACCGCAACCGTTCAAATCGAACTTCGATGTCCACCGGCTTGCCGGTCGGACGTTTGAACATGCTGTCAAAGATACCCATGGATGCTCTTTGGATTGGAGGAGTGCGAGCCCGTTTCGCCCGGGGAGGAGAACCGAGTCCCCGGTTGCAAGGCAGAGCGTTTGAAGCGATGCACGCGTGCCTTCCATTATATTCGTCCGGTGGAACAAAGTCCCTAGCGCGCCGCGATCCGACGGCATCCTGCTGCCCCTTCGAGTAGGCCCACTCTTGCGGGAGACGCGGAAACTCAAAGAATCGGCATTGTGACGGGCGGTCCGGTGGCGATACGATGCCGCGAGCTGCCGTGGGGACGCTCGTCCCCGGAGCGCTGCGCGACGATTCCATTTCTCAGCCCCCGACCATCATGGCCACTTGGTTCGCACCACAACGCACCTCCCGCGCGCGGGCCAATTCGCTACCCACCGAGCGCATCCTGGCCGATTGGGAACGCCCCGAGCCTGCACTCGCGCTCGAAGTCGCCGACGTTCACAAGGCGTTCGCCGGGCATAAAGCGTTGCAAGGCGTCTCCTTCTCGGTGCGCCCCGGCGAACGCGTGGCGCTTTTGGGACCCAACGGAGCTGGCAAGACGACGCTCATCCGATGCATCAGCGGCCGCATGGCCAAGGATTCGGGCACGATCAAGCTCTTCGGCAAACCGCTGTCCCACCCCAAAGCCACCGAACAACTCGGCGTCGTGCCGCAAGACCTGGCCATCTATAGCGATCTGACCGCTCGCGAAAACTTGGTTTGCTTTGGCCGCTTGCACGGATTGCGGGGCAGGGCCCTTCGCGAACGGGTCGATTGGGCGTTGCGATGGATTTCGCTCGAAGACCGGGCAGACGAACTTACCCAGCGTTTTTCAGGCGGGATGAAGCGCCGAGTGAACATCGCTTGCGGCGTCCTCCATCGGCCCGGCATTTTGCTGCTGGACGAACCCACCGTCGGCGTCGATCCCCAAAGCCGCCAGCGCATCTTTGACATGCTCGATGAATTGAGCCAAATGGGGACCAGCATCGTCCTGACAACCCACCACTTGGACGAAGCCGAACAGCGCAGCGACCGCATCGTCATCGTCGATCACGGCCGAACCATCGCCGACGGCAACATCCACCAACTCATCGAATCCACCATCGGTACGTCCCGGCGGCTGCTGTTGGAGGTTCAAGGCGACATGCCATCCCCCCCGGCAGGATTGGAGTGGGACGCCAGCCGCTCGCGCTACAGTTGCCACGTGGAAAACCTCGTCGATGAGCTTCCCCAGTGGATCGCTCGCGTGACCCAAGCCGGTGGCGATGTCCGCGATCTCGAAATGCAAACACCCAACCTTCATCACGTCTTTCTGCATTTGACCGGCCGCGAACTGCGCGACTAACGGCCGGTTGAAGGGCTCGCCGGTTGGAACGGCGAGCGGCATTGCAAGTCCGGCTCACTTTGGGGTCGCCATTCCACTTTCTCCAGCCGACTTCCATGCCCGCTTCGCCCGCGCAGGTCGCTTCTCCACCGCTCAAGTACCCAGCCCCCCCTGAAAAGCGCCCTCGCCAGCCAAGAAATCTGAGTATCTCCGCCACGTTTTAGCCCCTATTCCAGTTGAACGGGCCGCCTCTAGGTCCGACAATACGGAATGAGGGGCTGCGCCGGATGCGCAGCATTCCCCACGAGAATGCTGGTTTTCTCTGCCAATGCGTGCGGGTGGTTATGCTCAAGCGACTTCGAGTGCCACAAAATGTGTCCGATCCGAGCCTAGCTCCCTCCTCCCACGTTTCCCCGGAGGGTGCGACGGAACCGCTCGATGCAATCCAAAATGCATCGGCCCGAGCCGACGACCAACCGTCCGATGAGGACGACGAGGAAGAGGAAGACGCGGACGAAGAAGACGAGGACGAATACGATGAGGAAGCCATCGATGCGATGCTCGTCTACGACGAAGAGGCCGACCCAACGGTATCCAAGGACGAAGCCCTCGATCCAGAGCTCGATGTGGAAGCCCTCGGGCTCGACGATTTGGATTCCGACGACGACGAAGACGATCTCGAAGACGACGATTCGGAAGAGGCGGAACTCGAAGACGAACTGGCCGAGGACGACGAGGACGACAGCGAAGAGGACGAGGACGACGACGAAGATCCTTCGGACGTCGCGTCGTGGCTTGATCGCGACACGGTCGCCTTCCTTACAAGTATGGCCCTCCACGTCTTTGTAGTGGTCGCACTCGGATCGATCACCATCGTCACCCAACCCGACCTTCTCTCGGCTCTCATCCGCTCCGAACCGATCGCCGAAGAACTCGAACCGCTCGATGTCATCAACGACATCGCCTACTCCGATACACCCTCAGACGAAATCGGCACCGACTCCATCGGCGATATGGGGATGGCTCTCTCGAGCGCTCCGGTCCTAGCCGACCTCTCCACGGTCGAAACCGTCGATCTCGACATCGCCATGCCCAACGGCTCGATGGAGATCTCCAAAGACGTTCAAGTCGCCATGGGCCTGACCGAAGCCCCCAAAGCCGTCCGAGGCATGACTGGCGTCGGCGCGACCGGAACCGATGGTGCCGTCGATCGAGTCACCTACGAACTCCTGCAATCGATCGAAGAACGCCCCACGCTCGTCGTGTGGATCTTCGACAGTTCCATTTCCATGGTCAAACGCCGACAAGAGATCCGCGATCGCTTCGATCGGATCTACGAACAACTCGGCATCGTCCAAGACGAAAAAGCCAAACGGGATGGCCAACCCGAAATCCCGCCGCTCCTGACCGCCGTCATGTCCTTTGGCAGCGAAGTCCAAGTCCTCACCAAGCAGCCGACCGACGATTTGCAAACCATCCGCTCCAGCATCGATGCCATCGGCAACGAAGGGGGGGACGAAATGGTCTTCCACGCGGTCAAGACCGCCGTCGAGCGTTTCAAGAGCTATCGCACCGCCCGCAACAGCAATTCCCCAGAACGCAATGTCATGCTGATCGTCGTCACCGACGAACGTGGCGACGACCTCCCGATGGCCGAAGAAACGATCAAGGTATGCCGATTCCATGCGATGCCCTGTTACGTCCTGGGAGTCCCTTCTCCCTTCGGACGCGATAAGGCCTACATCAAGTTCGTGGAGTTCGATCCAAAATATGCGCAAGGCGAAGAGTGGGCCGAAGTCGATCAAGGGCCCGAGACCCTTTATCCCGAACGGGTCAAACTCGGTTACCAAGACGAATACATGGCCGAACCGGTCATCGACTCGGGGTTTGGTCCCTACGCGCTTTCCAAGCTCTGCTACGAAACCGGCGGGATCTATTTCACCATCCACCCCAACCGCCGCTTCAACGGCCGCGTCGAACGACGCGAAACCGAAGCCTTTGCTTCCCAGATGAGCTACTTCTTCCATCCCGATGTGATGGAACGCTACCGACCGGACTACCTGTCCGAAAAAGAATACATGACCCGGGCTAAAAAAAGCCCGTTGCGCATGGCGGTGCTGAATGCCGCCCAACTGTCGCGAGCCGGAACGCTGTCCAAACCCAAGATGTTGTTCATCAAGCGCGATGAAGCGACCTTCACACGGGAGTTGACCGACGCCCAGCTCGAATCGGCCCGCCTCTATCCCGAGCTTTCGGAGATGTGCAACGTCCTGTCAGAAGGCGAAAAGTTCCGATCCAAAGAAACGTCCCCGCGCTGGCTCGCCAGCTACGAGCTGTCGTACGGCACGGCGCTGGCTGCCAAGATCCGCGCCGAATCCTACAACGCCATGCTCGCCAAAGGCAAACGGGGCATGAACTTTGAAAAGCCCGAGAACAATACCTGGAACCTGCGGCCCAGCGATCGCGTCAATGTCGATAGCAAGCTTGAAAAAGAAGCCAAGTTCGCACGCGAGCTGTTGCAGAGCGTTGTCGAGAAGCATGCAGGCACGCCGTGGGCATTGCTCGCCAGCCGAGAATTGGATCATCCCATGGGCTGGGAATGGTCCGAATCGTTCACCGATCTGAATCCTCCCGCACGTCCCAACAACACCCCACCTCCACCGGCCACCCAACCGATGCCAGAGGACGAAAAGGCGCGAATGCTCAAGCCTCCGCCTCCCAAACGCCCCATCACCAAGATCTGATCCACTATGCAAACCATTCGACGGCAGATTCAACTCGCTTGGCGGCGCCTTTGGTTGCAAAATGCTTTGCACGCCCTCGGCTGGACGCTCCTGATCTGTTTCTCGGTCTGCTTCTTGGTGTTGCTCGTTCCCAAAATTCTGTATGTCGACTACACGTTTGAATCGCTGAGCCGAATCGCACTGACGCTCGCGGCAACTAGCGCCGTCGCCATCGCCGCCTTGATCGCATGGTGGCGACAGCCCACCGAATTGCGGGCCGCCGTCGAATTGGACCAGCGCTTCGGCCTACGCGAACGGGCCAGCAGCGCGATGAACCTGCCCGAAATCGATCGCGAATCGGCAGCCGGACGAGCCTTGCTCGAAGATGCTGCCAACAAACTCCAAAACATCGATGTCCGGGATGGATTCCCCGTCCGTCCTGCCCCGCAGTTGGCTTGGACCCTCCTGCCGCTCGCCGCTTGCTTGGCATTGTTCTGGGTAGCGGATGCTCCCGCTCCGAGCGATTCAAAATTGGCTTCGGCAAACTCCGAAAGCGTCGTCAACGTCAAGAACACCACCGCTCCCTTGCTCAAGGCCGTTCAAAAGAAACGCGAAGAAGCCGAAAGCCAAGGGGATGAAGAATCGGCCGAACAATTCAAACGGCTCGAAGACCAAATCCGGTCGCTTCAAAACAAAGCCGAAGCCGACCCCAAAAAGGTCATCGCCGATCTGAACGAACTCAAAAAGGAACTGCAACAAAAACGGGACTCGCTCGGCAGCGCCGACCAAATGAAGAAAACCATGGAGTCCCTCAAGGCCATGGAAAATGGCCCGGCCGAGAAACTGGCCAAAGCCCTCCAAGACGGCGACTTGGAAAAGGCCGACCGCGAACTGGGCAAGATGCTCGATGCCCTCAAGTCCGGGGAACTGAGCGCCGAACAAGCCAAACAGCTTGAGAAGCAACTCGATCAAATGCAAAAGGCGATGGCCGAAGCCAAACAAGAACGCGAACAGCGATTGGAAGAAGCCAAACGCGAACTGGAGAAGGCCGAAAAAGAAGGGAACGTCGAGAAGGCAGCCAACCTTCGCAAGAAACTCGAGCAACTCGAGAAGGCCGATAGCCAATGCCAGAATGGCGACAAACTCGGCGAAAAGATGGCCAAAGCACAACAAGCCTTGAAAGAAGGCAACCAAGCAGAAGCCGCCGCTGCGCTCGAAGAGATGCAATCGGAGCTTGAAGAAATGCTCGGCGAGCAACAGGCTTCGGATGAACTGCAAGAGATGCTCGATCAAATCGACGATGCCAAGAGCGCTTCCAAGTGCCAATCCTGCAAAGGCGCAGGCTGCAAGGAATGCGAAGGCGGAAACAAAGACGGCAAGGACGGTAAGGGTAAGGGCAAAGGAAAGGGCAAGGGCGAAGGCAAAGGAGACGGCGAGGGAGAAGGGCAGGGGGTCGGCGACCGCGACGAGAAAGAAGCCGACTACAAAAACTACGACGCCCAAGTCCGCGAAGAGATGCGAAAAGGGGAAACCGTCAACGGCGGCAAAGCCGGTGGCAAGAACCGTAAAGGGGTCTCGCGCGAAGAAACACGCGAAGCCGTCCTCTCCTCAGAACCCGATCGCCCAGATGCCATCGAGAGCATCCAACTACCCAAAGCCCAACGCGATCAAGTCAAAGAGTTCTTCGATTCCCTTCGCGACGACAAGTAATTCGAGGTCGTCGATCGAAAGCAGGAAGACCGCGACAGTCGGAGCTGTTTTCTTGAAGATCGTCGCTGAGCGATGGATGGTCAGCGCAGCAGATCGCTCGAGGTGCTAGCCGATTGTTTCGCGAACCGTTCGCATGCTCGATGTCATGGCGAACGGAATGATCGCGACTGGAGTCATGGCGTTTGCGTCGCTCCTCGCGAACGCATCGAAAGGATGAGGATCGCCGCCCCGAGCAGCGTGCTGATGAGCGATCCCATCAGCGTCCCGAACTTGCCCGCCGCCGCCAGCTCGGCAAAGTCGTCGGCGGGAAACGCCAGCGCGTTCAAGAACAACGCCATGGTGAATCCGATCCCTCCCAAGCACGCACCACCGAAAAACATCTTCCAATTCACTCCGGCTGGCAATCGAGTGAAGCCTAGCTGCACCGCCAACCAACAGAATGAAAAGATCCCCAGCGGCTTGCCGAGGGCCAAACCGGCCGCCACCGCCATCGCCACCGAACTTTTCATGGCTTCCGGCTGCAATTCAACCCCGGCGTTAGCCAATGCGAAAATCGGCATGATCGCAAAGGCGACCCAAGGATGCAGCCCCATCTCCAGTCGGTGCAGCGGTGAGAGCGACTCGCGCGCCACGAACTGCAATTGCTCCAAATTCACCGGCAATGGCTCCGGTTTTTCAGGTTGGTCGTCGTAATCGCGAATGCTGTCCCAGTAATCCGACAAGACCTCGACAAAGGTCCGCTCGCCGATCCATGGCCGCGATGGAGTAAGCAATCCCAACAACACCCCCGCAATCGTGGGATGGATGCCGGCAAAGTGGAATCCGATCCAAATGGCGATCCCCAACAAAACGTAAATCGCAATCGACCGAATCCCGATCCATCGCAACACCGGCACGATCCCCAATCCGACCGCCGATGCCAATAACGCCCCCATGGCGATCTTTTCCGTAAAGACCAACGCGATGACCAATACCGCGATGATGTCATCGACGATGGCCAACGTCAACAAAAAGATCTTGAGCCCCATCGGCACGCGAGGTCCGAACAAAGCCAAGATCCCGACCACAAACGCGATGTCGGTAGCCATCGGAATCGCCCATCCCCGCTGACCGACTTGACCATATTGCAGGGCCGAATAGATCAGAGCCGGTGTCACGACTCCCCCGATTGCCCCAAACACAGGCAACAGTGCTTTGCGGGGATCCTTGAGCTCCCCGCCGACGATCTCCCGCTTCACTTCCAATCCGACGACAAAGAAAAAGATCGTCATCAAGACATCGTTGACGATCAAGTGTCCCAGATCCCCTTCGAGCCGCCACCCACCGATATGGACGCCGACGTGCGTATGCCAAAAGGATTCAAAGGCATGCGACCAGGACGAGTTGGCCAGCACCAAGGCGATCACCGTGCAGGCCAAGAGCACCAGTCCGCTGGCCGCTTCGATGTGCAAAAATCTGCGGACAGGCACCAACCATCGATCCACGGGAGGGACCGGCACCTTCTTGTTGCGCTGGGGGCGATGGTGGTCGGACATAGCTCGATCAATCCTTCTAGAGGCTTCGCTGGAAATCCGTGCTCGCACTGCTTTCCGTGCGTTCGGTGCCTATCGTGACCGTCACCGCACGCGACCGCGACAGGACACAACAGCCCGGGCATCCATTCGAAGCGAAGTCGCCCTGGCTCGCCAGACCCCGTCATCCCGTTGGAAGTTCGGCGCTCTTGCCGTTTTTCTCGATCTTTTTAGATCCGGACCAAATGTCCAATCAACTTTGCAATTCCAATCCGACGCGATTGCTCCCTGGAATGGTTCGGCAAAGGGCATTCGCGATTCAACGCGGAATCGAAAAGAACTGGAGATGCAGACGGTTCGGTCTAAGTTGAGTTTGAGGGCTGAATCAAGATCGCGCCTGCGAACGCACCGCGGATCCCCGCATCAGGTTTCTTGTATGCCTCACCTAGGAGCCCCAATCTCCTCCGAGTCGCGCGTCACCCCCCACCCTGGCGTCGCGGTTCGCCAATGCATCTTGGTGGAATTCGCGTCCGGTTGGAAAAGGAGTGGTTCCGATGACGTCCCGTACCCGCGCGCCTGCGCCGCATTCTCCGGTCTTGCCCACCGCCATGGAGATGATTCAATTCCTCGATCAGCACGTCCGTGGACAGAAACGTGCCAAGCAGGACATCGCGACGGCCTTGTACTCCCATTATCTGTCGCAGTCGTACCGCGATCTCGAAGAAGAAGATCTCGGTCGCAATCACGTCCTGATGATCGGGCCGACCGGCTCCGGCAAAACCTTCATGATCCAATTGCTAGCCGAGCAGCTTGGAGTCCCCTTCAGCCATGCATGCGCTGCTAGCTTGGTCGAATCCGGCTACCGCGGGCGTCCGGTCGATGACATCATCCGGACTCTGCTCGATCGCGCTCATGGAGATCCCAAGCTCGCTCAAAAGGGGATCGTCTTCATCGATGAGATCGACAAGATCCGTGCGCAAGACGTGGGTGGCGGCCGCGACATCAGCGGTGAAGGGGTCCAAAACGCGCTTCTCACGTTGCTCGATGGCCGCATGGCCGATTCGGTCGATGGACGCTATCACCCTGCCATCGATACCAGCCGCATTCTGTTCGTGTGCGCGGGGGCGTTCGTCGGTTTGGCACCGATCGTCTCCAAACGCCTCAGCCAAGATCGCCACGGACTCGGTTTTCACGCGCGGCCCGGTGAGTCCGTCGACCGCGTCCCCGACGCTTCGGTCTACACAACCATTTGCCAAGTACAAACCAAGGATCTCACCGAGTACGGCATGATCCCCGAATTCATCGGTCGATTCGCAACCGTCACGATGTTGCACGAATTGACCTTCGAAGACTTGCATGCCATCGCAAGCGACAACTCCCCCGGAACCGAACTCTACAAAAGGACCAAGCTCGCACGGCTGCACGGCATCGACCTCCAGTTCACCCCGGCCGCGATCGATCAAATCGCGCACGCGGCCTTGGCACTCTCTACCGGAGCGCGAGGATTGAACCGCTGGATCAGCCAAGCCCTCGAGTCCGTACAACACCGCTGGAAGGAGCTGGCCGACGAAGGCGTGTGCCGCGTCATCATCGACGCTCCAACCATCCAACATGGCATCCCCCCATGCTTCGAATACGGAGAGCCGGACACCAGCCGCGCCGATCGCGAGTTGCGTTCCGCATTCCTGTCCCAATCCAACGCAGCCCCTACAGAAACGCCCGCCCGTTCGCAGTTCGATCCTCCCTACCGCGAAACGGATGCCCCCAAACCCTCCAAGCGCGAGCTCCGCAAATCGATCCTGCAACTGCGGACCGAAGGAGTCGAGTTCGAGTTGGCCTCCGCCGAAGCGCAAGAGATGTTCGTTTCGGTCGAAACCCATCTGGGCAGATTCAGTCCGGAACATCTTCGATTCCTGAATGAACTCAACGCGCGACGTGCAAGCGTCCAGTCGTTCTACGACCTCTACCTCCAGTCCCGCCTCAGCAATCACGATGTGGCAGGGCTCCTCGCGTACCTGGACTACTGCGCAGCGCTGGGAAAGAGCAAAGGGCGTCCGAATGCTTCCCCAGTCAAGAATCCAGACGACAGCGACGCTCACGACACGCTCCTGGAGGGGGATTTGGAGCTCCCATCCCCACTCGATCCGGATACCATCGATCCGGATGAGGATCCAGAAGACAGCCCATTCTGAGCCGTGACCGGAACGCTCGCCGCGTTGCTGGAACGAAAGCATGCCAGTAAGATGACGTCCAACTTTGGCGTGCGCACCGCTGCGCATGCGACCTTGCTTTTCGCCAACGGATTGGATTTGATTCCATGCCTCGCAACACGCTCAGTGAAGCACGCACCAAGATCGTCGCCACGGTCGGACCAGCTTGCGAGGACGAAAACATCCTCGCCGAACTCGTGGACAACGGCGTCGACATCTTTCGCATCAACGCAGCCCACGGCACCCAAGCGGATTTCGCGCGCATCCTCGGAAAGATTCGCAACGTCCGAGAACGCGTCGGGTTCCCCGTCGCCGTGCTCTTGGATTTGGCCGGTCCCAAAATCCGTCTTGGCAAATTGGTCCACGATCCGCTCGAAGTGGAGGTCGGCCAAGAGCTGTCGTTCGTACGCGGCGAAGAATCCTCGTCTCCCGACGAACTGACCAGCAATTACGCCAAGCTCATCGATGAAATCAATCTGGGCGATCGCGTCATGCTGGCCGACGGCACGATTTCCATGCAAGTCATCGACAAATCCAAGGATCGCGTCCGCTGCCGCGTCAACGTCCGCGGAACCATCCGATCCCGTCAAGGAATCAACTTGCCCGGCGTTTCCCTCTCGGTCTCGTCGATGCGTCCAGAGGATGTCGACAATGCGCTCTGGGCGGCTCGCAACGATGTCGACTTCATCAGCTTGTCGTTCGTTCGCAGCGCACAAGACGTCACCTCGCTGAAGAACTTGCTCGCGTCCATGGACGCCCATGCACTGGTCATCGCCAAGATCGAAAAACGCGAAGCGCTCAACTGCCTGGAAGACATCGTCGATGCTGCCGATGGCGTGATGGTCGCACGCGGGGACCTGGGCGTGGAAATCGACGTCGCGGAAACCCCGGTCGCCCAAAAGCGGATCATACAAGTCTGCCGCGACAAACTCAAGCCGGTCATCGTCGCCACGCAGATGCTCGAAAGCATGCATCACAATCGCCGTCCGACGCGAGCCGAAGCCAGCGACGTGGCCAATGCGATCCTCGATGGTGCCGATGCCTGCATGCTCAGCGGCGAAACCGCCATCGGTGACTTCCCCGTCATCGCCGTCGAGACCATGAACCGCATCATGCTCAGCACCGAGCGGATGCTCAAGGACCAACCCAAAGACACCAAGCCGCGATTCTCCGCCCGCGTTCATCCCATCACGTCTGCCGTCACCCACAACGCGGCCAACATCGCCGAAGCCATCGACGCAAAACTGGTGGTCATCGCTTCGCGCACCGGCGGAACTGCTTGGGTCAAAGCCAAGCAACGCAACTACATCCCCACCCTTGGGGTGAGCGACTCCGACCAAACGCTTCGGCGCATGTGTTTGTTCTGGGGGATCATGCCGCACAAAGTCCAAAACTTGGACACTCCGGAACATCTCTTTGCAGAAGTTACCGCTTGGGCGAAATCGACCGGCATCCTCTCGTCAGGTGACCGCGTCGTCTACGTCACCGGGACCGGTCTGCTCAACAACACCCACAATCTGCTGGTGGTCCACGAAGTCCCCAACGATTAAGAGTCCTCCGAAGCTCGGCCCGGGGCTCGGCCTGAAGCTAGAACTGAGGTCGAGTGGTGGAAAACGCCATACGCGGGAGAAATCCATGCCGGGGCGCGCCTACCTGCCCCGGCGATTGCTGCCTAGAGAATCGTTGCCAAGAAGTTTGCATTGCGGAACGAATGCCGTAGCATGGATTGGCAGCCCTCGAACGCCATCCAGTGTTCCAGGTTCGCGGCGACACCATCATGAAAACGACTGCAGACTTTTACGTGAACGCTACTTTCCCCCGAATGGGCCGATCGGCCGTATTCGGGTTTGCCCCCGTGGCATTCTTCGCGTTGTGCTTAGCCAACGCCTTCGCGATGTTGGCTTTTGCGGCGTCTGGAATCGACGACGATCCCGTCGCCGCTCCTCCCCAAAAGAAAACCGCGTCCCTGGTTCGGGTCCCGTTGCCGCTGACCGCCGAAGCCGAATCGCGAATCCTGGCATCGCTCGATGCCCTTGCCAACAACGTCGCCGGCGATCGTCCTGTCGTGGTCCTGGAGTTCGTTTCCGCAGATGCCGATCGCCCTCAAGAGGGGCAACCGATCGCGCTGGGTGCCCTCACCCCGTTCGAGCGAGCCTTGTCGCTGGCCCGCTGGCTGAGCGGTACGCGCGGCAATCGCCTGCGCTCCGTCGCCTACATTCCCGATACCCTCCGAGGGCATGCGGTCCTGATCGCGCTGGCGTGCGAAGAGATCGCCATGCATCCATCGGCCGAGATCGGGGTGGCCGGTCTCGACGACCCCGTGTTGGAGAACACCGTCGTCCAAGCCTACTTGGATATCGCGTCGCGTCGAGCGACGTTTCCTCCCGCCGCCGTGCGATCGATGCTCGACCCGAACGATCCGCTGGTGCGCCTAGACCTCGATGGACGGGGTGTCGAGTACATCGGCCTGCGCGAACTCGAGAGCGAAGGCCGACCGGACAAGGCTTGGAATGAAACGCAACTGGTACCCGCCAATCAGATGGCATCGTTCAGCGGCCAAGAACTTCGCAACTGGCGTTGGATCGCGCACTTGGTCAACCAGCGCGAATTGCTCTCCCCCGCATTGCAAGTCAACGTTGCGACCGAGGAACGCCCGGTCTTCAACGGCCCTCGCAAAGCTGTGCGGTTGGAAATTCGCGGCAACATTCAAAATCGCCTCGTCAATCGCACCATCCGGGCGATCGACGAATCGCTCAACGCCGAAGGTGTGAACTTGATCTTGATCGATCTGGACTCCCCCGGTGGCAGCCTCGAAGAAAGCCTGCGCTTGGCGTATCACTTGGCGGAGATCCCAAACCAACAAGCTGAAGTGGTGGTCTATGTCAGCGGTCGCGCCCGAGGCGACGCATCGTTGATCGCCGTGGCTGCAGATCGTTTGATCATGCATCCCGATGCGATCTTGGGACAATCGGGCGCCGCCAGCATCGACTTGAAAAGCTTGACGACCAGCAAGGAGAACTTGCTCCGCCTCGCTCGGACCGTCGGCCGATTCCCAGGCGATATCGCGGGTTGCTTGTGCCCAGAAGCTCCGGTGAAAGAGTTCCTAGCGGCCGATGGCCGGCGGACGCGCACGCTGGAAGACTGGCTCGACGACGATCGCAAACTGCCGTTGTGGAAACCCGTGGAAGACATCGATTTCCGAGAAGGTCTCACCGCGGCCCGCGCTGAGCAATTAGGGATCGCTGCCGATCGCGCTTCCAGCCTAGAGGCGGTTGGCCAACAATTCGGACTCGAACGCCTCCCGTCGGAAAAGCAAACCAATCGCACCGAAGCCATCATCGAATGGATCGCCTCGCAACGCTGGCTGTCGTTCATCCTGTTCATGATCGGCATCGTCTGCTTGAGCGC
>JBKCUI010000396.1:0-2660 GCA_046318495.1 Pirellula sp. | reverse complement strand
TCGACACATCCGAACCCGTTTAGCTCTTGGCGTCAACGCAAGGTTCGCCTCGCGAGCGGCCATCCTTCGACGGTAGGTCTATGGCGAGCCCAGTGAAGCATCGGACGAGGGGCTTAGGGTACCATGATCGGCTCGACCAATTCCGAGCTCACGCAATACTAGGCATCGATTTCCAAAGCCTTGATCCTTGACGCGAGCGTCGTCGGTCGCATTCCCAGCAACTCAGCGGCTCCACCTTGTCCATACACACGCCCTCCTGTGGCCGCGAGCGCACGACGGATATTCTCGCGCTCGAAGTTTCTCATTTCGTCGACGGTCAAGATCTTTTCCGTGGCTTGGTGGTTCGCTTCCTTCGCGGCAGCCCCTCTGCTTGGAATCTCTTGCGGAATCTCCAGATCGATTCGCAATTTTCCGTCGCTCGCCAAAATCGAAGCGCGTTCCAGGACATGCTGAAGCTCGCGAATGTTACCGGGCCATGCGTACCGCTGCAGCAGATTGACATTCGCGAGAGTTAGCCTGGGGGCCTTCTTGCCAACTTGCCGCGAAAACTTCGCGAGGAAATACTCCGCCAAAGTGGGAATGTCTTCGGACCGTTCTCGGAGTGGAGGCAACTCGATTGGAAACACGCTGAGTCGGTAAAAGAGGTCTTGCCTGAACCGACCTGCTTGGGATTCTTCCCGCAGATTGCGATTGGTCGCCGCGATGATGCGAACATTGACTTTCCGCGTGCGTTCTTCCCCGATGCGTTCGAGTTCGCCTTCCTGCAGAACGCGAAGTAGTTTGGATTGCAGATCGAGCGGAATCTCTCCAACTTCGTCCAAGAACAGGGTTCCACCATCGGCGAGTTCGAATCGTCCGACGCGATCGCGAAGGGCCCCCGTGAATGCCCCTTTTGCATGACCAAAAAACTCACTCTCGTAAAGCTCGCGCGGGATCGCTGCGCAATTCACCTTGATCAAAGGCTTGCTGCTCCGCCCGCTTCGTCTGTGAAGTTCTCGCGCGACAAGCTCTTTGCCTGTGCCGCTCTCACCGAGGATCAAGATCGATGCATCCGTTGGGGCGACCAAGTCCATCTGCCGAATCACATTCTGCAGAGCTGGGCTACTGCCCTTGAGCTCACCGAACGCGAGGTCCTGCACTTCCTCTCGAAGATAGAGGTTCTCGAGTTCCAGGCGACTCTTCAAGCTTTCGATTTCATCTAGCGATCGAGCGTTCGCAATCGCCGCAGCCAAGTGGTCCGCAATCATCTGAAGCCACTCGTCACACGATTCACCAACTGATACACGTGAGAAGAGGGCGAGAACTCCCATCACGCCTCCTCGATACTTGAGAGGAAGGCCGATGAAGCTCGTCACGCCCTCGGCATGCGCCCAGTCGGGCTTCGCGATCCAGTTTGCATCCGATGCGATGTCAGCAATTCGCACAATCGAACCGCTCGATGCAATGTGACCGACCTTGCGAACACCCACTGGAAATCGTCTGAAGCTTCCGTCCAGTCCTTGCCAATGCTCACCCGGATCCAATCGCGAGTTCCCAAAGCTCGATACCAGATGCAAGCAGGTACCCGGTTGAGCGCATTCATCGCGCAGCGTGCACCTTTGGCAATCGGTTGGGTTCGTTGGCTGTATCAGCCAGATGCGAGCCAAGGCAATCTTTGCATCGCCGGCGAGCAATCGCACCGTTAACGGCAAAAGCTCTGGAAGATGATGCAGTCCTGAGATCGCAAGCAGGATTGCTTTCGGATCCCCAAAAATCGTTTTGTTCTTGAGCGACACGGCCTTCCTCCACCGGGTTTTCGTTGTCGCCGCCACGTAAATTCGTTGCAGCACGAGTTTTCGTGCGCCGCTTGAAGACGGCAAATCCGTCGCAAATCCTTCTCAGGAAACCACTTGCGACTTCTTCGCGACTTTGGCACGCCCCATGCATTGTCTTACGTCACGAAAGGCAAAGCAAGTCGCCAAGCCAACAATCCGTTTTCCGAAAGAGACTTTATCGTGACCAGAATTCAACAAATCCAGCCAGAGAGCGCTCCGGGGCAAACCGCCGAACTGTTCAGCGCGGTCCGCGGCAAACTAGGGATGGTCCCCAACATGATGCGCGCTATTGGCAACTCTCCTGCAGCCCTCCAAGCGTACTTGCAATTCAGCGGAAGCCTAGCAACTGGGGAGCTGTCTGCAAAAGAGCGCGAGTTGATCGCGCTGGCAGTCGCCCAGAGCAACCATTGCGAGTATTGCCTCGCAGCGCACTCGGCGCTCGGAAAGATGGCCGGCCTCACGGCCGAACAGATTCGAGATGCGCGCCTAGGAAATGCCGTCGACTCCAAGACCGAAGCCCTCGTGCAATTCTCCCAAAAATTGGTTCGCGAACGGGGCCACGTCAGTGATGACGACCTGAGCGTACTTCGCCGCTTCGGTTTCGAGGATGCACACATCGCCGAGATCGTTGCCAATGTCGGCATCAACATTTTCACCAACTACTTCAACCACGTCGCGGAAACCGACATCGACTTTCCCCAGACGGAATCTCTCGAAGGAGATCGCGAAGTCTGTGCTGCGACTTCCGGTTGTGGATGCGCGAACTCGCGCAGCTAGTGTTCGGTGCAGCCTCATGCCGTGTGTCCAAGTGATTTGTGGAGCTTGCTTTCATGAATAGCCCTATCC
>JBKCUI010000395.1:0-2397 GCA_046318495.1 Pirellula sp. | reverse complement strand
CTCCCGGGTCGCTCACCCACGATGTGCAACACGTTGCAGCGTCCTTCTCGCCCTGCAAAAAGATTCTCGCCAATCCGATAGCCCGCTCGCACCCGTCCCGAACGGACAAAAAGCAGTTTGGGCAGGACGCGATACCCGGCCATTTTCAGTTGCTCACGCAACGCGTTGATGAGCGAGAGCGTCTGTTGATCGGTGGTGTGGGCCAGTGCATTGAGACCATCTGAGATCACCACCACCGTATCATAGGTATCGCCGGCAGAAGCTCGGAGCGCAACGAGTTGTTCGATCGCTTCGGGGGCCAGCACCTCCCCGCTGGTCGGATGCAAGATATAGTCTTCGCGAGTCGTTGACTGCGTCGCAATCACCATGCTTTCGCGCCATTGCGATTCGAACTTCATTGGCCATTCCGCCCAGATGCATTCCTTCGCATCGCGGTAGATGGCGTGGACTTGTTCGTCGAGCGATGCAGGCAACTGCGATGGCGCGCGCTGAAAGCCGTGCGCCAGGAAAACACCTCGGTCTCGCACTCGCTGCATTTGTTCGTGGGCTTCTGTGCGGATCGCCTCTTCGGCACGCTGGTCGCCGATGGTTCGTTGGAATTGCAGATAGACCCAGACCGGATCCCCGAAGTGCTCCGTCGGTTGGCCCGCTTCATCAATCACGCCGAGTCTTTGGAAGAACGCCCACATGCGATCGTCAACGCGATAGCCAAAGCGTTCCCGCACGTGAACGTGATCGTGGTAGCCCGTGGTGAGATAGCCAAGCATCGGATCGATGCGCGTCGGCAGAGCCATCAGGTAGCCGGGATTGGCCGGCATGATTTGGTCGATGCACCAACCCAAATCGTCGAGGCTGACATCCATGTGCAACGTCGTGCAGATATCCAGTCCGATCATCAAGCCGTGCAGCTTGCCCATGACAATATCTTCCAAGCAGCAGCGGACCAATTGCTCCTTGGTGCGAAAGACTTCAGGGCCGATGAAGCCAGCCACGTCGTTGACGTGTACCCAAGGCTGGGCCGCAAACCCTGCTCGCTGACGGGCTTCGGAGACGATTTGCGAAAGAGCGCGAGCCAAACCGTACTTGCGCGATTCATGGATCACCATGTCGGTTCCAAAGCCGTGTCCGTTGGTAAAGTCGGCACCTTGCCCGGTTTCAAAGTACAGACCGAACGGGCCCGCGCGACGTTCCGCATGTCGGATCATCTTCTCGACGGTCACATCGAAGGTGGCATTGGCCGCATCCGAACCCGCGATGCTCTGAAACCATAGGGCCGTCGAGCCGGGTTGTCGGCGTTCGACCTCGGATTGGATGTCGATGTGCGAAAGGACGCAGTGAGGCAACACCTCGGCGATGCCAAAGCCCACGAGGACATCGCGAAGGGCCGCCTCGACCGAGGCAACCGAATCGGGTTCGCTCGAAACGGGATTGGTGCCGACCAGCACATCGCCGACCGCATACGCGAAGGCGTTGAAGACTTGCCAGCGAATGTCTTCCGGATCATCGGTTGGCGAATTGGGCTGGATGCGGGCACCCATGTAGCCTCGGGCCCCCAGATTGCTCCCAGGCAACGGATTAAAGACTTTGGCCCCGACGCGGATGAGCTCGTCCTCGCACATGAGTTTGACCACACACGCGATGACATCGCTCGATAACCCTGCACGCAACGCGTGGATGGCAGCTTCATCCCACGTGAGCAGCGCATCCCGAAGATCGCCGAGGGTCATGTTCCGATGCGAGTGCGCCACCTCGGCATCGATCGCCCGGGAAATCCATTGCAGCATCGCATCCGCGAACGGAGGATGCGCATCGATTTCGCCCAAGGTCGTATTTGCCAGCAGTTCCCGGGCTTGTTCGCGCTGCGTCGCATCGCGCGCGGCGATGCCCAAGATTGCATCCCCTTCCTTGAAGGCATTGGCCGCTCCGAGCACGGCGCGATAGAGGTCGCCATCCCATTGCCCGCGTGTGCGTTCGATCCACGCGACGATCCCTTCGCCCGAGCGAATAGCTGGCCAAGGTTCATCGCCCACTGGATTGGCCTGCGATCTTGCGAGAACAGTGGGTTGGATGGCAGCCAAGCTCGCACCGCAAACGCTTCCCATCAGCCATCGTCTACGGTGCATCATGGTGCGACTCTCAGGATTGAGGGATGAGTTCCAAGCAGATCACGCGATCGGCGCCGCGCACGTACAACAATCCATGCGACAGCACGGGAGGCGCCCAACTCGGCGGCTGCACCAAAGGCTGCTTGTCGGTTGGGTCCACGATCGATTGTAAATCCATTTCCGTGATGGCGTTGAACTTTTCCGAACCCAATGGGATCAACTGGAGTTTGCCGTTTTCTCCCAGCCACAGGAAATGGCCATCGACCAGCAGCCCCGTGCCGCGATCCCGGTT
>JBKCUI010000394.1:0-3848 GCA_046318495.1 Pirellula sp. | reverse complement strand
TCCCCAGCCCTTCTCCCCTGCGCAAGGGGCGAAGGGTGCCAGGATGGGAAGGAGGTGGTTTCGCTTTTGGCATCGATTGGTTCACTTCGGTGGTCGGGGTTCAATTCCAGCGCGACGATTACGAGCACGAGCACCGTCCTGACGGACTGAGCACGAGCACGATGGTTGCGGCCGACTTCGTCGGCGGCGGATAATGGTTAATCGATAACGTGAGGCCGTGAGGCCTCCGGTGTTGGGGTTAGGGACTCGATGATGCGAATTGGCCGTGTCACCGGATGGCTTACGCCATACCGCTAGGACGAGCAAGAGCGGCGGACGCCATCGCGGTGAATCGATCCGCGGCCATCCACTCGATGCTTTGATTGCCACCGAGATGACAAGGTTGAAATTGTCTGTGCTGTGTCCTCGATCTGCAGCAAACTCGAATACAATGCAGTCCACTTTTCTAGTCATGCGACCTTTTCGCTGGGAAACCAGCCTACGACGATCCCTCAGGAGATTCCTGCGATGCCATTCGCTCCCAACTCCATTCGGGCAGTTTTGCGCTTCCAAACGTCATGGCGTTCCCCGCAAACGCTGCTGCAACGGATCCGCACACTCTCTCGCACGGCAAGCGGGCTTGCACTCCTCGTGATCGCACTGAGCGCCCCATGCTTCGCCCAAGAATCTCCCTTCGTCCCGCAAGTCACCGGCGAGCTGGGTTCCCCAGCAGCCACGACTACCATCGAAGGCAAACAACTGCCGCCTCCTCCCGCAGCCTTTGGAGGCCAGATTCGGTCCGGTGCCCTTCAGTCCAAGCCATGGTGGGAACCGCGCGTGGTCCCGCCTCGCGGCGCCCCAAACGTCCTGTTGATCATCACCGATGATGCAGGCTTCGGTGTTCCAAGCGCTTCCGGCGGTCTCATCCCCACCCCAGCCATGGAACGGGTCGCAAAGAACGGACTGCTCTACAACCAAATCTATTCGACCGCGCTCTGCTCCCCCCCCCGCGCCGCTCTGCTCACCGGCCGCAATCACCATCATGTCGGCTTCGGTGTCATCTCGGAGCAATCCACGGGATATCCCGGTTACAACAGCATCATCACCAAGGACAAATCCACGGTCGGCCGCGTCCTGAGAGAACACGGGTACGCGACCTCGTGGTTTGGTAAGAACCACAACACCCCCGCCTTTGCCGCCAGCGAAGCGGGCCCCTTCGACCTATGGCCCAACGGGATGGGCTTTGAGTATTTTTATGGGTTCAACGGCGGCGATGCCAACCAATGGGCGCCTAACCTCTTCCGCAACACCACCCAGATCTACCCTTTCGAAGGCAAACAGAACTGGAACCTGACCACCGCCATGGCAGACGATGCGATCTCGCATCTGCACGACCTGAATCAAATCGATCCAGCCAAACCGTTCTTCGTGAAGTACGCACCCGGCGGTACCCACGCCCCGCACCAACCCACCCAAGAATGGCTCGACAAGATCCGCTCGCTCCACCTGTTCGACGACGGTTGGAACAAACTGCGCGAACGTATCTTCGAAAATCAAAAGAAGCTCGGGGTGATTCCCAAGGAAACCGTCCTACCCCCATGGCCCAAAGAAGTCATCAAGAACTGGGATGACTGCACCGCAGAGGAAAAGAAACTGTTCATCCGGCAAGCCGAAGTGTTCGCCGCCTACGTCGCCTACACCGACCATGAAATCGGACGTGTGATCCAAACCGTCGAGGACATGGGCAAGCTCGACAATACCTTGATCCTCTACATCAACGGCGACAACGGTACCAGCGCCGAAGGTGGCCCGATCGGCACTCCCAACGAAGTCGCGTTCTTCAATGGCGTCCCCGTCCCTGTCGAAGTTCAACTGGCCAAGTACTACGAGAAGTGGGGAACCGACCACACCTACAACCACATGTCGGCCGGATGGTCGTGGGCCTTCAACACCCCTTTCAATTGGTTCAAGCAAAACGCTTCCCAACTCGGGGGCATCCGCCAATCCATGGCCGTCTCGTGGCCATCCAAGATTAAAGAGCGAGGTGCCTTGCGCGAGCAGTTCGTCCACATCATCGACGTGATGCCAACCATTCTCGAAGCAGTCGGCGTCCGAGCGCCAGAGACGGTCGATGGCATTCCGCAAACGCCGTTGGACGGAATCAGCTTCGCCTACACCTTCGATGCGAAAAACGCCAAAGCCCCCTCGCGGCACAAAACCCAGTACTTCGAAATGATGGGGCAGTTCGCCTTGTACCACGACGGCTGGTTCCTGAGCACCAAAGTCGACCGCGCCCCTTGGGATGCCTATGGCCCCGCGAATGTCGATCCTCTCAACAACAACACGTTGCAATTGTTCGACTTGACCAAAGACTTCAACCAGAACCAAGATCTCGCGGCGCAATATCCCGACAAGGTAAAGGCGATGAAGGCCATGTTCCTTGAAGAGGCGAAAAAGAACCAAGTCGAACCGTTCGATGCCTCCGTGGCCGCGCGCATCTCGGCTCCGCGCCCGAATATCACGGCGGGACGCACCCGTTTTGAATACACGCGGCCGATGATCGGACTGCCGCAAGGAGACTCGCCCGGACTCTTGAACTCGTCCTACACCATCACCGCAGAGATCGAAGTTCCCCCTGCGGGCGCACAAGGCATGTTGCTGACCTCAGGCGGCCGGTTTGCAGGCTACGGATTCTATCTGCTCGAAGGCAAGCCGACCTTCGTCTGGAATCTTGTGGACTTGCAACGGGTTAAATGGCAAGCCAAAGAAGCGTTGTCCCCCGGCAAACACACCGTCGAGTTTGACTTTGCCTACGAAGGCAAGGGAGCTGGCACGCTGGCGTACAACAGCTTCAGCGGTATCGGCAAAGCAGGCACGGGAACGCTGAAGGTCGATGGCAAGGTGGTCGACACCAAGAAGATGCCGCAATCGCTTCCCATGACGTTGCAATGGGACGAGTCGTTCGATATCGGATCCGACACGATTACCGGTGTTGACGATGCCGATTATCACCCTCCGTTCGAGCTGACGGCAACGTTGAAAAAGCTGACCATCGACATCAAACGGCCACAGCTCTCGCAAGACGACATCCGTCAGCTCGAGCAAGCCCTCCAGGACAGCTCCAAGAAGTAATGCGAGTGAGGCAGTAGACACCAGGCCTCGTTTTCACTCGGATGGTTCGTCGTCGCTAAGCCCGCCGTCGATGCCCGGACGAACGAAGTAGAAGATCGGGATGAGCAAGAATACCAGCCGTCCCGCATACAGGCTGAGCAGCGAAAGCAGCATGGCGAGTACGCATACACCCATCGTAAACAAAATGCGACGCCGAATCCGGTGAACGGTTTCCAGCGGCAGTTTTCGATCGACGAGAAAACCATCCCGCGTGGCATAGTTCCAAATCAACAGCAGCGCGCCGCAACAGGCCAACTGCGTCGAGGCGTAAAACACGAATGCCAAGTGGTCATCGCGATACGAGGCTTGGACACCCGTGGGAAACGGGACGAAGGAAACCAACAGCAGAAACAAGCCATTGAGCGCGATGAACGGTCGATCCACGCGGCGGATGTGGTGAAAGATCGCGTAGTGGGCCAGCCAATACGTTCCGATCAGTATGAAGCTCGTTACGAACCCGATCATCGGGTGGATCGCGTCCCAAAGGTACGCCTTCAGTTCCTGTTCAGGTACCTTGCCCGCCGAAGGAACTTCCAATCCCAACACCAAAAGCGTGATCGCAATCGCAATCACCCCATCGCAAAAAGCTGCCAAGCGTTCTGGTTTGTACATCGCAACCGCGTTTGCTCTTGAAGACATCGAGTAGTAAAACGAGACCGACGATCCGATTGCCCCTTGATGCTGGGCAAATGCAACGT
>JBKCUI010000393.1:0-7669 GCA_046318495.1 Pirellula sp. | reverse complement strand
TGGCTCCACTGCGAATCGCGAATTCCGTTGCTGTCGCGCTGCACTCGATGGCAAGAGACTCGATCACGCCGCGACCGAGGTAAAACCGAAATCCTCCCTTCTCCTTGGATGTCTCGACGGTTCGAAAGTCGACCGTGAAGTGCATCTGCTTGTCTGGCGTTGCCCGCAATCCATTTTCGAAAACGTAGCGCAAGCCATCTCTCGGCTGGCCACTTCCAAGCCGAATCCCCAATTTCCCTTGAGGATGAATATGGTCGAAAGGACTCTGCGCCTCGGGAGTCACCTCGATCGGACCGGCGCTAACCCAAGGTTTCCCGGGTGGCTTTCCGGATGTCTGAGCTTCGAATCCGAGGTCTGCACCGCCGGTCATTGAGTCCGGATCCAGTTCCATTCGTTCTCGCTTCAGCGCAGCGACTTGGGCATCGATACTAGCGAGTTCTTCAGCCCGGACTTGGTCAAGTTTCGCGACTTCAACGGGCGGAACAAGAGGCGGGAAGTGCGACGGCCGCTTCTGCTCTTCACCACCCGGAAATGCCCACTGCGTGCTCTCCATGATCCCATACAGTGCATAGTAGTCAGCAGCTGAAATCGGATCGTATTTGTGATCGTGGCATCGCGCACAACCCACCGAGAGTCCCAGCATCGAACGGCCGAGCGAGTCGATCACATCGCCAAAGTCCAAGTACTGATAGTCGGGCGCGGCTTTGTAACCGTAGCGTTTGCCGATCGCTAAGAAACCTGTGGCTGTAACTCGATCTGCATACTTTTCCGGCGGACCATTCATCGCGAGAATGTCCCCAGCGATCTGCTCGCGAACGAATTCGTGGAAAGGTTTGTCTTGATTGAAGGCATCGATCACCCAATTGCGATACTTTACAGCTTCACGAACGGGATAGTCCGAGCCGTCGCCTGCCGTGTCGGCGTATCTTGCTACGTCGAGCCAATGACGTCCCCATCGTTCTCCGTAGGCTGGCGACTTGAGAAGTCGATCGACAACTGCCTCAAATGCATTCGCCGCTTCATCGCGCAAAAAGGCATCGATCTCTTGGGGTGTTGGCGGAAGTCCAGTCAGATCGAACGTCGCTCGGCGAATCAAGGTGCGGCGATCGGCGTCGGCGACAGGCGACAATTCGTGCTTCTTCAGCTCTGCGTGAACAAATGCGTCGAGCGAAGTTCGAGACCAATGATCTGTAGTGTCCTGCGGTGGGGCAACAGCTTGAAGAGGCTGGAAAGACCAAAACGTTCGAGCCTCTTCAAGACTCATTTTTTCCGATGTCTGATTTGCTGATTCGCGCCGAGGATCGTAGGCACCACGCTGGACCCACGCTTCGAGATCTGCGATCTCAGCGGCAGTAAGCTTTTTGGTGTCAGGTGGCATTTGCAAATCGGGATCATCATGTCGCACCGCCTTAATCAGCAAGCTCTTGTCAGCCTCGCCTGCGATAATGGCTTCACCACGATCACCACCGCGCATCCATGCGTCGCGGGAATCGAGTCTCAGGCCACCTTCTTGCTTCTTCGCTCCATGACAGCCCTGGCAATGATTGACCAATACAGGTCGCACGCGTTTTTCGAAAAAGTCGTCATCGCTTTCCGCACGGCAATTGGAAACAATGAAAAGGAAGCATGCCGTTACGCAAGCAATGACGCATTGCGTCGATACTTTTTTGTAGCTACCCATCGCATGCCTCATACCGATCGACTTTCCAATGTGGTTTTCACGATTAGCATATCTTCTCTTTCAACAGTGCCACCGCTTGCTTGACATCGCCCCCCTTAAACGAATCGATGATGCCAACGTGTTCCGCATAGATCTCCATCGCGTCTGGGTATTGGTCTTTTTGAGTTTCGTGAAAATGCGATCGCACACGCCCCACGATGGAACTCCAAATCGCTTCCAGATCTTTTTCATGGGCTCGGCGAACGATGGAACGGTGAAACGCGATGTCACACTCAGCGATCAACGCAAAGTCTCTAGCCAGACAAGCAGCACGCATGCGTTCTAAGATTGCGTTCCAATGAATAAAGTCCGCGTCCGTGAGACTTCCAAAAAAAGACTCGACTGCAAAAGATTCGATCGTCCGACGAATCTCAGTGACCAACTTGCACATCGCGTCGGACGGTTGTCGAGCAACTTTGAGTCCTACATTGGGTCGCCCCTCAAGGATTCCTTCATGGAGCAACTGCTGCAGAGCGGCTCGTACTGGCGTTCGGCTGACTCCAAATTTTTCGCCCAAATGGACTTCGTTTAGTCTTTCGCCCGCTCCAATTCGCCCACAGATAACGTCGTTTCGAATGCGATCTGCAATTTGCTCTCTGAGGCTGTAAACGAGCGGCGCAGAGATAGAGGGCTGACGTTGTGACATCGAAAAACTCATTTCTACAGAGAGATACGCTCACTGCCAACGGACCAGAATTTGACCGTTCTTGACTCGCCTGACCCAAAGTGTACATTGTATACAAAACACAGTCAAGCTGCGGGCATTGGCTTTACACTCTCTCCAATTTCGATTGATCGTTGCTCTGAAGAGCATCAGGAGTTTTCAGAGCATGCTTTTTTCATCCATCGATCTTGATGCGTCAGGCAAGCAACAGGGTTACTTGCAGGTTCCGTACTCTCATAACCTGGGCGGCTGGGCGAATGTGATGATCCCCATGACAGTCATAGCAAACGGCGCCGGGCCAACGGTGCTGGTGCTGGGGGGCAATCACGGCGATGAGTATCAAGGGCAGATCGCGGCGATGAAGCTAGCTCGAGAGCTGACTCCAGAGATGATTACGGGCAGGATCATCTTGATTCCGTCACTCAACTTTCCTGCAGCTCGATCTGCGACTCGACTTTCGCCACTGGATGGCATGAACATGAATCGCGCCTTCCCTGGACAGCCGGAAGGGTCGGTGACCAGCCAGATCGCTCATTACCTGACAACGGTGCTGTTTCCGTTGAGCGATGTGATCATCGACATCCATTCGGGCGGACGCAGCATGGACTTTGTGCCTTGCTCGCACATGCATGTTGTGCCCGACAAAGAACAACGCAGAAAGATGATGGCTGCAATGTTGGCTTGGAACACTGACTTTTCATTCCTCTATGCCGATATCGCTGGTTCAGGTTTGCTGCCAGTCGAAGCAGAGAACCAGGGTAAGATCGTCGTTACCACCGAGCTCGGTGGCGGTGAAGGCGTTCCGGCCAGCGTCCATCGAATTGCACAATCCGGCCTGCGCAACGTCCTCATCCATGTTGGCTTGTTAAAGGGTGTTGAACAAACGCGCAAGAGTCTTGGCAAACCACCGGCAATACTCGTTCAAGCACTCGATCGCAACGATTACTTACTGGCACCGGAGTCGGGCATTTTTGAGATCAGCGTTGACCTGGGTCAGATGGTCAATGTTGGCGATTGTGTGGGTGCCATTCATCATTTAGAACGCCCCGATCGAACACCTGAACCGATCATCGCTCGCAGTTCGGGTTATTTGATCACGGCGCGCGTTCCGTGTTTGACGCAGCAGGGAGACTGCGTGGCCGTGATCGCTAGGCAGGTTGGGATCGACGAGGTCCTTTCTCAATGACAGCCAACGCTGAACCCATTCGTCAATCCGATCCGGTGAACCATGGTAGGGTTTCAACGGAAGCCATTTTGCTCTTAGGCTTCATGTGGTTCGCATACTTTTTGAACTACTGCGACCGGCAAGCGGTCTTTGCAATGTTTCCGTCACTCAAATCTGATTTGGGAATGACGGATCAGCAACTGGGGCTGACTGGCGCGTATTTTCTGTGGGTGTATGCCTTGGGTTGTCCCGTCGCAGGGCTCATTGGCGACCGAGTTTCCAAACGCATCTTAGTAGTCTTGAGCCTAATCATCTGGAGCTTAGTGACTGTGCTAACAGGCTTGGCACGTTCAGGAGCGGAACTCCTTTGGCTGCGAGCCGCCATGGGCATTTCCGAATCGCTATTCATGCCAACCGCTATCGCACTGACGGCGAGTGCTTTCGCGCCTAAGTTGCGTTCTCGCACGATTGCCATTCTGACGACGGCACAAATCGCTGGCACAGTGGTTGGGAGTTGGTTTGGCGGATGGATGGCAGACATGGGTGCGTGGCGAGCTGCGTTCTTTGCGTTGGGTGGCGTTGGCTTGGTTTACGCATTCCCATACTTTGCCTTCTTGCGGTCACTCAAACTGGAAAGCTCTGCGGAATCGTCGGGAGTTGAATCAGCCGAAATCGTCGATCCCAAAGTTGGCGTGTGGCGGTGCTTGTTAGCACTCGTCTCAATTCCGACCTATCAAATCCTGTGCATCGTTTTTCCGGTGTTCGTGTTTGGGCTGTGGCTATTGTATGGCTGGTTGCCTACGTTCTTGCATGACAAATTTGAACTAAGCCAATCGGATGCTGCATTCAATGCCACGCTTTATCTACAAGGCAGCACTGCGGTTGGTTTGTTAAGCGGTGGATGGCTGGCGGATAAGTTATTGCGAGTGACCAAGGCGTCTCGCTTCTATTTGATGTTGGCCAGTCTGGTTTTGTGTGCACCATGCCTGCATGCTCTGGGGGCCTGTGAAACGCTCGTTCAAGTGCGTTTCGCGGCCATAGCGTTTGGGTTGTTCAGCGGACTGATGATGGGGAATATCTTTCCAGCTGCCTTCGAGGTTATCCCCAACCAGTTTCGAGCGACAGCCGTTGGCGTGCTCAATCTGTGTGGAGGATTGGTCTCTGGATTCGCGACGTTGTTCGGTGGAATTTGGAAATCGACGCTGGGAATCGATCGATTGTTGTCCTTGACGGGGGCTGCGTATTTCTCCGCAGGGCTCTTGTTGCTTGTCGCTATTCTTGTTCTGTTTCCGCGCGATGCGTTGAAGCAGTCTTCTGATCAACCTTTTTCAAGAAGTTAGAGACTTATGAAAATCGATTCAGTCGATTTTTACTATTTGTCGATGCCCCAAGTTCTGGACATTGGAGATGGCAGCCAGGATGCATTGCTGGTGCGCATTGCGGCAGGGGAGCATGTTGGATGGGGTGAGTGCGAGGCGGCTCCATTGGTCTCGATTGCCAGCTTGGTTTGCCCTATGTCGCATAGCGCATGCAAGCCTGTCATCGCGTCTGTTCTGGGCCAACCGATAGACGACGTCGGTGACATTCGCCGCATTGGGAATTTGGTTCGCGCTAATAGCCTCGATTTGTTGCAAGCCGATCATACGCTTTCGGGAATCGACATCGCTTTGTGGGATTTGCTGGGGCGTCGGTTGAATGAGCCCGTTTGGAAGCTGCTCGGCTATAAATCCAGCTTTGCCAAAACCCCCTACGCATCGGTCTTGTTTGGCAATACGGCCGATGACACACGGAGCAAAGCCAAAACGATTGCAGCACAGGGGTTTCGCGCGGCCAAGTTTGGTTGGGGACCATTCGGGCAGTCGAGCCTTGAGGACGATTGTGCTCAGCTCGCGGCTGCCAGAGAGGGGCTTGGCGAAGATGGAATCCTGTTGGTCGATGCGGGAACTGTTTGGAATGCAGATTTGGCCGCCGCGCGCGCTCGACTCAGCATGCTCAAGGAAGTCCGCGCCACGTGGCTTGAAGAACCGTTCGTTTCGGGAGCCTTGTCGGAGTATCACGCGCTGTCGCTCGAAAGTGGGTCGGTTGGAATGGCTGGCGGAGAGGGATGTCACACCTTTCATATGGCCAAACACATGGTTGACTATGCTGGACTCAAGTATGTGCAAATCGACGCTGGGCGCATTGGTGGCATCACGATTGCCAAAGACGTCGCTGACTATGCTGCGGCAAAGGGTGTGACCTACGTCAATCATACCTTCACATCCAATCTCGCGTTATCCGCTTCGTTGCAACCGTTTGCGGGTCTTGAGTCTCATACGATTTGCGAATTCCCAACGGAACTCAAATCACTCGCCCGAGCGATGACCAAGAATCACATCGTTCCCGATCAAAATGGGTTGCTGAATGTTCCCGATGCACCTGGCCTTGGCATCGAACCGGACCTACAAGGTATTGCGTCCTATTTGGTTGACGTCGAGATCCAGGTTCGGGGCGAACGTATCTACACCACACCTCCGCTACGATAGAATCAACAACGAAGCGAGCTACTACCCATGCGTCGAATTTTGATCGCCGAGTGCAAACAAGAAGTCTCCACTTTCAATCCGCATTTGAGCCAATACGCTGACTTTCGAGTCCGCTATGGCCAAGATCTTTTGAACTATCATCGTTCGGTTCGCAATGAAATCGGTGGAGCCTTAAACGTTTTTGATGAACTGACAAACGTTTCAATTGTTCCGGCATATAGCGCCTGCTTCATCACTTCTGGTGGAACGCTGGCCGCTGACGCTTGGCAAAGAATTGCTCGTGAATTCATCGAGAGTATTCGGTCAGCTCCGCCTGTCGATGGCGTTTATCTCTGTATGCATGGTGCAATGGCGAGCCAAGAGGAATGGGATCCGGAAGGATATCTGATTGCTGAAACGCGCCGAGTGCTCGGTGATGATGTGCCAATCGTCGTCTCTTTGGACCTGCATGGCATACTCACCGATCGAATGATTGAACACTCGGATGCGATCGTTGCTTACCATACTTACCCGCATGTCGACTTTTTTGAAACGGGGCAGCGTGCTTCTCGCTTGCTGATGAAGATTCTGGATGGTGCTCGTCCGGTAACGGCGAAAGTATCGATACCGGCGTTGGTACGCGGCGATGAGTTGATTACCGCGACGGGACTTTTCGGTAACAGCATACGCATTGCACAGCAGGTGGAAGCAGGTCCCATGGGACTTTCTGCGGGGATGTTTATCGGCAACCCGTTTACAGATGTTCCGGCGTTGCAGACTTACAGTTTTGTGGTGACCGATGACGACAGCGAGTTGGCGGAGCGCGAAGCACTCCGCATTGCCGAGAGTTTTTGGCCGAACCGTCACCGTATGAAAGTGCCGTTGGTGAGTTTGGACGAGATGGCCGCTCAGATGCTGCAACCGATTCGGGGAACGATCGCTTTGGTTGATGCGGCCGATGCAACGAGTTCCGGAGCTTCCGGGGACAGCAACGCCATCTTGAGGAAACTCGTCGAGTGCCGGTACCGAGGCAGAACGCTACTGCCCATAGTCGACGCACCGGCTGTGCAGAAAGCCTTTGTGGCCGGTGTTGGTGCAACGATTTCTACGTTCGTGGGGGGAACACTGGATTCAGGTCGCTTTCAACCGCTTGCGATCGAAGGCAAAGTCCGCCACTTGGCTGACGGCTTGTTTCGCAGCGAATCTTTTGGTGAAGTCTGGGATTCGGGTCCTTCCGCGGTCGTCGACTTCGAGAACTTCACTTTGGCGATCAGCAGTCGAGCGGTGAGTCTTTACGATCGATCTTTTGTCTAGTCGCTCGGTCAAAATCCGCGCAGCTTTGATGCGGTCATTGTGAAGTCGCCTCATTGCCAACACCATATGTACGCCGATTGGTGCGAGATGATGATCCATGTGGATGCTCCGGGATCGTCCAGCGCAAACCTTGCTTATTTGGGACACACGCGTTGCCCTCGTCCCATTTTTCCACTCGATCACGCAGTAGAATTTCACCCAACCGCTAAAACTTTTCGTCGAGGTTAATCGCTGATGAAGATCACAGACATACGCTGCGCCGGTTTACGAGGGGCGACACCTGAGGGTGGCTGGAGTAACGA
>JBKCUI010000392.1:0-60075 GCA_046318495.1 Pirellula sp. | reverse complement strand
ATCGATCGCAATAGTTTCTGTGCGACAATACCTTTCATGTTGAAGGCGATCGCGTTTCGGATCGCTTTGTGGAGCTCTTCTGGGAACAAGTCCAGAATACGACCGATGGTCGATGGTGCGGACGATGCGTGGATCGTACCGAACACTAAGTGACCTGTTTCGGCAGCATGGATCGCCGTCATAAAGGTTTCTTCGTCCCGCATTTCACCGACGAGGATGATGTCTGGATCTTCCCGCACCGCGTGCTTCATCGCGATGCCGAAGTCCTTCACGTCGGAACCGACCTCGCGTTGGTTGATCAAGCATTTGTCTTCGGTGTAGACGAACTCGATCGGATCCTCGAGCGTGAGGATGTGCTTGCGGTAGTTGCGGTTGATCCAGTTGAGCATCGACGCGATGGTGGTACTTTTTCCGGAACCGGTCACGCCGGCTAGGAGCACCATGCCTTGGTCGTATTTGCACAACTCCTCGAGCACCGGAGGAAGGAACAAGCCTTCGAAATTCGGGATGAAGTTGTTGATTCGGCGGGCGACCAAACCGGGTTTGCCGAGTTGCTTGAGCATGTTCACCCGGAACCGCCAGTTCTCGCCGTCGACGTTGACGGTATACGAGAAGTCCGCGCCTCCTTCTTCTTCAAAGATGCGACGATTGCGGTCGTCGAGCATCGGGATCAGCAATCGCACCATCTCCTCGACTTCGATCGGAGGGCGATTGAGCGGTTTCAAGTCCCCCTTAACGCGGACGATCGGTGGCGAGCCCGCTTTCAAGTGCAAGTCGCTCCCTTCGAGCTTGACGCACGCCTTGAAGAGCTTGTCGACTTCTAGTTCTTGCTTGCCCCGTAGCAGCGAAGCCATCAAGGCATCAGCATTGGTTGGGGGGGCGGGTGGGGCGGGTCGCACAGATTCTGAAACAGCCATAGTGTCTTTGATCCGAAGGTCTCTAAACGAGGATTCCGAGTTCAAAACAAGGTTGGTGAGCCAATCCGAATTCTACGAGCGCAACGCATCGGGCGTTCGTTGGAACCCCCCGGGTTGCGGTTGCCCGCTCAACGCGGTTTGGAGGAGCGGCCACGCGTCGTTTTGGGCACGATCGCTGCGATCGCAACCGCGCAGGATCTGGCTATGCCCTATGGTGACTCATTTCCGGAGAATTGGAATCACAGCCGGACGGGAATTCCGCTTTCCGCCATTTTCCGCTTGGTTTCGGCGAGGGTGAACTCCCCAAAGTGAAAAATGCTCGCGGCCAGAACCGCATCGGCCCCTGCCAGTCGGATGGCATCGATCAAGTGGTTGGGATGGCCTGCGCCGCCGCTGGCGACCACCGGGATGGAAACGGCTCGGCTGACGGCCGCGGTGATGGGCAGATCGTAACCGTCTTTGGTCCCGTCCCGGTCCATGCTAGTGACGACGATTTCGCCGGCGCCGAGTTCCTCAACGCGTTGGGCCCATTCGACCACCTCGAGCCCCGTCGGCGTTCGGCCGCCGTGGATATGCACTTCCCAAAACTCTTTGCCATCGCGCTGTACGCGTTTGGGATCCATGTTGACCACGATGCACTGCGAGCCGAATTTTTCGGCGGCTTGACGGATGAATTCCGGCTGCTTGCATGCGATCGTATTGAGCGAAACCTTGTCGCAACCGGCTCGCAACAGATTGCGGATGTCTTCGAGACTGCGGATACCGCCGCCGACCGTGAGGGGCATAAAGATCTGTTCGGCCGTGCGGCGCACGACGTCGATCATGATGTCGCGGCGTTCGTGACTGGCGGTAATATCTAGAAACACCAGCTCGTCGGCACCCTCGAGTTCGTATCGGGCCGCGATTTCCACAGGGTCGCCCGCATCGCGGAGTTGCACGAAGTTCGTTCCCTTGACCACGCGTCCAGCGTGGACGTCCAAGCAAGGAATCACGCGTTTGGCGAGCATACGGTTAAGCCTTGCTCGCCATCAGAGTCTGGAACTCGTCGAACAGGTAATTGCTGTCGTGCGGACCTGCCGAAGCCTCGGGGTGGTACTGAACGCTGAAGGCAGGAGCGGAGCGATGTCGCACGCCGGCGATGGTTTGGTCGTTCAAGTTGCGATGCGTGATCTCCAAGCAGTCGGGCAACGACTCCTCAGCGACGGCAAAGCCATGGTTTTGGCTGGTGATCTCAACCCGACCGGTCGGGCAATGCAGGACCGGTTGATTGGCGCCTCGATGCCCGAATTTGAGCTTGAACGTCTTGGCACCGCTGGCCAGCGACAGCAGTTGATGTCCCAAGCAGATGCCGAAGATCGGTTTGCGGCCGAGCAAATCTCGGATGGTGGAGATCGCGTAGGTGAGGGGTTCGGGGTCTCCCGGACCATTGCTCAAGAACACTCCGTCCGGATTTTCTGCGAGCACTTGTTCGGCGGTCGACGTGCCCGGCAGGATCGTGACCCGATTCCCGCGCGAGCGAAGGTGCCTGGGGATGTTCCACTTCATGCCAAAGTCCAAGCAGACGATGTGGTAGTGGGCGCCGTTCGGCTCGGTGGGAGCAGACGCGAGTGCATGCAGCGATTCGTCCCATTCGACGGCCGATTGGGGGATGACTTCGCGAACCAAATCGCGGCCGACGAGGCCTGGGCTGCGTCGGGCTTTTTCCACGAGGGAAGCGTGATCGTGATCGATGCTGGAGAGGATCCCCTTTTGGGCCCCGCGATCCCGAATTCGACGGACCAACGCCCGCGTGTCGATGCCGGCGATGGCGACGATTCCGTGTTGGCGCAGGTAGCTCTCGAGCGATCCTTCGGAGCGAAAATTGCTGTGGAGCCGGCTGCTTTCGCGAACGATGAAACCGGCTACCTGCGGACGCCGGGACTCGACATCTTGGGAATTGACCCCGACGTTGCCGATCATCGGGTACGTCATGGTCACGATTTGGCCGCGATAGCTAGGGTCGGTGAGGATTTCTTGATAGCCCGTGATGGACGTGTTGAAGACGACTTCGCCGTCCTTTTCACCGTCGGCACCGATGGAAATACCTTCGTAGACGGTGCCGTCTTCCAATGCCAAGTACCCGCGTGTTCCTCGAACCATCTACGTGCAGCGCCCCCGGGTTGGTGTGTCGGATTTGGGTTTCCTGGAATCCCTGGAGGGAAATCATATCCGAGAGCGCGAAAACGAGCCAGGGTTGTCGGTTCTGCAGGATTCCTGACGAAAAGTCCGCTCGCTCGGACCAATTGCACCCTTCGATTCCACCGCGATCTAGCCGACGCTGGCAAAGGGGCGCAACGTCTCCAGGGCAGCGGCATGCACGCGTCCATTGCTGGCCAAGCAGTGTCCGGCGCGGATGTCGACTTGGCCGGACCAGGAAGTGAATGCCCCGCCGGCTTCCAAGATGACCGGCGCCACGGCCGCGACATCCCAAGGATTCACGATCGGGTCGACCATCAACTCCGCCCGGCCGGTGGCTACGAGCAAATAGCCATACCCGTCTCCCCACGATCGGCTGACGTATGCGGTGCGCTCGAGTTCGCGGTAGGCGGTCTGCGCGTTTCGACGGTCGAAGTTGTCGACTTGGGAAGTCAAAAACAATCCTTCGGACAAGGAATCGACGCTGGAAACGCGGCACGGATGCAAACGGTTCCGATCGGCGGGGTTGGACGCTAAGCCGTTCCCATACCAAGCCCCAGCTGCGGTCGCGGCCACGCACATTTCACCCAGGGCAGGGATCGCAATGACGCCGATGCACGGTTGTCCGAGGTAGGTCATTCCGACCAAGGTCGAATACAAGGGCACGCCCGAAATGAAGCTTTTGGTCCCATCGATCGGATCGATGATCCACTCGCATGGCGTGCTGCCGGCCACCGAACCGAACTCCTCTCCCAAAATTCCATCCTGTGGAAACCTGTCCGCGAGCAATTGGCGGACGAGTTGCTCCGCATCGCGGTCGGCGGCTGTTACCGGAGACCGGTCGCTTTTTCTTTCCACACGGTAATCCTCGGTGCGAAAGTACCGCAGGGTGACTTCGGCGGCGCGGCTGGCTAACTCGATGGCAAAATCCAGACGTTCGGCGAGGTCTTTAGGAACATCGGTTCGGGATTCTGCGGGGGATCGAAGTGCGGACCAAGCGGCGGGAGCTACGAAACGTGGGAAGGTCAACATCGCAAAAATTCGATTCTTCTATGCGAGCGATGGGGAGTGAGACGTTTGCGGCCGGTTCACGTCCTAGATGCATGAGCGATCGCGACCGCAAACAGTAGGAAATCCGCGACGCCGTGGACTACAATCAAAGGAGCATGGGCCGCAGCTCCGCGATGCGGGCTTGGCAAACCGCGTACCATCATAACGACAACCCTCCACCCGGATATCCCGCTCTTTCGGGCAATCGAAGGGCTGCGTCTGGCCGTGGCTTCCCCTCCCACCGAATCCCTCCCGCCAATCGTTTCCAACATGACTCAGGTACCCGGCTTGGATTCTCCTGCTCCGAGCGAATCGCTGGCTCCGGACGCAACCGACCGTCCGTCGGAAATGCCTCCGCGAGTCGACGCCGGCGCCCCAACACAGTCCAATCGTCCCAAGCGTTCCTGGGCCTATCGAATTCTCTCGTTCGGTCTCACCGCCGCCGCGATCGGGATTGGGGTCTGGACTCGCGACCGTTGGGAACCCACTTTGGAAGCGTGGATCCGACCGGCTGCCGCTTCGGGCCGCCCCAAGCCGCGACCGCCGCTGGTCACCACCGCCATCGCCAAGAAGGAAAGCGTCTCCCAATTCATCAACTGTTTGGGGACCGTGACCGCCTTCAACAGCGTAGTGGTGAAGAGCCGGGTGGAAGTCGAATTGATGGAATTCGCCTACCAAGAAGGCCAAATGGTCGAAGCCGGACAGCTTTTGGCACGCATCGATCCAAGAGCCTTTGAAGCCGCCCGCGATCAAGCCCTCGGCCAGCTCCAACGCGATCGCGCCGCCCTTGAATTGGCGCGTCTCAATTACGAACGCTCGAAAAATCTCACCAGCGATACCAGCTTGTCGCAACAAGAACGCGATGAGTTCGCGGCAGTCTTCAAGCAGGCGCAAGCGGTGGTCGAAGTCGATCAAGCCGCAGTGGCCAATGCGGAACTGCAACTGCAATACACGCATATCGTGGCCCCTATCCGCGGCCGAGTGGGACTGCGACTGGTGGATCAAGGGAACGTGATTAAAGCCAGCGATCCGAATGGCCTCGCCGTCATCACGCAGTTGAAGCCCATCTCGATTGTCTTCCCGATTCCCCAGGACGAGATCCCTCGCGTCCAACGACAACTGGTCGCCTCGAATGCCGTTCCAGTCTATGCCTACGATCGCAGCTTTAAAGAATTGCTCGCCGAAGGAACGCTAACTGCGATCGACAATCAAGTCGATTCGACCACCGGCACGCTGAGGTTGAAAGCTCAGTTTGACAACACTGCAGAAAATCTGTTTCCAAACCAGTTCGTCAACATTCGGTTGTTGGTCAAGCAATGGGACGATTCGATCGTCATCCCTTCGTCTGCGGTCCAGCGCGGTGCGGATTTTTTGTATGTCTACGTCGTCGGCGAAGACGCCACCGTCGATGTCGCCAAAGTGCAGGTCGCTTTCAGTGAAGCGGGCAAATCGGTGATCGCGTCGGGGCTGTCGGAAGGACAAGTTGTCGTCACGGAAGGGACCGACAAGCTGCAGCCCAAAGGCAAAGTCACGCTTCCTGGAGCTCGCCCCGAAGGAGCGGCAAAGCCAGATCAAGCCGGGGAAGGCAATCGCCGAGGAGGGCCCAACGATGCTGCGACTTCGCCAGCCCCGAGCTCGGAATCGAAGCGAGCACCCTAGGCTATGAACGTCTCGAGGCTTTTCATCCTCCGACCTGTTGCGACCGTGCTTTTGATGGTCGCGATCCTGCTTAGCGGTTGGGTCGCTTACCGCCAATTGCCCGTGGCCGCGTTGCCGCAAGTCGATTATCCGACCATTCAAGTCGTGACCTTTTATCCTGGGGCAGGTCCCGAGGTCATGGTTTCGTCCGTGACCGCACCGCTCGAAAAGCAGTTTGGCCAGATCCCAGGTTTGGCTCAGATGACCAGCTCGAGCACGCAAGGCTGCTCCGTCATCACGCTGCGGTTCGTGTTGGAACTCAACATCGACATCGCGGGTCAGCAGGTTCAAGCGTCAATCCATGTCGCTGGGAATTTCCTGCCTCGCGACCTTCCCAATCCGCCGGTGTATTCCAAGGTAAACCCGGCCGATGCGCCCGTGCTGACGTTGGCGTTGTCGTCCGACACCATCCCCTTGCCCCGCATTCAAGATTTGGCGGACACGCGGTTGGCCCAAAAGCTTTCGCAGGTCAAAGGAGTTGGCCAAGTCTCCGTGACGGGCGGTCAAAAGCCGGCGATCCGCGTGCAGGCCAACCCTACGAGTTTGTCGGCGCTCGGGTTGACGCTGGATGATCTCCGCACGGCGTTGGCAGCGGCCAATGTGAATCAAGCCAAAGGAAGCTTCGATGGTCCCCGTCAATCGATCATCATCGGAGCCAACGATCAACTCTTTACCGCCGAGCAGTTCCGCGAATTGATCATCACCTATCGCAATGGAGCACCGGTCAAGCTGGCCGAAGTCGCCAATGTGATCGATGACATCGAGAACCTCCGCCAAGCGGCTTGGCACAACACCACGCCGGCCGTTCTCTTGAACATTCAGCGCCAGCCAGGTGCCAACATCATCGAAGTCGTCGACCGCATTCAAGCCATGCTGCCGCAACTCGAGGAGTCCCTGCCGGCGGACATTCGCGTCGAGGTGTTGACCGATCGAACCACCACGATTCGAGCTTCGGTCGAAAGCGTGCAGCACGAGTTGCTTTTGACCATCGGATTGGTCGTGCTAGTGATCTATTTGTTCCTGCATAGCTTCCGAGCCACCATCATTCCTAGCGCGGCGGTCCCACTTTCGATCGTCGGTACGTTTGGGATCATGTACATGCTCGGCTACACGCTCAACAATTTGACGCTGATGGCGTTGACCATTTCCACCGGCTTTGTCGTCGACGATGCCATCGTCATGATCGAGAACATCATGCGTTACGTCGAGGAAGGCATGAAGCCGTTGGCCGCATCGCTCAAGGGTGCTTCCGAGATCGGATTCACCATTATTTCATTGAGCGTTTCGCTGGTTGCGGTGCTGATCCCGTTGCTGTTCATGGGAGATGTGGTCGGCAGGCTGTTTCGGGAGTTCGCCGTCACCTTGAGCGTGACGATTTTTGTTTCGGCGATCGTATCGCTGACGCTGACACCGATGATGTGCGCGTTGTTGCTGAAACTCTATCCGCACAGCGAAAAGCACCAAGCCGAACCGACCGGCGGCGGTTGGCTGTTTCCTTGGTTGCTTCGCTTCTACGAAGTCACGCTGCGCTGGACGCTGCGTCATCAAGGCTTCACGATGCTGGTGTTCTTGGCGACGCTGCTCGCGACCGGATACTTATACGTGAACATTCCCAAGGGCTTTTTCCCTCTTCAGGACACCGGAGTGATCCTCGGTATCACCGAGTCCAGCCAAGATACATCGTTCGCCAGCATGAAGGCCAAACAAGAGCAACTCAACGCTGCCCTGGCCGATGACCCGGCCATAGAAAGCTTGGCGAGCTTCATCGGGATCGATGGGATCAACCTCACCCTCAACAACGGTCGTATTCAGATCAATCTCAAGCCCCATCATGAACGGCATGAGAGCATTTCGGATGTGATGCAGCGGTTGTCGGCTAAAGCAGCTGCGGTGTCTGGAATTCAGCTTTACTTGCAACCGGTGCAGGATCTTTCGGTCGAGACGCGCGTCTCTCGCACGCAGTATCAGTATTCGCTGGAAAACGCGGACCCGGAGGAGTTGGAAAAGTGGGTGCCGCAGTTGGTCGACAAGCTGCGCGAGCAACCGGAACTGCGGGATGTCGCAAGCGATTTGGCGACTTCCGGCAAGGAAGCGATGCTGGTCATCGATCGCGATACCGCATCCCGTTTGGGCGTGACGCCGATCATGATCGATGACGCGCTGTACAACGCGTATGGTCAGCGGCAAGTCTCCACCATCTTTACGCAGCTCAATCAGTATCGCGTCGTGCTAGAGGTCGCGCCGGAGTTTCGCGATTCGCTGCGGGATGTCGGTTCGATTTATGTCAAGACGACCTCGGGCAAGACCGCTCCGTTGGAATCGCTGACTCGCATGGATTACCGCAACGTACCCTTGGCGATCAATCATCAAGGGCAGTTTCCAGTGGTGACGATTTCGTTCAATGTGGCACCGGGCGTTTCGCTTGGCAAAGCGGTCGAAGCCGTGCAGCAAGCGGCGGCGGAGCTGCAGGTTCCACCGAGCATGATCGGTGCATTTCAAGGGTCTGCCGAAGCCTATCAGCGATCGTTGGAGACGACCCCCTTGCTGATTCTGGCAGCCCTGATCACCGTCTACATAGTGCTTGGGGTGCTGTACGAGAGCTACGTCCATCCGTTGACGATTCTTTCGACCTTGCCGTCGGCTGGCGTGGGGGCGCTGCTGGCGCTGATTTACTTCCGGCTCGATCTCGGGATCATCGCCATCATCGGGATCATCTTGTTGATCGGTATCGTCAAGAAGAACGCGATCATGATGATCGACTTTGCACTCGAAGCGCAGCGCGTGCACGGACTGCAGCCGCAGGATGCGATTTTCCATGCCTGCTTGTTGCGATTGCGCCCGATCTTGATGACGACCATGGCGGCTTTGCTCGGAGCCGTGCCTCTCGCATTCAGTAGCGGGGTGGGTGCGGAGCTTCGTCAACCGCTCGGTATCTGCATCATCGGTGGGTTGGTCTTTAGCCAAGCGCTCACTCTGTATACGACCCCCGTGATCTATCTGTGGTTCGATGCGTTGAACCCGTGGCGAAACCGTCCGGTGGAGGGGCAAGTATGAGCCCATCGAGCAAGCGGCCAGAAAGGGAACCGCCGAACGTCTCGGCCTTTTTCATTCATCGCCCCGTCGGGACCACCCTGCTCACGTTGGCCGTTACGCTGTCTGGGATCCTCGGCTATTTCCTGTTGCCCGTATCGCCGTTACCCCAAGTCGAGTTTCCGACGATTTCCGTTGGCGCGTCCTTGCCCGGGGCCAGTCCCGAGACGATGGCATCGGCCGTAGCGACTCCGCTAGAGCGGACTCTGAGCCGGATCGCAGGCGTGACGGAGATGACCTCCACCAGCACGCTCGGCTCGACCTCGGTGACCCTGCAGTTTGAGCTGGATCGGGACGTCAACGCAGCGGCTCGCGACGTCCAAGCCGCCATCAACGCGGCCCGCAGCCAACTCCCGGCGAACTTGCCCAACAACCCCAACTATCGCAAGGTCAATCCGGCCGATTCGCCGATCATGCTTTTGACGATGGTTTCGGACATCTATTCCAAGCCGCAGATGTACGAATTGGCCTCGACCATCGTGCAGCAAAAGCTTTCTCAAGTTCCCGGTGTGGGGCAAGTGTTCTCGACGGGGGCTTCGAACCCAGCGGTGCGGATCGAAGTGAACCCGACCGTGATGAATCAACTGAAGATCGGGCTCGAGGACATTCGAGCCATGCTCGGTACGGCCAATGCCAATCGCCCCAAGGGGGTGATCGAGGAAGACGGCACTCAATGGACCTTGAATACGTCCGATCAGTTGATGACGGCCGAGGAGTACCGTCCGCTATTGATCGCGTTTCGAAACGGGGCTCCGATCCGGCTTGAGGATGTCGCTGAGGTCACCGATTCGGTCGAGGATGTTCGGAACTTTGCACTCGCCGATGGTCGTCCGTCGATCAGCATTTTGATCTTTCGGCAGCCCGGGGCGAACATTATTGAAACGGTAGACCGGATCAAGCATTTGATGCCACAGTTGCAAGCGCAGCTGCCCGCTTCGGTGAGTCTCGGCATGGGGATGGATCGCTCGACCACCATTCGCGCGTCGCTCGAAGAGGTTCAGAAAACGCTCGTCATCTCCGTGCTGCTGGTGATCGTGGTGGTCTATGTTTTCCTGCGCGATGTGCGCGCCACGATCGTTCCGACAATCGCCGTTCCGGTGTCGTTGGTCGGAACCTTTGGCGTGATGTATCTGCTGGGATACAGCTTGGACAACCTCTCCTTGATGGCGCTGACGATTTCAACAGGCTTCGTGGTCGACGATGCCATCGTGGTGACCGAGAACATCAGCCGTTATCTCGAGAAGGGAATGAAGCCGATCGATGCCGCCTTGCGCGGCTCCAGCGAGATCGGGTTTACGGTCCTGTCGATCACCGTTTCATTGATCGCCGTGTTCATCCCGATCTTGTTGATGCGGGGCGTGGTAGGCATGCTGTTTCGCGAGTTTGCCGTAACGCTGTCGATCGCGATTCTGATTTCGTTGGTGGTTTCCTTAACGACGACCCCGATGCTGTGTGCATTGCTTCTCAAGCCGAATCCGAGCAGCGAGCATCGCAACCGGTATTGGATGGAGCATGCCTACGGCAAGGCACTCGATGTGGTGCTCGATTTTCCAGGTTGGACGATGATGGTATTGGGGCTCATCATCGCGTTCAATGTATACCTTTACGTTCGCGTTTCAAAAGGCTTCTTCCCGCAACAAGATACGGGGCGGTTGGTCGGGAGTATCGTGGCCGACCAAGGGACTTCGTTTCAGGCGATGGTGGAATTGGTTCAGAAGTTCGGCAATGCGGTCAGTGGTGACCCGGATATCGAACGCGTGTTGGTATCCACTGGCGGGGGTGGTGGAGGAGGCGGGGGCGGAGGCACGAACAGCGCTCGGATGTTTGTGACTCTCAAACCGCTCAAGGAGCGCCGTCAATCGATCGATGAGATTCTGGCTTCGGTCCGCAAGAAGACCGCGGGCATAAGCGGGGCCAATATCTTCATGCAAGCCGTCCAGGATTTGCGGATCGGAGGACGTCCTTCGGGGGCCCAGTTCCAATACACGCTTCGCGGCGGCGATTTGAAGGAACTCAATGAGTGGACGCTCAAGTTGATGGCGGCGATGAAGAAGATGCCGGAGATCACCGACGTCAACACCGATCAACAAGACAAAGGGCAGCTGTCGCGTTTGGTCATCCAGCGCGATTTGGCTTCGGTGCTGGGGCTCGACGTGTCGACCATCGACAACACTCTTTACGATGCCTATGGGCAACGGCCCGTCTCGACGATTTATCTGCCGCTGACGCAGCGCCGGGTGGTCATGACGGTGGATCGCGAGTTTGCCAAAGGCCCGGAATCGTTGAAGTCCATTTACGTGCGAACACGGAATAACTCCCAGGTTCCCCTGCAGGATCTCTACACGCTCGAGTCCAGGAACACATCGTTGAGCGTGGCGCATTCTGGGCTGTTTCCATCCTCGACGATTTCGTTCAACCTGTCGCAGGGAAGCGCCCTGGGGGATGTCGTTCCATTGATCCAGTCGGTGAGTTCGGAGATCGGGATGCCGTCGAGCATTCAAGGGAGTTTTCAAGGGACCGCACAAGCGTTCCAAGACTCGCTATCGAACCAGCCGCTATTGATCTTGGCGGCTTTGGTGGCGGTCTACATCGTTCTTGGGATCCTTTATGAAAGCTTGATTCACCCGATTACCATCTTGTCGACGTTGCCTTCGGCTGGAGTGGGGGCGATTCTGGCGTTGATTTTGTTCCGGATGGAACTCAATGTGATCGGTATGATCGGAATCTTGCTCTTGATCGGCATCGTGAAGAAGAATGCGATCATGATGATCGACTTTGCGATTGCGGTTCGCAAGGAGCGAGGTTGGTCCCCGCGAGAAGCGATTCACGAAGCGTGCTTGCGACGGTTTCGCCCCATTACGATGACGACGGTGGCTGCCATTCTCGGCGGGATTCCGTTGGCGTTGGGGCGAGGCGATGGAGCGGAGCTTCGGCAGCCGCTGGGAATAGCCATCGTCGGCGGACTGATCGTGAGCCAGTTCGTGACGTTGTTTACGACGCCCGTCATTTACTTGTATATGGATGCTTGGTTCAACAAGCAGACCAAGGGGGCGATCGGCGATCCTGAGATGGATGTGGGACAGTCTTCGCTGACGTTGCCGGCGTCGCAATCGACGGGCGTTTAAGCTGTTTTCCAATGCGGTCGCAAGCGGGTCCGATCGACGCTGTGCGCGTTACTTGGGGCTAGCCATTTCCGAGAGTGGCATATGCCGATAGTAGGCTTCTAGGCAAAGGATCGAGAGGACGGTGGAATAGAGCCTGCCGCCTGCGGCTCCGTGGGGATCGCCTTGCGGGGGCCAACTGCCGCGATCGCGGCCGGTTTTTTCTTGAAGTGCGGGCAGGGCTTCTCGCATCGCAGCGTTCCACTTGCGCCAAGCTCCGCCGCCGGCATGGTGCAGCGCATTGGTGGCGTAGTACCAGTAGTAATAGTCGCGACCTTCCACGCTGGTGACGACGGGATGCCGAGCGATGTGTTCGCAACCGGCCAAGATTCTCGGGTCATCGGTCCGCCAGCCCAAGTACATTCTGCAGAGCATGCCTTCGGCGGTCATCGAGTCCTTGGCGTTGCCGAAGGCTTGATAGGCATACAGTTCGCCGTCGGGTTCGGGGCCGCGGACCCCTTGTTTGCGTTGGACCGTATCGAGGAATGCATGGATCCTTTCCATCACTTCGCTAGGAACATCCAAGCCGCTCATGCGAGCCGAGATCAACGCCATGACATACCAACCGGTGACGCTAGTATCGCCCGCTTCGCGCGGTTGATAGCGCCATCCACCTCCTTCGTGTTGGGCTGCGATCGCGTAGCGCACGGCTCGCAAGGCTGGTTCTTTTAGCTTTTCGTCGCCGGTCATGCCGTAGAGTTCGCAGATGGCGATGGAGGCTTGGGCTTGCGAGTAGGTTTTCTGGATGCCGGTGGCTTTTCCTGCGAAGAAGCCTTCGTCGTCTTGCAAACGGATCAAGTAATTCAGGCCTCGAAAGACGTTGGGCTGATACTCGCCGCTTTGGTGGGTGCTGCCGGCTCCCATGAAGGCCAACAGAGCCAGGGCGGTAGCGGCCGCTCGGTTTTCGCTGACGCCTCCATCGTCAAAGGGGCCGACAAGGCTCCAGGATCCATCGGACGTTTGATTTCTCTTGAGCCAGTCCAATCCCAATGCGACGGCATCCTCGGTGAGGCCGGTGCCGCCGTAGGCCTTGAGGAGGGCTCCTTTCATGTTGCCGGTCCGACCCGTGAGCCCTTTGCGGATGGAGAACTCGGGCATCGCCCCACCGGTGCCGACGTTGCTCAGATCGGGAATATCGGCTGCGAAGTCGGAGACGCTCAGGGCGAAATCTTCCATGGCGTCGGAATCGCTTTGTCCCTGCAACGTATCCATTTCGTTGATATCAAAGGTCGCCAGTTCATTCCCGGAGTCGCCTCCATCGATCGAACCCAATAGAAGTGTCAACGACTGCGTGACTTCTTCATGAAAAGGGATCAACGCCAACAGCAGGATGATGGAGACGTGCACCAGCGTGCTGACCAGCCAACTCGGGGATTCCTTGATCCATGAAGTCCACAACGACTCTTGGGCGATGGGCGACGTCGGTGGTTCATCGCTAGGGAGGGGCGACTCGGGATTCGGTTTGCTGCCAAGCGGCATATTGCGCGGAGGGCGCGAGGGATTTCCGGTTGCTCGCGGGGGAATTTCAAACTGATTGATCGAGTCGCTAGCTCGGTTCGGAGGGATGCCGGTGGAGGGAGGCTGGGCCGCTGCAAACGGGGGCGGAGCGGCGATCGGCGGGGCAGCGACGGGAGGTGGGGCGACGGGGGGTACCGATTGGGGAGGCCCCGAGCGTGGTGGCGCGTTGGGAGGCGCCGTAGGTGGCTGGGATGGATTGGGTTTTTCCGACACCGTTGCCGTCCCTCGAGCCGATGGGGATTCCAGTTGGGCACCCAAGCGTGGGTGCGTTTCGATCGACGGAATTATACACCTAGAAATCCGCGGTCGTAGTCGAGTCGAACGAACTTTCCGATCGCGCATGCTGCGAAAAAGAAAACACCCCTCGGGTCAACTGAGCCAAAGAGGCTCGCAGGTGACCCGAAGGGTGCATCGTATCTGACCGGCTTCGACGAGACGGTTGGGAACGACATGGATGCGCGCATCGCGAGAAGGTCCGCAATCCTCCCCTTGGCGGCGAATCAAGTTTACGGACGATCATCCTTGAGGCTTTTCAATTCCGCCGGCTGGATGTGATTCGCTTTGCGATTTTCACGTTTGATCGCTTCGTAGACTTCCTGACGATGGACAGGAATGTCGTTGGGGGCTTCGATACCAAGCCGCACTTTATCCCCTCGAATGTCCACAATCGTAATGACGACGTCATCGCCGATCATGATGCTTTCGTCTCGATGTCGCGAGAGCACAAGCATTGGAGACTCCTTTTCACTCTAGGTTGCATCCACTGCAACAGGCTTGGGGTTTTCAGTTGAGCACAGCTCGCAGCGGTCTCGCGGAAAGACTTTCGTAAAGACCGTTTCGAACACGGCTTGGTATCGGCCATGCTATTTGCTTGGATGACCGTTTGGAATTGCTTTCCGCGCAAATCATCCCTACTCGATTTGACGGTTGTAACGACGAATAGGAAGTTGCGCGGATGTGCCGTTGACGACCGTGCGTTCCTACTTGTTTGTGCAACCCTCAAGCTTTCGCAGCGGTCGGTCGATGCAAGCCTCACCGATCCTTGCAACGCAGAACGCCGTCATGGCGACTGATTCAGGATCGCGGCACGACTTGCACGTCATTCCGTGCCCGAGCATTTTGCCACGATGAGAACCGCACGGATCGGCGTTCTCAACGGTGCGATCGTCGGCTACTCCTCGACCAGATCCCTCCCTACCCTCGTGAAGTGACTACTGTGAAGCGACGGCTACCTGCCCACCTCTGGCGTCCTATTCCTTCGACCCCATCCCGTTCGCAGAACGCGGCGAAGCCATCGCACGGCATGGACGAGATCGAACGTTGCATGCGAGCGTTCATGCAAGCCACCAACTGGGGGATTGAGGATCATGTCTCCCCAGGGGCCGCCGACGAGTCGACGGGGATGGCAGGCATCAGGGAGGCGTTACGGCCCAATCGACGCGACGCTGCTCGAGCGGGTGAGGCCAGGCGTTGGAGGCTCATCGACAACGTGGTCAGCGCTCACGACGCCGACGATGCTTGGTTGGATGCGATGCCGTCGGTCCCGATGGAGAAAGCCGATCGATTGCTCGCTTCGATTGAATCGCTTGTCGAGCGATTGCGGATGGCGGAAGCGACTCTTCGCAGGCAGGAAGCCGAGTTGGCAACCGCTTTGGTCATCACCAGCGATCCGAGCCAACAGCGCGAAACCGCCAATCGATTGGAAGCGATTTTGGAGAGCACCGCGATTGCGCTCGGTGCCAAGGCGGCCGCCGTGTATCTTCTCAACGACGCGACGACCGAGTTGAAGATGCGTTCCTGTTGTGGGTTGCCGGTCGGGAGATTAGCGCAACCCGCGCGGCAACTTCGCGGGGCCTATGCGGATCTGGAAGCGCTTCTGGGCAATGCGGTGTTGATGAGCGACATCGCACAAATGCATGATTGGTCCAGCCCAGAGGATTTCGCAGCAGCGTTGGTCGTCCCCATCGGCACCGCCACCATGCCGCATGGAACGGTTTGGTTTTGGTGTACGGAGAAGCGGAGTTTCTCGCGTGCCGAAGTCGAAGTGGCCAACTTGGCTGCGGGCCGCATCATGGGAGAGATCGAGCATTCGATTCTCGGTCGTGAAGTGCTCTCGGCGCGGGTGGTGCAGCGTCAAATCGAGGCAGCGGGTGCGAAGCAAGAGACCATGCAGCCCGATATGCAAATCCTCCACGAGGATTACGACCTGGGTGGATGGACCTCGCAGTGCGGGCCGTTGGGCGGCGCCGTTCGGCACTGGAACATCGCGCCTGGCGGGCTCATGACGTTGGCCGTGGGTGCGACCGAGGTTCCAGGGGCCGAAGGGGCGTTGGTGGCGAGCGCGGCCCTGGCTTTGATCCGGTCGATGTGGTCGCGGGATGCAGCCCCCAAGCAAATCCTGCGCAGCGTGAACGAAACGCTTTGGAGCAGCGGGGACGCCGATTGGAGAATGGGACTGGCGCTCGCGCAATTCAACCCGACCACCGGCTATGGCTCGATCTGCAGCGCGGGGAATGTCCAGGCGTACATCGTCGCGCCCGCCGGTGTGCGGGCCTTGGTCGCCGAAGAATCCCCGGCGGGCAGCAGTCCGGATGCCGTTTTCACGCCGACCCGTTTCATCTTGCAACCGGGGGAAATTCTTTTGGCGATGACGCCGCCGTGGGATCCCGGACCGGGCGCGGGGCGAGGAGCAAGTTCGCAATTCCAATCGGGGCACCCTAGCCGAGATCGCAAGGGAGGGGATGCAGCCATGGAAGCCATCGCGTCGATCGATGCGCCGTCTCAAGTGGATCGGCTGCTCAGCTTGGTTCGCGAGTGGAGCGATGAATCCGCTTGCGATATTGCCAACGTTCTTGCTCGTCTGCTGCCTCCAAATGATTTAGAATCAAGCCAACCGCACGATCGCGCGTTGATCGTGGTCAAGAACATCCGCAAGCCCACTCGGTGATCCCTTTGCCGAGAACTCGCCCCGGGGCTGCGGAATTCTTAGTTTACCGCTTGGAATCTTTGGAGACGTCCCGTGAAGAATGATGATTTGGAACTGAGCTATAGCGCCCGCAAGGCATTGACGGTCCACTTGGGCGAAAAAGCTGGACACGAAGTCGCGTCGTTGCTCGCGCGGATGGCGTCGCAGATCGAAGAGCTCAAGCGCAGCAAGGTCAGCGTCACGCAAGTCATTCCCAACGAAAAACGCCCAGATCCGGTCATCGCGGCGTTGGAGAGCGAATCGTTCTAGAGGGGAATTGCCGCGCCGCGATTTCTTCTTTTTTGGGAACCGATCCCATCCCCCATCGTCTAGGAGACTGGAATGACACCGGACGAGGAGATGGCATTGATTTCAGACATCCTAGACTCGAAACCCTCGCGATTCGACGAATTGGTTCGAGCCCACGAGGATGGTCTGTTCCGATTTTTGGTCGGAATGCTGCGCAATCATCACGACGCCGAAGAAGTTACCCAGGAAACGTTTTTATCGGCGTACAAGCACCTCGGTCGATTCGAAGGGCGCTCCTCCTTTGGAACGTGGCTGCGCCGCATCGCCCACAACCTGGCCATCGACCGCCAACGCCGCAAGCGACTTGGCAAGAACCACACCGAACATGTGGTTGAGAACGAAGTGATCGATGTCTCGCAGGATCCGTCCGAACAAGTGCTGGCGGGCGAATCGCGGACATTGGTTTGGAAGTGCATCGAAACGTTGGCGACCGAGCACCGTCAGATTTTGTTGATGCGAGAAATCCACGGCATGGATTACTCGGAGATCGCCAATGAACTCGGGTTGCCGATAGGAACGGTCCGCAGTCGACTTCATCGGGCCCGATGCGAGCTTCGGCAAAGCTTGTTGATTCAAGACCCTACGCTGCTTGCGGCGCCTTCGGTTGTGTCCCTTTCGAGCGAGGAGGCTTCATCATGAGCCATGAGTCCTTGGATGAATCCTTGCTATCGGCCTACCTCGACGGTGAGTTGTCGGCATCCGAAAGAGAACTCGTCGAGCAAGCGCTCGAGAGTTCGGCGTCGCTTCGTCAACTGCTGGAGGAATTGCGGTTGGTGCGAAGGCTGGTGGTGGATGCGGTGCTGCATGGTTCGTCCGCAGATGCGGATGGGGCTGCACCGATGGATCTGTACGAACCGTCTTTCACGGATCGCTTGGGCTCGAGACCGGATCGCAACGCGTTGCGATCCGATCCGAAAGGCGTCGGCTCGACTGCGCCATGGCTGGTAGATCGTCGCCATCCCGCCTCGCTTGCGCCTAGCGCCGCGGATGAGGAAACATCATCTAATCCCATCGGGCCGATTGCAGCTTCTCAGGTCGAATTGCCTTCTTCCTCATGGTGGACCGTCCGCAATGTTGCGATGGCGGTTTCCGCGTTGGCGGCCAGTTGGCTGTTGGGACTATTGGTTTTTTCCGGCAGGGAGCCGGCTGGATCGCCGATCGCCAGCCAATCCGATTCCCCAGAATCAGTACGCCTAGAACCAGTGCCCTCGGATTCAGTGCCCTCGGAATCAGTGCCATCGGAAACCGAGTCCTCAGAATCCGGGACGGATCCATCGATGTCCGAATTGGGCATCCGCGAAGAGTCTGGTCTGGCGCAGTCGAGCAGGGCTGGGGTGAGCCGCGCGCAAAACCATTTCGAAGCCGAGCATCGCGGTCTCCAGGAAGACAGAAAAGGCGTCGGAGAAAAATGGGATTCCGTGAAGCCATTGCCCGATCCGCAAGATCTGCGATTCACAAGGCCAGCGTCTCCGTCGAGGAGTGATCCTGCGGCGAAGGGTGCCGTCGCCACAGACGCTTCGAGCGCTGCGGCGATTCCGTCCCCGTCCGGTGGTGGTCTGCCTGGCGCAGGGCGTCCATCCATGCCCCCGAGTCCGAAATTGTCGGCTAAACAAGAAGACCAAACTACGCAAGACAACGCGCGTTGGTTGCGCCGCGATGATTTCGGGGTCGCGCAACCAGGTGAGAACGGAGATCAGGCCGCTGGCAATTCCGGCGACTTGAGGACGTTCTCCAAAGTTCCTGACACGTTCTGGTACGACACGTTCGGGCGCGTCGAAGAATTCAAACTACAGGAATACGATCTCCATGACTACAAGATTTCGAACGAGGACAGCGCCCTCTCCGAATTCAGTCAGGTGACGACGCGCGAGTATACGGAGGAACGGTTCTTTGAAGATGTTCAAGAGCGTCTGACGCGCGTCGAGGCGTGGTTGGCTCTTTCGCTTGCGCAAACCACCGATAAACTTGCTGAGCGCGATGTGGCTGCAAAGCCACTGTCCGTTGCGGAGGGCACTTCAAACGCAACCCCTCCATCGGGAGTTGTGCCTCGAACTCTGTTTTTTGCTTTTCTGCCTGAAGGCAACTCGCAAGCAACGCAAGGGACTTGGGTGGAATCGCAACCTGTTCCATCTCCGAACTCGGCAACCAATTTCTTTTCGGATACTTCGTCTAGGAATCGACTGGCGATTCCGGATAACGGTGCACCTCAGAGTGCAGGAGATGCATCGACTGGGACCGGGGCTCCGGAGAACGTGTCGGAATTCTCATTTGGAATTGGGCTATCCAAGTCGATGCCCGCAAAAGAAGGCGGGATATGGCTTCTGTTCTCCTTCCGAGATGCGGATAGCGAGTCGGCGTTGCAAGCGTTGCGGCAATTGGGCGTGCAATGGGACGGCATGGAGACCAATCGCAATCCTCTGGTATTGCTGCATGCCGAAAGGACTGCACCCACTCGAACGCCTGTTCAACTCGGTCTTGAGAGCCTGCCCGGCAGCACGGACTTGTTGGCGCGGGACTCGGTGGATGCAAGCAACTTGCCTGGATTGGATTCCGTTGCACGGTACGGGGCTGCGGGGTTCGGTTCCCAAGTCCCAATCGATCAGTCCGCAAAGGAAACCGAGCCTGCCGCAGGGGCGGTAGAGCCGTCGGCGCCGGCTCGTATGCGCGGGGTGGCGATTTATCTCTCGCCCTCCTCGAAACCCGCGAGCAAACCCGAATAGGGCTGCAATTTCGTTTGGCTCGCGACGTTCTCGCAAACGAAATGTCACGGAGATGGGCAAGCGCGGAGCAGGGCCTAGCGAGTTCCTACGATAGCATGAGTCGATCGCACTTGTTGAGATCGACGTTCCTTGGAGTGCCCTTCTTGATGTGGTAGCGGGCTTCCGTTTTCCCTAGCGTCGACTCGCTGATTTAGGAGTGCGATAGGATGTGTTTTCACGCGGTTTGGAGCTTACGCTTTAAAACTTGGTGGAGAGTCGTTCTCCGATGTGACGCAGCCGCTTTGCGAACTCGATTGCCTGTCGGGTTTGGGGTTGGCAGAGGGTGGGGAAATGCGTTCCAATCGTCGCGATGAGCATCCTTTGATTATCCGGCGCCGCGTCCTATTCGAATGGGCTGGTGCTTCGAGTTCTCGGGTGACGTGCAGGCTTCGTGTGGCAGCGGGATTTGAACCGCTTCGTTTTCAAGGTGGATCGCGACGAATCGTATGGACACGCATCACTCGACTGCATCGAAGCCCTCTTCGGCATCGATGGTCTTTAGCGCCGGCACGTACTTCATCCATTTCATGGCGCTCGGGTTTGGGTCGTTTCCGTTGCAAACGCATTTGCGGCAGACGTTGAGTCCAGCTACAGCGAGCTTGATCACGAGTGTGATTCCGCTCGCCGCGTGTCTGACCTACTTCTTTTTCCGATTCGCCGAGCGTCAGGGCTGGACCCGGTCTCCGCAGCGATTGCTGGTGGCGATGGCGGGTGCGGTGTGCTTGATGCAGTTGGCATTAGGTTGGAAGTTGCAATCGATCGCAGCCGATTCGTGGTGGCTGGGGCCGGGGATCGACGCGGCCGTTTGTTTGTTGCTGTTGGGATGCGTGCAGTCGAGTTGCATGACCTTGCTCAATCACATCGGGGTGGCCACGATGGGTAGCCATGCCTACACCGTGCGGGCTGCAGGATCGGCCGGCTACATGCTGGCAGTTATTTTGTTGGGGGCGATCGGGGCGTCGGAGCAGCGGGTATCCGAGGTCCATCTTTACGTTGGGGCTGCCTTCAGTCTGTTCCATATGCTCTTTGCGATGGTGATTTTCTCCTGGATGCAACGGGTTGATGGGACGCTTGCTCGCAACGAAGCCGTACAACATCGCGAGGCGAGCGGGACCGGTCAGGAGTCGCACTTGGGAGAGCATGCACCGGTGCATCGGACAACACCATTGCGATGGTGGGGCCTGTTGGCATTGGTATGGATGGTGGCGATGTGTGAAATGTCGTACGGTTTGTACGCGCACGAGTTTCTGACCACGACGTATGGGAGCGCAGGGTACTTTGTGTTCGCCGGTTCGATCGCGTTGGAGATCGCTTTGCTCTTGGTCATGCCGGTGTTTCCCGCGCTCAAGCAGCGATTGCTGTTCGTCGGGCCTGTCGGTTGGATGACGCTGATGGCTGGGTGTCTGATGGCGCTTTCGGGGTGGCCCGCGATGGGATTTTGCGCGGCTGCGTTGGCCCTCAATTGTCCCTTTCAAGTCTCCGCAAACGAGCATGCGCACCGCATGAGTCCAAGTTTGGTCGGCCTAGCGTCGATGACCCTAGCGCAGTCGATCGGATACATGTCGGCGACGATTCTGTCCGCACTGTTATCGGTTCAAGGTGGTGGGCCAGTGCGTTTATGGAGCGTGATGGTACCGGTGGCTTCGACGGCGTTGCTCTTGGCGTTCTGGCAAATGGCGAAAGATCGCGAGGGAGCGAGCAATCCCGCTTTGGCTCCGCGATAGCTTGAGAAACCACCCCGGGCATCGAATTGGGTGTTGGTCGAGTTCAGGCTTTCCAGACGCGGGCGCGAGTGCGTCCAGCCAGTGGGGCCATGGCATTGCGAGTGTCGATGATCAATCGGGTATGTTGACCGATCTTTTCGTAGTCGAAGGCCGAGTGGTCTGTCGCAATGATTGCGCAATCGAGCGACTCCAAAAACTCTGGTGTCAGTTCATGGCTGGTGGCATCGGGTACATCAAACGATCGCATCGCGGGTAGTTTTGGCACATGGGGATCGGAGTAGCTGAGGATGGCACCGCGCTGCATCAACAGTTCGATCAACTTGAAGCTAGGGCTCTCGCGGGGATCGTCGATGTTCTTCTTGTAGGCGACGCCGAGAACACAAATGCGAGAGTTCTTGACCGCTTTTCCTTCTTCGTTGAGGGCTTCGGCGACCCGATCGATCACATAGTGGGGCATGAAGGTATTGATCTCGCCCGCAAGTTCGATGAAGCGCGTAGGGAACTCGTGGCATCGCGCCAGCCAAGTCAGATAGAACGGGTCGATCGGAATGCAGTGTCCTCCCAAGCCCGGGCCGGGGTAGAAGGCTTGGAAGCCAAAGGGTTTGGTCTTGGCTGCCTCGATGACTTCCCAGATGTCGATCTTCAAGCGATCGAAAAGCAGCTTGAGTTCATTGACCATGGCGATGTTCACGCAACGGTAGGTGTTCTCAAGAATCTTGCACGCTTCGGCAACTTCGCACGAGGAAACGGGTACAACGCGATCCATGACCGATGCATAGAGTTCGGAGGCGAGACGCAAACTTTCAGGATCGGCCCCGCCGACCACTTTGGGAATGGATTGCGTCGAGAAGTGTTGGTTGCCTGGATCTTCGCGTTCGGGGCTGTAGGCAAGAAAGTAGTCCCGGCCGCAGACGAGACCTCGCTGATCGAGAATCGGTCGTAGGACATCGCGCGTCGTGCCAGGATACGTGGTGCTTTCGAGAATCACCAATTGTCCGGGGCGAAGTTGGTCTCGAATTGCGCGGGCGGTGTTTTCGATGTAGGTCAGATCGGGATCGCGACTTGCGTTCAAAGGGGTTGGGACGCAGATGAGGATCGCATCGGGTTCGCCCAATCGGCTTAAATCCGCGGTGGGTAGGAAAGTGCCGTTTTGCAAGCTTGGAGTCAACCAACTCGCATCCAAGTGTTTGACGTAGGAAACACCGCGGAGCAAGCTGTCGACTTTTTTGGAGTCGACGTCGAATCCCCAGACTTGAGCCCCCGAAAGGCAAAAACTGCGAACCAGGGGAAGCCCCACATATCCCAATCCGATCACTCCAACGCGCTTGGTCATGGTTCGTTTGCTTTTTCGCTCGATGGTTGGGGGATGAAGAGAACGAACCAGACCGGGGAGACAAACGGAACCGGGCTGGCGGACATGGGCTAGATGGATTCGAGCTGGCAATCATCCAGCGCCACACTAGCCCCTCGTCCCATATAGCGAACGGCGATCAGCAGGCGGACTTCATTTTCGCGACGCAGCACGGTCCCTTCGAATCCCTTGAAGACCCCAGAGCGAACCCGCACCTGTTGGCCGGGTTCGAGATTCATTTCCGGCGCCATGGGCATTTCGGTTTGAATCAGATGGTGGACTTGTCTCAAATCCACCACGAGTTCAGCCGGCCGCGGCACTTCCAGGAAGCGGCTTACTGAGCCGGTGCAAACCGCTCGGTAACGCGCCTCCTCGTCCCCGCAAACGAATACGTAATTCGGAAAAAGCGGTTCGTAACTAGTTCGAAGGCGTCCGCTCGGAGAGCGAAACCGGCGTCCGATCGTCGGACCATAGAACGGAATCCCCAATTCAATCAATTGCCGCATCAGTTTCTTTTCAAAGCGCGGCAACGTGTACATCGCCCACCAAGGGGCGCTTTGCGCCAAGGGACACTCCTCTGCGAAGAGGTCCAGAGGCCAAATGTCTTGCTCGCGTTTCAGGATCGGCATGGCAGCGATACTGCGTTCGAAGTGGAAAAAAGGGGATTTCTATCGTATGTCAAAATGCAGTCATGGGACAGGGATGCCTGCGTTTGGCCGGCCCAGCGTTCCGAATCGTGTGGCTATGCTCTCAACGCAGGGACGGTGGCCACGCCGTTATGCCTGCATTGATTTCGCGCGGACGCTTGGGGGAGGGTGCGTCGAACGCCCACTTTGCCTACATGATTCCATGGGATTGACTGTTAAATCCAGAGTTATTGGAACATTGGGTGCAATCCAAATGCTTAACCGGGAAATCGTTTTCGCTCCGGTTCGCACGTGCAAATCCGTCTAGCCGCCATGGCGCGTCAATCGATACAGTCCCTAGGATTGGATGGAGCCACCCTTTTTGCACAGGTGCATTGTGAACAGTCGCACGTCGCAGGTCGTCTTTCGAGCTTTTCTTCTCGTTGCTTTGGCAACCGCGGGTGGAGTCGGTTGCAAGAGCTCGCAGTACGCCGAGCGATTCGGATTGGGGACGATGGATCAGCAGAAGGCCAAAGCGGCAGACTTCGATCCGTTTCCATTGAACGATATCGGTCCGCCTGTGATGGGTGCACGTCCGCGCGGGTTCTTTGATCCAACGCCCGAAGCGAAGCGCGCCGAGCAGCAAGCAGTTCGCCCGGCACCGTACGGTTACTCGCGATAGTCTCAATCGCGTTGCGGACCGTTGGGTTACACATGCCCCCATCGATTGGGGCATAGATCGAGTCGTTCTTCAAAAAAGCTGCTGCGCACCCCCGCGAATCGAATCGCGGATGTTAAGTGCGCGTTCGGCTGCTTCTTTTGCCGTGTCGGCTAGCACGGTGATGTGACCCATCTTTCGACCTTGTCTGGCATCGCGCTTTCCGTAGAGGTGCAAGTGTGTGGCAGGTTGCTGCAAAGCGCGTTCGAAGTGCGGCTGGTCCGTTCCCCATACGTCGCCAAGCAGATTGACCATCGCGGATGGACGCACGATGGAAGTGCCGCCGAGCGGCAAATTGCAAACCGCGCGGACTTGCTGTTCGAACTGGCTGGTTTGGCATCCTTCGATGGTCAAGTGTCCGGAGTTGTGCGGGCGAGGTGCCAACTCGTTGATCATGACTCGTCCTTGGTGGTCGACGAAGAACTCGACGCACAGCAACCCTTCTAGTTGCAACGACTCGGCCACGCCGCGAGCAATTTCTTGCGCATGCTCGGCGACCGACTGGAACTCGCGACTGGCCGGGCAAGTCGTGAGGTCCAAGATGTGGTTGGCATGCGTGTTGGTGAACATCGGATAGATCGCGAGTTCACCGCGCGGGCTGCGAGCGACGAGGACGGAAACTTCGGCTTGGAACGGGATCCACTTCTCTGCGATCAGCGGTTCGGGGCCGAGGATCTCCAGTGCATCATTGGCTTCGATCAGCGAGCGGACTTTGCGCTGTCCTTTGCCGTCGTAACCCCAATGGGTGGTTTTGAATACCAACGGCCATCCCAGTTCTTCGGCGATGGCGGGGACTTCTTGATAGGACCGCACTTCCCGAAACGGGGTGACGGGAAAGCCCCAATCGCGCAGCGTGCTCTTTTCTCGCAGTCGATTTTGGGCGATCGCGAGAACGTTGACGCTGGGACGGACCGGTACGACTTCGGCGGCCCGATGGACCGCTTCCAAGTGAATGTTTTCAAACTCGAGGGTGATGACGTCCACTTTTTCGGCGAAGCTTCGCACCGCGTTTGGGTCCAGGTAATCGCCTACCACCGTTTCGTTGGCAACCTGAGACGCGGGGCTGTCGGCTTCATCGGTGAAGACAACGACGCGGTACCCGAGTTGTTGGGCGGCGTGCGCGAACATGCGTCCCAGTTGGCCGCCACCAAACACACCGAGGCTCGCCCCAGGAAGGATCATTCCGTGACGTACATCGCTCATGATCGGAAGTCTTTCTCCTCCAAGACGGCTGTTTCGAGTACTTTCGCGGTCTGCGATTCGATGAACTGCGCCAATCGCGTTTGCAGCCCGTCGTTGTGCAGCGCGAGAATACGGACCGCCAGCAATCCCGCGTTCTTGGCTCCAGCGGCTCCGATGGCCAACGTCGCGACCGGGATGCCTCCGGGCATTTGTACGATGCTGAGCAGCGAGTCGAGGCCTTGAAGGGATTTGCTTTGAACCGGCACTCCCAAGACGGGCAACGACGTGCACGAGGCGACCATGCCCGGCAGATGGGCGGCACCTCCAGCCCCAGCGATCAAGACTTGCAATCCGCGCCCGGCGGCTCGTTCGGCATAGTCCATCATCCAACGCGGCGTGCGGTGGGCCGACACGACGCGCGCTTCGTAGACCACACCAAAATCATCGAGAACGCGACACGCTTCCTTCATGGTTTCCCAATCCGAATGCGAGCCCATGATGACGCCAACGACGGCGCGGGTAGGTGAAAGCAATTCTTCGGATCGCATGGCAGACCTCGCGGCAACGACAGAGAGGAAAACAAACGACTGGAACCCGTGCACATAGCCGAGACCGAGCACCTGGGCGGAAACCGAGCGGTGTTCGATATCCAGGCAATGGGTGCGATAGGTCCACCGACTGAGGCGTTCTCTCGGAAATCGCCCTCCGCCAAACAGCCCATCGGCGAACCGCACGCTCTGGGTATCATACCATCCGATGCTTGCATCGAATGTCCGCGAATGCATTCAGGCGAGGCTACGACGGGCCACCGCTTCTGCCAACGGGGGCCCTATCGTCTCCGGCGCATGCAAATTGGCAAGCCGGGGCAAACAAGAAACGGCGAAATCAGACATGGTCCATGCAGACCAAGTCAGGCGAGAGCGAAGCGGCCTCGGTGTTCTTGCGAAGGTAGCACCAATCGCTAACCGGCATCCCCTGATCCGGAAATCATCGATGGACCGCTCCCGAGCGTTTTCTCGTAGGTCCCATCGCCGGTCTTGACGTACTTGGTAAAGCCATGTTTTTTCAGTTTGTCATCGTTGATGGAGCTCTTCATCGAACCATCCGACCACAATCCCCCGATGGCGGTTCGGGCGGGGATGCGCCGGATCGGTTGACCGGTTTCAGGATGGACCGTTAGGGGCTCGGCGGACATGCTCTGGAAGAACTCAAACGTTTCTCCGTCGCTGCCGTCCTCGGTGATCGATTCGTAGACGTAGATCGGCATTGCTATGACCAACGATGGGTTCGGGGACAGTAACGGATTCCAAGCCTCGGGAGCGTGCCCTGCACGGCGCAGCGGGCAAGGTAACCCCATGCATAGCAATCCTAGAACAATGTGGCTCAGAATCAATGGATCCGAAGCGAGCCCCGGTCATGCACCGTTTGCGACCTGCTCGGCGTGCTGCCATCGGTTTCTTCTCGCTGCTGCTTCGCGGCAAGCGATGCGCTGTCGGCAAAGGCCGCACCTTCGATTCTTGCAGACTCGAAACCATCGGTATTCCCCGAAAAAAACGATCCCGGCTCCGCGACGCAGCATTTACAATCAGGCCTTCCTCCATCGACTTTCTCCTTGAATTGACGGAAATCTATCTATGCCGAAGCATCGTCTTCAAGCTCTGTTTCGCACCGGGATCGCGGTGTGCCTGAGCTGTTGGTCTTGGACCGCATCTGCCCAGAAACTCGATACCCGGCCCGATGTCGGAATCCAAAATCATCCGGTGGAGGATGTTTTGATCCGCGGTGCCAAGATTGTCATCGCGCCCGGTCAAGTCCTCGACGTCGGGCAGATTTGGATCGCCGACGGCAAGATCGCTGGGGTCGGAAGCCAACTACAAGTTCCCGCCGGACTCAAGACGGTCGACCTGACGGGCAAGACCATCTATCCAGGATTCGTCGATGCCGGGATCGAAGTCGATCTGCCCGAACTCGATACGACCAAAGGGACTCCGCACTGGAACTCGGAAATTGCGGCGCAGCGAAAGGTAGCTGAAGACGCGGCACCCGCAGCGATGATGGGCAAGCTTCGCAAGGCCGGGATCACTGCCGCGTTGGTCGCTCCCAGCGCAGGCATCATCAAGGGACGCAGCGCTGTGCTGCTGGCAGAAGAGGGCCCGATCGCGAGTTCGTTGCTCAGCGATGACGTCGCCTTGCACGTCCGTTTGACCGTTGCACGCGGCCGGGGACGGGATGGCTATCCCTCGAGTCCGATGGGGGCTGTGGCCTTGGCTCGGCAAACGTTTTTGGACGCGCAATGGTACGACGCGGCTTGGCGAGCCACGCGCGCAGCAAACAATCTTCCCAAACCCGAATCGAACGCAGCCCTCGACGCGATTGCACGGCACGTGGGTGCCGGCAAGATCGTGATCTTTGATGCGCTCAACGAACAGTACGCATTGCGGGCCGATTCCTTCGCTCGCGAGTTCGGGCTCAAAGCGGTCCTCAAGGGCTCCGGCCAGGAGTATCAATTGTTGGATCCGATCGCTCGAACCGGTCGTACGTTGATCCTGCCACTCAACTTTCCCAAGCCCCCCAACGTCGGTACGTTGGAAGCCGCCATCGAATCCGAACTGGAAGAACTGATGCACTGGGAACTCGCACCCGAGAACCCAGCTCGAGTCGCAAAAGCCGGAGTCCCGTTTGTATTGACCAGCAGCGGTCTGTCGGATCCCGCAGAACTCGTTCCGCAGATTCGCAAGGCGATCGCTCGCGGGCTGGATCCCAACACCGCGTTAGCCGCGATTACCACGCTGCCTGCATCGCTGCTCAACGTCGAGGAGCAAGTCGGCTCGATCGCCGTGGGGCGATGGGCAAATTTGGTGGTGACATCGGGGGCGCTCTGGGATGACAAAACCAAGATCGAAGAGGTTTGGGTCCGCGGTTCTCGCCCCGCAACCGCCTACAAGAACACCTTGAGCGTGGACGGGACGTACGAATTGCAGTCGATCGGGATCGTTGCGGCCGACGGCGGAAATCCGGCTTGGCCGACCAGCCTAACCCTTACCGTCAAGGATTCCGAGAAGCGCGTTTCGGCGACGCTGATCGGTCCCAAACCTGCGCAATCACCTGCACCCGAACCTAAATCCCCTTCGGATGCTCCGGTCGAATCCAAACCAGAGGCTGCGCAGCCCGAAGCCAAGCCCGAGGCCGTTGGTGGCGAAGCCAAGGCCGACGAGCCATCGGAAGGGAAAAAGGACAAGGAATCCCCCAAGGACAGCAGCATCAAGCTGACTGGAACCAAGTGGGGCGACCAAACGTTGAGCGGCAACTTTGCGACCAAGTCGCTCAACGCCGAGGTTCCAGGCGTGGCACAATTGTCCTTTGCCTATCTCGACGGTCCTACCACCGAACCGGTGTGGCAAGGCACGATCCTGTGGCCGGACGGAACGCAACAGTCGTTTCGAGGGGTTCGCAAACCCGACTCGCCCAAGTCCGATTCCGAAGCGCCACCTGCCGACGCAGCCAGCAAAGAGCGAGAATCGGGTGAGCGTCCAGCTCGCGGCGGTCGAGGTGGAAGCGATCGCGCCGAAGGATCTGGCAAAGCTCCCGTGGGAGTTCTGTCGACGCTGCGCTATCCGTTTGGTTCCTATGGTCGCGAAGCATTGCCCGAGGCCCCTGAATGCGTCGTGATCCAAAACACAACGCTCTGGACGAGCGGTCCTCAAGGGACTCTCAAGGACGCCGACATGATCGTGCGACGTGGCAAGATCGAGGCGATCGGAATCGATTTGGCCGTGCCCGAAGGTGCGATCGTCATCGATGGTTCCAAGTACCATGTCAGCCCTGGTCTGATCGATTGCCATTCGCACATGGCTACCGACAGCGGCGTCAATGAAGGAACGCAGGCCGTGACTGCGGAAGTTCGCATCGGCGATTTCATCAATGCCGAAGACATCACGATCTATCGCCAATTGGCCGGCGGCTTGACGTCGTCGAACATCCTTCACGGATCGGCCAATCCGATCGGTGGCCAAAATCAAGTGATCAAGTTGCGATGGGGCGGAAACTTCAACGACTTGAAGTTTAAAGATGCGCCTGCGGGGATCAAGTTTGCGTTGGGCGAAAACGTCAAGCAAAGCAATTTGACCGACGCGACGCGAGCTCGCTATCCGACGACGCGCATGGGCGTGGAGCAAATCTTCCGCGATCGTTTCAACGCAGCCCGCGAATACGATCGGGCTTGGCAAGCGTGGAATGCGGCTCCGTCGGGACTGCCGCCGCGACGCGATTTAGAGTTGGACGCCATCGCAGAAATCCTGCGAGGCGAACGCTGGATCCATTGCCATAGTTACCGCCAAGACGAAATTCTGGCGCTGCTGCGCGTCGCCGAGGAGTACGGCGTGACCATCGGCTCCCTGCAGCACATTTTGGAGGGGTTCAAGGTTGCCGACGCCATTGCCAAGCATGGTGCGACGGCATCTACATTCTCGGATTGGTGGGCGTACAAGCTCGAAGTTTACGACGCGATTCCACACAACGGAGCGCTGATGCAACAGCAAGGCATCGTTGTGTCGTTCAACTCCGATGACGCCGAACTTGGGCGGCACATGAATCATGAAGCTGCCAAGGCGGTGAAGTACGGTGGGCTCGACCCAGCCGAAGCGTTGAAGTTCGTGACGCTCAATCCCGCCAAGCAATTGAGGATCGACGGGCGAGTGGGTTCGCTCGAAGTCGGCAAGGATGCAGACTTTGCTGTTTGGAGTGGCTCGCCGTTGTCGATCGCATCGCGTTGCGAACAAACCTGGATCGATGGTCGCAAATACTTTGATCGCGCGGTCGATGCGGAATTGCGAACGCGGGATGCCAAGCTCAAGCGATCGCTGATCCAAAAGGTCCTCGATAGCGGCGAAGCAGCCGGTGAACGGAATGCATTGAGCGACGATCCATCCCGAATGTGGCCCAATTACGACGAGTATTGCCATCACCATCACGACGAAGATCAAGCGTGGATGGGGGACCATGAACACCATCTGAACGAAGGACATTTGCAAGGCGCCGCCGCCGGGGAGCATCACCATGAGTAGCGTGTTCCACTTTGCCAGCCCGCGAATGTCGCGCGATGGCACCCCGATTCCTACCTTCGCAATCCGCTTGCTTCGCAACTCACGAGTCCTGTTTATGCATCGATCGATATCCAAGTTGGTTCTTGGTGTCACCGCCGTGGTGACCACAATGGTTGGCGTGCCCGCATCGCCGTCGGCGTTGGCATCCGATCAGATTCCAGGCGCTCCGCAGAAGAAACCGATCCTGATTCAAAACGGAACGGTCCATACGGTCTCGCACGGCACGCTTCCCAATACCAGCGTGTTGCTCCGAGATGGGAAGATCGCAGAGATCGGACCAGGCTTGCCCGTCGGGGAAAACTACGACGTTGTCGATGCTTCGAATCTGCATGTTTATCCCGGGTTGATCGATTCGTTTTCATCCTTGGGATTGGTCGAAATCGATTCGATTCGAGCGTCCATCGACAACGCGGAGACAGGGGAGTTGAACCCCAACGTACGCGCTGCCGCAGCCGTTAATCCCGACAGCGAATCGATTCCTGTCGGCCGCGCCAATGGAGTGTTGGCGTCCGTCATTGGCCCAGCAGGAGGGTTGGTATCGGGACGCGCCGCGATGATCCAACTGGATGGATGGACTTGGGAAGACATGACCGTAAAGCCGGATTTGGCCATGGTCATCAATTGGCCGCGATTCGGAGGTGGGTTCGGTGGACGTCGCGGTGGTCCGCCTCGGGATGCAGCGGCCGATGCAGACGCCAATGCCGCCGAGCGATTGGCTCCGCTTCATCAGTTGGTTCGAGAAACCAAAGCCTACGCCGCCGCCAAATCGGCCGATCCGACGTTGCCTGTCGACCTCCGATTGGAAGCGTTGGTCCCGGTCGTCGAAGGGAAGATGCCTTGGTTGGTCTTCGCGAATTCGATCAAGCAGATCCAGACCGCGGTCGCCTTCACCCAGCAATACGGGATGAAGATGATCTTGATCGGCGGCGCCGATGCCATGCACTGCGCGAGCTTGCTCAAGGAAGCCCATGTTCCTGTCGTGTTGACCGGTGTCTACCGTTTGCCCAACCGGCGCGATTCGGCGTACGATTCGGCCTATGCGTTGCCTGCTGAGTTAAAAGCGGCTGGCGTGCCATTCAGCTTCACAAGCGGTGGGCAGTTTGGGGCTTCGTTCGTTCGGAACCTACCGAATCAAGCGGGTGCTGCGGTCGCCTTTGGTCTGAGTAAAGAGGACGCGCTGAGATCCATTACGTTGAGCCCTGCTGAGATCTTCGGCCTGGCCGACCGATTGGGATCTTTGGATGTCGGCAAAGACGCGACGCTGATCATCGCCAACGGCGATATCTTGGAAACCCCAACCGAGTTAACCAAAGCTTGGATTCAAGGTCGCACGGTGGATTTGTCGAGCAAGCACACCAAGCTTTACGACAAGTACCGCGCCAAGTACCAGCAGTTGCAGTCCAAGTAACGTAGTTGGCAACTGCTGCCGCGAATGGATGCTCCTGCTCGGTGCGCCGAGCGGGGGCAGATCCCTTGGGCAAGCCATTGGTGGGATCTAACTTAGGTATGGCTCCGGGAAGCGTCCGCAAGGGCGCATCCGACCTCACCCGTCGTAGCTCCTCGTGCTGGTTGGATGGCTAGTCCTTGGCCATCGTTTGCAAATGGGCTTCGACCTCTTCGACTTGTTCGACATTCTTCATCTCGAAGTTGATGTAGGTGACGCTGAGAAGCGGCGACACTTCTGGAAGGATATAGAATTGGCCCATGACCTCTCGGTTGTCGGCATTCTTCATCATGACCGACATCGCGTAACTGCGTAAATCGCCCCACGATTGGCTGATGTAGCGGCCGCGTTGAGCGGCTTGAAAGCCCATGCGATCCACGGTTCCTTGGCTGCTATTGACCAGCGCGCGGCGCGGATCGCGTTTGGCTTCCGCTGCGTATTTCGGGTCGTCGATGGTCATGAGGACCAGCGATTCGAGCGGTTCTCCAGCAGCGTCCTGGACGGCCCATGTGGCAACCGAGTAGCCGGCAGGAAGTGCTTTGGCTTTTTCGGCATCGATCTCGGTGCGTACGAAGCGTTCGGGCAATTCAAAGGAGTAGGTGCCGAATCGATGGAGGGTGCTCTTTTTGGTTGAAGGTTTGATCTCGGGAATGGTGATGCCATTGCTGGTCTTCCGGTCCCCGTTGGCGTGGGTTTGATTGGAAACGACCGTTCGCGAGGATTCCTCTTTGCAACCACTCCAAGCCAGGAGAGAAAGGCTGACCAAAACGAAAAGCGAACGCGTGCGCGCCAAATGCATGGGAATGTGCTTTCTTGGATTCGAAAAACTTGGAAGAAAAGGGGGCTGGCAAGCCTGGGAAGGGACACATCCGAAAGCCGCCGGCGATGCGTATTGCGAAATATTAATGCAAAGTGCGCACGTTCTTGCAAGGAGTGTCATTTGGTTTTGCGGCGGATTAGGCGGCAGAAGACCAGTCGTTTTCGAGAGAATCGACTGGGATGCGGGTGGTCGCCGGTTTTTTCGTGTCTAGACAATGGTTGTTTGGACGAATAAAGTACGGGTAGCATCAAGCGCACGGCCAGTTGCCCGCTAGACCTCGTCGTGCAGGAACACGGTTACGAACACAAAGGCGATTCGGCGGCCATGAAGAACGGACTTAAGGGTCGGAAAAGTCGCAAGTTCGATTCGCCCGCTCAGGAGGTTTACCTCTCGCTATGGCGAACCTACGACCGCCTCCGGGCAATTGAGGACGAGGTCCTTGCAGAGTTCGAGTTGACGGCCCAGCAGTACAACGTTTTGCGTTTGCTCAAGGCTGCACATCCCGAGCCCGTACCGACCTTGCAACTGTCCTCTCGGCTGATTTCGCGAGCTCCGGACATCACACGGATGTTGGATCGATTGCAGGAAAAGGATTGGGTGCAGCGTCTGCGATCCGAGGAGGATCGTCGAGCGGTCTTGGTCGCAATCACGCCAAAGGGCTTGGAACTGCTCAAGACCATGTCCGATCCGATAAAGAAAATGCACGCAGCCCAGGTCGGACACCTTACGGCTGAGGAGACGGAAACTCTGTGTGATTTGTTGGCGAGCGTTCGCGCTCCGCACGAACCCGAGAACAGTATTTGGAATGAATCGGCAGATTGATTGCCGCCGCGCCTTGATGGATGCGGGAAACCACGAACAGGAGATTCAAACGTGATACAAGCCAACGACCAATCGGATGTGATCGTCATCGGGGGAGGACCCTCCGGCACGGCAACGGCTACCATTCTCGCTCAGCGAGGGTACCGAGTGACGGTGTTCGAGCGAGATCATTTCCCTCGGTTCCACATCGGCGAATCGCTGATTCCGTACTGTTATCCAACCATCAAACGCTTGGGCATGCTCGACAAGATGAAGGGGAGCCACTTCACGAAGAAGTACGGCGTGCAATTCATTAACGAGCATGGAAAACTCTCGGAGCCGTTTCGCTTTGAACAATACGATCCGCACGAGCGTTCGCAAACGTGGCAAGTCCTCCGCAGCGACTTTGACCACATGCTCATGAACAATGCGCGCGAGCATGGTGTGCGCGTCCACGAAGGGGCTCGGGTGCTGGACATCGAGAGGGACGGAGACCGAGTCGTCGGCGTTCGAGTCAAGTGCGAGGGAGAGGAAACCAAGACGGTCCATGCCAAAGTCGTGGTGGACGCCAGCGGACAATCGTCGTTGCTCATCGATCGGATGAACCTCCGCGAATGGGATCCGGATCTGAAGAAGGCTGCGATTTGGTCTTACTTCCGCGGCGCGAAACGCGAACCAGGACTCGATGCAGGCGGCACCATCGTCATCCAAACGCAAGGCAAGAAAGGTTGGTTCTGGTACATCCCCCTTCACGACGACGTGGTGAGTGTTGGGGTGGTGGCCGATTTTGATTACTTGTTCAAGCAGCGCGATACCAAGGATCCAAAAGAGATCTTCTGGGAGGAAGTCGAGCGTTGTCCTGGGGTGAAGCCTCGGATTCTCGATGCCGAATGCACGGACGAGTACCGCGTGCTCAAGGAGTATTCGTACAAGGCTCGCAAGGGAGCCGGGGACGGTTGGGTATTGGTCGGGGACGCTTTCGGGTTTCTGGATCCGCTGTATTCCTCGGGCGTACTGTTAGCGCTTACTTCCGCCGAAATGGCTGGCGATGCGATCGCCGACGCGCTCGATGCCAACGACCCGAGCGAGGCGCGATTGCAAGCGTGGGTTCCGATGCACCTTAAATGCATGGAACGGATGAAGCGGCTGGTGTGCGCCTTCTACGATGGCTTGAACTTCGGGCAACTCGTTCGCAAGCACCCCGAAAAGAAGCACTTGATCACCGACATCCTGATCGGCAATCTGACCAAAGATGAAGTCGATGATCTCTGGCCGTTGATCGATGCTCTGCGCGAGGAAGACATGGCGCTCGCCTCGCAGTAACGGATTGCTCGGCTGAACGGCTTGCTCGGCTGAGGTCGAGTCGATCCCTACGAACGTGTGAGCCGCAGGCAGCCGCCTTTTCGTGAACAGTCACTCAAAAGGGGCAAGTCTGCTTTGGTTACCAACAAGGTTGGGCGAGCCGGTCGGGAGCTAAGTCTCGGCCGCTGTGGAGTCAACGATCGATCTAGACTGCGTGGGCAGCGACCGATCAGCCGAAGTTCAAAACGTCGTTGCTGTCGCCGAAACGATCCGCTTTGATGCCGACTTCGTGCAGCATCCATAGGTAGAGGTTGCACAGCGGCGTGTTTTGTGGGAACTGCCAGTGCCCGGTTCGCTTGATGCGACCGCCAGCCTTGCCGAGCATCACAATCGGTAGATCGTCGTGGTTGTGGCGATCGCCATCGGAGATGCCGCTGCCGTAGACGAGCATGCAGTTATCCAACAACGAAGTGCCGTTCTCGTCGACGCTCGAGAGTTGGTCGACCAAGTACGCCAATTGCTGGGCGTGGAAGTGATTGATCTTTTGGAGCTTCTCTTGTTTTTCGGCGCTCTTTCCATGGTGCGACAGCTCGTGGTGGCTCTCGGGCGCCCCGACCTCTGGATAGCCGCGATTGCTCCCTTCATTGGCCATCATGAAAGTCAGCACGCGCGTCGAATCGGTTCGGACTGCCAACGCGATCATGTCCATCATGAGCCGACAATGCTCGGCCCATTCTCGAGGCACCCCAGCGGGGCGAGAGTAGTTGGGCAAACCATTCTCGCCGATCTCCAGTTTGTCCGAACGGACCAGTCGATTTTCGACATCGCGCACGGCATACAAGTACTCATCGAGTTTTCTTTGATCCCCCATGCCCAGCCGACGTTTCAGGCTGGCTGCGTCCTCGAGCGCGTGGTCGAGGATGCTCTTTCTCCGCGATCCGCGGTTCTTAAGCGTGTTTCCCTCGGAGATCTTTTCCGGCGTGCCGAACAATCGATCGAAGACAGCGGATGGATCCATTTCCTTTGCCAGCGGGCTGGATTCGTTTCGCCACGCTAGATTGCTCGAGTAAGCACACGAATAGCCGCTATCGCAATTGCCCGACTGCGCAGAGCCTTCCAGTCCGAGTTCGAGCGATGCGAATCGCGACTTGTGCCCGATCGCTTGCGCTGCGACTTGATCGATCGACACACCGTTCTTGATGTCCGCACCGTCGGTTTTGCGAGGATGGGCTCCGGTCAAGAACGCAGCGCCGCTGCGGGCATGGTCTCCGCCGCCGTCGCCGTGATCGCGTGCCCCGTCAAGCGTCAGCCCAGTGAATACGGTCAACTGCTGACGATGTTTCTCCAGCGGCTGGAGCGTGGGCGAAAGCTCGAACTGCGGTCCAACCGTTGCAGGGGTCCACGCGGGCATGTGAATGCCGTTGGGGACCATCATGTAGATCATCCGGACTGGAGCATCCGCGTTGGCGGCTGCGCGAGCGGTCGGCAGCATCGCTTCGAGAAGGGGCAGCGAGATAGAGGCACCAGCGCCGCGGAGCAACGTTCGTCGTGAAAGCTTTGGCAGGGTCATGGTTCGTCTCGAGTACCTTTGCGTTGAAACGGATCGCTGATGACGATCTCGTAGACCAAATCTTGAAACGCGAAATCGGACTTGGATGCGGCCGATAGAATCTTGTCGATCGCACATCGATCATAGTATTCCAAGCCGCGGCCGATTCCGTAGATGAGCAACTTTTCTGTGACGTTGCGAACGAACTTGTCCGCCTTTTGATCGCGCAAAACACGGATCAATTCGCCGGGGCCACGCACGCTCTCGCCGCTGGCAAGTTCCGCGCTGGAGTCGATCGCGTGACCTCGGGCCTGGGTTCTCCATCGACCGATTGCGTCGTAGTTCTCCAAAGCCAATCCGAGAGGATCCATCAGTTTGTGGCACGAGGCGCAAGCCGGGTTCGCCCGGTGCTGTTCCAGCTGTTGGCGGAGCGATCCGACGAGTTCGCCCTTTTCGAGTTCCGGGACACCGGCGGGTGCGGGTGGAGGCGGAGTGCCCAGAACGTTATCCAGGATCCATTTGCCTCGCTTCACTGGGCTGGTTCGCGTGGGATTGCTGGTGACCGCCAGCACCGAGGCATGGGTCAAGATCCCCATGCGCTTCTGACCTTTGAGCGATACCTTTTGGAACTTGTCTCCCTGGACACCCGGAACGCCGTAAAACGCGGCCAGCTTTTGGTTCATGAAGCTGTAGTCTGCATCGAGCAATCGCAGGATGCTGACGTTGTCTCGCATCACTTGCAAAACCAGCAGATAGGTCTCCGTGCGAGCCAGATCGCGGATCTCCTCGTTCCAATCCGGATACAAGGAACTGCTCGGAACGATGTTGTCGAGCTTGCGTAAGGTAAGCCATTGTCCGGCAAAGTTCCGTACAAAGTCACGCGCTCGATCGTCTGCGATCATGCGTGCGACTTGCTGGCGCAGCACACCCGGCTGGCGCAACTGCTGTTTGGCTGCTAGCGACAGCAGTTCCCGATCCGGGGTGGAACTCCATAGGAAGTAGCTCAATCGCGTCGCAAGTTCGTACTCGCTGAGCAGCGGAAACGATTCGCCGACGCGTGGCTGGTTGTCTTCGACTTTGAACAAGAAGTTGGGCGAGACCAAGATGGCGGTGACTGCAAGTTGCAATCCCGATTCGTACGCATCCCCGTCCTCGACCGCCATGGTTACCAAGCCGGTCAGGCGCTTGAGTTCCTCTTCGGTGACGGGGCGTCGGTATGCGCGGCTGGCGACCTTGCGAAGCACTTCGCTGGCGGCATCGCTGACACTGCGAGTCGCAGTGGGCACGGCATCCTTGACGACCTCGCGGTGGAACACGGGCAGGTTGGCTTCTTGAAGCGGCTCTGCGGGCTTTTGCCCGACTACCTTCAGATCGAAGATGTACAGGTTGGTGTCCTGATTCGGGGCTCCGTTTTTGCCCTCGATGTACTTGTCGTTGACAAAGGCGAGTTCGATGGCGCGTTTGCCCGCCTTGAGCTTGAGCGGGATCGAAAAGGTTTTCGGATTCGTGTGGGATTCCGTTTGAACGGTGAGTTCGTGGACCTTTTTGCCGTCGACGCTGATGACAACTTTGGGGTATTGGCCTTGCGCGGCTGATCCTGCCATGCCCGCTTCGAGGGTGTACTTGCCCGACCACGGAATCTGTTCGTCAAATGCGATCTGGCCATTGGACGCAAAGACAAACACGCTCGGGTCCCCTCCCCCTTTGCCGTCGGTCTTGAACTGCGCCAATTTGTGCGGGGAATCGAACAGGGGACCGGGCGAAGGGGCCAGGATGGCCTTCTGGCTGATCTCTTCGGCCGCACGCACATACTTCTCCATCAGCAATGGCGGCAGCGTGAGGACATCGCCGATGTTGTCAAAGCCGTAGCCAACATCATCCCCGGGAAAGCCAGCGGCCGGTTCGTAGTCGACCTTGAACAGATCCTTGATCGTGTTGCGATACTCGCTGCGGTTCAGACGCCTTAGGGTTACGGCGCCAGGATTGGGGGTGCGTCCGCAATCGATGTCGTTGAGGGTGCTGCGGATCCATTCAATGAGACGTTTTCGATCCGCATCGGACAACGGATCGGCGTCCTTGGGAGGCATGTCTCCGATCTCCAAACGCTGGGCGACTTTCTCCCAGATCGAGCGTTCCTTGAAGATCGCACGGGCCTCGGTAAAGTGCGCCAGAGACAACCCCGCATCGGCCTCGGCACCGCTGTGGCATCCATGGCACGTTTTCTGCAACAGAGGTTGGATCTGCTGCTGATACTCTTGATTGCGAGCCGCCCAATCGGTGGCAAAGCATTCGGGGGATACATTCCCCAGCCATATCCAGAGGATCGCGACAACTCGGCAAAACGGATCCTTCCATGCGCGAATCGCAACGATCCACATCGACGCAAGCATGCGGACTCGAACGGGGCTAGACGACCCCGGATAATCTGCGGACGGAGCGTGGAGGTAAGGCATGTGCCAGTAAAGTTTGGTTTAGAATCGAAGGATGTGCCAACCTGTGTCCAGAGACGTGGCTCGATGACCGACTGTTCTAGACTCCTAGATTGTATGCATTTCTGGTAGCTCGTTTAAATTGCAAATCGCGGAATCTCGCGATCTTGCACCTCCCTCCCCCCCATTCCTTGCCGAGACACCCCATGACGAGTTCCCATCCCAGCGGCCCCGAGTTGGCTGAGAGAAAGTGCGTGCCGTGCGAAGGTGGCGTGGATCCTTGCCCCTTGGATCGGAGCCGTGCGCTGCTCGCAGCTATTCCCTTGTGGCAATTGCAGAGCAATGGAAAGTGGATAGGTCGGTCCATTCGATTCAAGAACTTTCTTGAGGCGATGGATTGCATGAATCGCGTCGGTCTATTGGCCGAAGCCGAGGCCCACCATCCGGACTTGCACCTGACCGACTATCGCGTGTTGCGCATCGAACTGACCACGCATGCCATCGGTGGCCTGAGCGAGAACGATTTTATCTTGGCGGCCAAAATCGATCGCTGCATTGCGGAGCATTTTCCAGCGGCTAAGGTGCATGCGCCGGCTGGCGATGGAGCGCATGCCAACCCATCCCCGACCTCGTAAGGCCAGGTACCTCGCGGATGGCCGATCACGACGCGACCGCCGACACTTGGGCGATCCAATGCGAAGACGTTGACGTCTGCTATCGCCAAGGCCGCACGGAGCAGCGCGTCCTCGACCGCTTGTCCCTGAGCGTAACGCGGGGCGAAGTCGTCTCGCTGCTGGGGCCGAGCGGTTGCGGCAAAAGCACGTTGCTGCGCGTGATTGCCGGATTGATCGCACCGACGTCGGGCATGGTGCGAATCGATGGGCAAGACGTGCGCGCCGCCCGAAACAAGCTAGCGTTCGTATTCCAGGAATCCGCATTGTTGCCATGGCGGAGCGTTTGGCAAAACGTACGTTTACCGTGCGAGCTGCGGCGCGATGTTGTCGGCCAAGAACTCTCCGATCGCATCGAGCATGCGCTGCAGCTGGTCGGATTCAAGCCGACCGATTGGCACAAGAAGCCATCGCAATTGTCCGGGGGCATGAAGATGCGAGCCTCGATTGCGAGAGCGTTGATCACGCAGCCGCAGATCCTGCTGATGGATGAGCCGTTCGCGGCTCTCGATGACATGCTGCGATCCAAGCTCAATGACTTGTTGTTGTCCATCGTCGCCGAGTCGGGATGCACGCTGTTGTTTGTGACGCACAATATTTCTGAAGCCATCTACTTGAGCCACGCCATCGCCATCATGAGCCACGGTCGCATCGCGCAAAAGTGTGTCGTCGATTTGCCGTTCCCGCGATCTGCGGAGCTACGAAGCCGCCCCGAGTTCGCGCAGCAATACGGAATGGTCCTCGAGGCGCTCACCCGGAGCGAAGCATGATGAACAAAACGCCGTTGTGGTTGCGGATCGTATCGCCGATTGCGGTCTTCTTCCTGGTCGCATTGGTTTGGCATGTGCTGGTCGTCGCACTGCGCATTCCCGAAGTCATTCTCCCCAAGCCTACCACCGTGCTGAACGCCATGTGGGCCGACCGTTGGAAGCTGCTGATGGGGAGTTGGGTAACGTTGAAAGCGGCAGGAGCCGGGATGTTGGTCAGCACGGCCGTGGGATGCTTGGTAGCCATCCTGTTCAGTCAGTCGTCGTTGCTTCGGACCGCTTTGTATCCTTACGTCATCTTCTTGCAGACCGTTCCGATCGTGGCGATCGCGCCGCTGTTGATCGTTTGGTCGGGGCTGAATTTTCGAACGGTTGTTCTGGTTTCCTGCATCATCTGCATCTTTCCGATCATCTCGAATGTGACCAGCGGTTTGATCGCGATGGACCAAAACCATGTGGACTTGTTTCGGATGCAAGGGGCATCGCGATGGCAGACGCTCACGAAGCTGCGCATTCCAGCCGCCATTCCGAATTTGGTTTTGGGGCTGCGAATCAGTTGTGGGCTTGCGGTGATCGGTGCCATCGTGGGCGAACTGTTCGTGTCTAATAGCACCGACTACGATGGCCTTGGTACGATCATGAACGCCATGCAGGCCCAATTGAAGACCGCCGAACTGATGGGGGCGGTGATCGCATGCACACTGCTGGGGATCCTGTTGTTCCTCACCGTCCAAGGGCTCGATGCGTGGGTGTTGCGACGCTGGACTCGCAACACCGGTCGCGACAGTCAGTAACCCGACCGCAGGAAGCGACCGGCCAGATCCTTGCCGATTCATCCGGGAAATCGACACCAGCGATCCAACGCCGGCCCCCGCGGACTTACAATCGAAGCCGATTCAGCGAAGCGGTAACGCGTGGTTGATACCGAGATTTCGCTTAACGCAGTGCGTCTCCTCGGGCGACGCGTTGCTGGTCATGTTCGTACACCCCTTTTCTAGCACGGATTCCGAGACGCCCCATGTTCTTTCCCATCAGCGACGATGATCGTGGAATCGATACGCCAGCGTATGTCACCTATGGATTGCTCGCTGCAAACATCGCTCTGTTTTTGGTGCAACTGTACAACCCCGACTTCACCTATGGTTGGAGCGTTATTCCCAAAGAGATCACCACGGGCGTGGACATCGTGGAGCCCACCGAAATCCAGGTCGATGGACGGGGCAGCGTATCGATTCAACAAGCGCCCGGGCCGCGTCCTATCTGGCTGACGCTGCTCTCGTCGATGTTCATGCACGGCGGATTGGGGCACATCTTTGGCAACATGCTCTACCTGTGGATCTTTGGAAACAATGTCGAGCATCGTTTCGGGCACGTTCGTTTTCTGATCTTTTATCTGGTGTCCGGGTTGGTCGGCAGTTTCGCCCAAATCATGATGGACCCCAACAGCGTGATTCCGAATCTAGGGGCTTCTGGAGCGATTGCAGGAGTCATGGGAGCGTATCTCGTGTTGTTCCCGCACAACCGGATCAACGCGGTCATTCTCTACCATGTGGTGACGGTTCCAGCGTTGCTGGTATTGGGGATGTGGATTGCGATGCAATTGGTCAGTGGCTATGGCTCGATCGCCTCGACCAGCGCGTCGTCGGGCGGAGTCGCGTATTTGGCGCACATCGGAGGCTTCGTGGCGGGGGTGATCGCGGCGTTGATCGCGCGGATGCAAATGCCTGCCGAACCCGATTCGATTCTCAAGCGGCAATACGATCGCGATCCCTTCGCGCGAAGATTTTGGTAGGGCTGACCACGGAGCTGGGTGCATCGCGACAACGAAATGCATCGGCCTTGGAACCAAGCGTCAAACGGGTGTCCAACCGACCCCGAGAATGGCGATGCATTGCGCCAAGGGCAATGCTGCCCAAAAGAAGGCTCCCAGAAGAGGGGAGCCAGGGAGCCAAAAAATGCTCGAGAATAAAAGGGTGATAGAGGGGACTCGAACCCCCGACCTTCGGAGCCACAATCCAACGCTCTAACCAACTGAGCTACTACCACCGTCACATGCCGACATCGCAAGCAGAACATCGATTGTTGCGGCACCGCGAACTGGTATTCAGTTCCGTTGCCGCCATCAGAAAACGATGCTTTACCAGGGCTTTTCCCCCGGTTGCTTGCGGACGCCAAGTGTAATGTTCGGCGATGGGACCGTCAACCGCAGAGCCCCCTGGCGCCCCGAACTCGACCGATTTCTGCGACCGCTCCTCCGCCACCCAGGATCGGGCTGCAATTGAAAAAATCGGCCTCTGGAGTAGGATGATAGCGCGTTTGGACCGCAGGTTCGCGCGATAATTTCCCACCTTTCCCAACTCTTGGTGTTTTTAGCATGAAATGGACTACCCTGGTCGCCACGCTTGCGATCGCGTCTGCAAATACAATGGCCCACGCTCAGGACTGGGCCGACGTCACGATCAAATTCGTCCTCGATGGCGATGCTCCAAAGCTTGCTCCGATCAATGCGAGCGCGGATGCTTTCTGTGCCAAGCAGGAAATTCCCAATGAACGCCTCGTGGTCGATGCGCAGTCCAAGGCGATCGCTAACATGGTCTTCATGGTCGATGCCAAATTGACCAAGCTGCCCGCCGACAAGATCCATCCATCGCTCAAGGACGTTCCAGACGTCAAGCCGGTGCTCGACAACGTCAAGTGCCAATTCATTCCACACATCTTGCCCATCCGCGCCGGACAAACGGTCGAAGTCAAGAACTCCGACAGCACCGGACACAACGCCAAGTTCGTTTTCTTCAACAACGATGAGTGGAATCAAGTCATCCCCACCGGCGGAGCGAAGACGCTGCAGATCAAAAAATCGGAAAGCGGTCCGTCCAAGGTCGAGTGCAACATCCACCCGTGGATGACGGCTTATCACATCGTCACCGACCATCCTTACGTCGGCGTCAGCGATGCCAAAGGTGTGGTCAAGATCGAGAAGTTGCCGGCTGGCGTGGAGTTGACCTTCAAGCTGTGGCACGAAGCACAGAACAAATTCGACGAAGTCAGCGTCAACGGCAAGGCCGATAGCTGGAAGAAGGGGAACGTGAAGTTCACCTTGAAGCCAGGTGAAAATGATCTCGGCACGGTCTCGCTCAAGCCAGACAAGTTCAAGCCGTAAGCGGATCGAGCTGCGGTTCGAATCCAACCCTGCGTGACATAGCCTGGAGTGCATCCAGGCTATGTTCGTTTTGCAGGGAATGCTTGGCACTGAATCGAGCCACATCGCACCGTAAAGGACCGATGGCTCGATGGGCGTCGCGCATCGTGCGACGATATGACAGGCGGTCCGATGCTACCCCAGGCTACGAATGTGCCGATGTCCACTGTGCAAGCCGCTTGATTCCTCGAAAATGCAATCCATCGCGTTGCGGGCATCGAGATGTCTGAGATCGCGATGGCCGCAACCCGCCGCAAGTCCAAGTCGACTCGCAACATCCTCTATGCATACCCTTTCCCCTCGATGGGAGACTGACTATGGCCTCGAAGCAACCTCAAAGGATCTTGATCGTCGGAGGCGTTGCGGGAGGCGCGAGCGCCGCGGCGCGGGCGCGGCGGGTCGATCCTCATGCGCAGATCACCATTTTCGAAAAGGGGCCTGCCGTCTCGTTTGCGAATTGTGGTTTGCCGTACCACATCGGAGGCGAGATCCAGCCGCGCAGCAAACTGCTGGTCGCGACTGCGGAGCTTTTCTGGAAGCGATTCCGCATCGAAGTCAAAACGCATCATGAAGTGACCCATGTCGATGCCAAAGGCCATCGCGTGGTGGTGCGAAACACTTCCGGCAATGGAGAGTCGACGCTGGAGGAAACGTACGACAAGTTGATCTTGGCGACCGGAGCGCAGCCGGTATTGCCGGCGTTCGCCGATCCGATGCCGGACAACGCGTTTCATTTGTGGACGTTGGGAGACATGGATCGTGTCATGGCGTACTTGGCACAGCAGCGCGTCCAACGTGTTCTGGTTGTCGGAGGGGGATTTGTCGGGATGGAAGTGGTCGAGCAATTCCATCGCTTGGGATTGCAAGTCACTCTGGTCGAACGCAATCCCCAGATCTTGACCCGTTTGGATCCGATCTTTGCCAAGATGGTGTCGGACCATGCGACGGCCAAGGGCGTGCGCGTAATGACCGGCGCATCGGTCGAAGCGGTCGAGCGCCGCGACAACGTGGCCCAGACTGCGATCTTGGGCGATGGCACTCGGATCGAAACCGACCTGATTCTGATCGGCGCCGGAGTGCGGCCTCGCACCGCATTGGCGGCCAACGCCGGGCTAACGCTGGGAGCGATGGGGGGCATCGCGGTCAATGAACACATGCAAACCAGCGACCCGGACATCTATGCCGTGGGGGACATCGTCGAATACACGCACCAGATCACAGGCCGACCGGGATTGAATCCGCTGGCCGGGCCTGCCAACCGTGCGGGCCGGATTGCCGGGGAGCATGCGGCTCGCGGCGACGCGCCAGGCATGGGAGGCGTCTTGGGCACATCGATTGTTCGAGTGTTTGATCTGACCGCAGCCAGCACTGGCCTCAACGAACGCGACATGGCTCGCGCCCAATGTCCATTTCGTACTGCCATCATCCAAGCAGCTCAACACGCCAGCTACTACCCTGGGGCCGTTTCCATGCAGCTCAAGCTGCTGTATTCCGAAACGGATGGCAAGCTGTTGGGAGCGCAAGCAGTCGGTGGAGAAGGCGTCGACAAACGGATCGACATCGTGGCCACTGCGATGGCGTTTGGAGGAACGGTGTACGATCTGGCCAAGCTCGATTTGGCGTACGCGCCCCCATTTGGTTCCGCCAAGGATCCGATCCACATGGCCGCCTTTGCCGCGATGAACGACTTGCAAGACCGACCGCGATTGCTGCCTCCCGACGCGGATTTGACGGGGATGCAAGTCGTGGACGTCCGGACCGAAAAAGAGCGGCAAACCCTGCCGTTGCCCGGTGCCATTGCCATCGAGATCGATGCCTTTCCGGAGCGATGCGGCGAACTCGATGCATCGCGGCCGACCGTGGTGGTATGTCATAGCGGCAAGCGGGCTCACGTCGGTGCATGCCGGTTGCGAGAGAGCGGCTTTGCTCAAGTGTTCAACTTGACCGGTGGCATGTCGATTCGGTCGCTCGCGACCAGCGTGGCCGCGAAGCGTTCCTGATCATTTCCGATGCGATCGAGATGCGATGCTTTTGGGCGACTAGGCGGGGTGCGACAGGAGCGAATGAAACTCTTTTCGCATCGAGTCGCGAAGGTATTCATCCAGATACGACATTTGGTCGCCGTCTTTGCCGAGCGAAGACTTGCCGATGATCAATCGCCCGGAGACCGCCAGCGTTTCTCCGCGCGAGCCAGAGGCTTTGATGGTGACCGATTCGGAATCGGACTTGAGGATCTCCGCGGTGACGGTCAGGACATGTCCGGGTTCCATGAAGTCCGCGAACTTGATCGTGCGAGCTTCCTTGAGCGTCAGGACCGAGTTTTGGAAATCTTCGGTCGAACGGATCAGCCAGCAGGAAGCTTGATACATCGCTTCAAGCATCAGCACGCCGGGCATGACGGGAAACAGAGGGAAGTGATCGCGCAGGTAATCCTCGTCGGGACGGAGTTGTCGCGTGGCGACGATCTTCTCTCCGGGAACGAGTTCGAGGATGCGGTCCAGTTGGCGAAATCTCATGGTGCGGTCCTAGGACAGTGGGGCGGTCTGTCGGCTTAATCGCGAAGGGCAGCGAGCAAGCTTGAAACGAGTTGGCTAGCGGCGTCGAGGGCTTCGGTTTCGGATCGCTCGGCGGCTTCGAGGCTGCGAACGATGGCCGATCCGACGATCAATCCGTCACACACTGGCGAGAGCATACGAACATGTTCGGGTTTGGAAATCCCAAACCCGATGCAGATCGGGAGCGGGGTCCGTTCTCGCAACCAACCGACGCGTTCGACAAGTCCTGCTGGCAGTTGGGTTCGCTCTCCGGTGATGCCGGTCACCGACACGAAGTAGAGGAATCCGGTGGAGTGTTCCGCGATCTTGAGGGCTCGCTCGGGAGGCGTGGTCGGCGTGACCAATTGGATGAGATTGAAATCGCGAGCGCGGCAGATCTCAGCGAAACGGCTGCTTTCTTCGACGAGCAAATCCGGGACGATGGCTCCTGAGAAACCTGCGGCGCGGGCTGCGTCGACGTACTTTTCAGGTCCTTGGCGATGGATGATGGCGTAGCTGACCATCGAGACCAGCGGCATCGTCCATCGGTGGCGTTGGCTCGAAATCGTTTGGAAGATTTGGTCGAGCTTGACTTTGTGGTTGAGGGCTCGGGTGTAGGAGGCCTGGATTACCGGTCCATCGGCGATCGGATCGCTGTACGGGATTCCGACTTCGGCCATCGAGCAACCCAGTTGGCTCAATCGCTCGAGCACGCGTGCGGTGAAGTCCAGCTTGGGATCTCCAGCCGTGATAAACGGCATCAAGGCCTTTTGGCCCGAGCTTCGTAAACGCACAAACAGATCGTCGATGGCGGTCATGGCGGTAGCAAGCGAGAGTGAGAACAGGGAGAGAGCGTAACGCGCGAGGGGAAGGAAGATCCCGATGCGAGGTCGGAGGGATTACCAAGCTTGCCCGCGCAAACGAGCCAGTTCAGCGGCGTCCTTGTCTCCTCGGCCGGATAGGCAGATGACCAGATGTTGGTCAGGAGACATCGTCTTTGCGATTTCCGTTGCCTTGGCTACCGCATGGCATGTTTCCAGCGCCGTGAGGATACCTTCGTTGCGAGCCAGGAAGTCGAAAGCGCCGAGGGCTTCGTCGTCGCGGCACGAGGTGTACTCGACGCGTTTGGCATCTTTCCAGTAGCTGTGTTCTGGACCGACGCCTGGGTAGTCCAAGCCTGCGGACATCGAATGCACATCGCTGGTCTGGCCGTCGTCGTCTTGCATGACGTAACTGTAGGACCCGTGGAGAACGCCTGGGGACCCGTAGGTGAGGGGAGACGCGTGATCGCCTGGCGCGGAGCCGCGACCACCGGCTTCAACGCCGATCAATCGGACCGAGCTATCTTCGATGAACGGATAGAACATGCCCGCGGCATTGCTGCCACCACCTACGCACGCGACGATGGCATCGGGAAGTCGTCCAAAGCTCGATTGGCATTGCTGTCGGCATTCGGTGCCGATGACGCTTTGAAAGTCGCGGACCATCATCGGGAAGGGGTGCGGCCCGATCACCGAGCCGATGATGTAGTGCGTGTGTTCGACGCTCGACATCCAATCGCGCATGGCTTCGTTGACGGCATCGCGCAGGGTGCGCGAGCCGCTTTCGACGGGACGGACTTCGGCCCCCATCAGCCGCATGCTAAACACATTGGGCTTTTGGCGGCGGACATCTTCGGCCCCCATGTAGACGACGCAGGGCAAGCCAAAGTGGGCGCACGCGGTAGCCGACGCAACACCGTGTTGCCCGGCTCCGGTCTCCGCAATGACGCGCGTCTTTTTCATGCGCAGAGTTAGTAACGCTTGGCCGAGCGTGTTGTTGATCTTGTGCGCGCCGGTGTGGTTCAAGTCTTCGCGCTTGAGCCAGATCTGTGCGCCGCCGAGTTGCTGGCTCAACCGTTTGGCGTGGTAGAGTGGGGATGGGCGACCGACGAAGCGTTGCAGCAGTTCATTCAGTTCTGCATGAAAGTCGGCATCGGCTTTGGCCTTAGCGTATTCGGCGGTGAGTTCTTCGAGCGCCCGAGTCAGTGTTTCCGGGACGAATCGGCCACCGAACACACCGAAACGACCGCTTGCGTCCGGAACTTGTTGGACCGCCGGCTCAGGCGGTGCGTTGCGGGATTGGAGGGTGCTCATGAAGGTCTTTTTTCTTGGGGGGAGGTCGGCGGGTGCAGGTGGGAGTATCACGGATCGATTGACTATCCGGGCACCCGAGCCAACGCTTGCAAAGTAACAGAACTTGCTGGGGAAGTGTAGACGAATCGATCGGATGCACTGCCGAGGTCGTTTGAGGAAAGGGTCTGGGGGGTGGGGACTGGCGACGACCCAAATGCGTGTCAGCAATCTTTTACAGGGCGGAGTAGCCATTGTGAACACCCCGCCTGCTCGGTCAAGCGACGAGAGGGACCAGATGATGATATGCCTCGGCGATCCATTCAGCGGCTTGATCGATTTCCTCGGTAGTATTAAATCTTCCGATACCAAATCGCAAGCTGGTGCGGGCTTGGTCTTCCGTCAATCCGATTCCCAGCAAGACATGGCTTGGGTGGGGGGCTGCGGAGGTGCAGGCGGAACCGCTGCTGATGGCCAAATTCGGCACTTTGAGCATCAGCGATTGTCCTTCGACGCGCGGTAGGCAGACGTTTAGGTTCCCGTGCAAGCGATCGGGATGGGGGCCATGGGCATTGGCAACCGTCGACCATGCGGGGCCATTGAGCTTGATGCCTGGGATGCCAACGACGAGCCGATCCCACAGTCGCTGGCGCAATTCGAAAAGCCGCACCGATTCGGTGGGCAAAGCATCGAGCGCCAATTCCAATGCGGTCGTCATGCCGATGATGCTGGGGGTGTTGAGCGTGCCGGAACGCAGGTTGTTTTGTTGCCCTCCACCGAGGACTTGGGGGTGCAGACGGATCGGGTGTTCGCCTTGATGGACAATCAGACCGCCGACTCCTTTGGGCCCGTAGAACTTATGGGCTGAGAAGCTCATGAGGTCGATTCCGAGGGCAGTGACGTCGATCGGGAGTTTGCCGACGGCTTGGGTAGCATCGACGTGCAGCAAGGCGCCGGCGGTGCGGCAGATTCGGCTGATGGCAGCGATGTCGTCGATGGTGCCGATTTCATTGTTGCCGAGCATGATCGAGACCATTGCGGTTTGTTCATCGATCGCAGACTGCAGCGCATCGACATCGACTCGGCCGACGCTTTGGGGAATGTCGCGCAGCACGGGGAGGAGTTCGATCGCGAAGCCATCCCGCTGGAGCCGTTTGAGGCATGCCAGCGCCGCGGGGTGCTCGATGGGGGTTGAAAGCAGTTTGCGACGGCGTTGTCGGGGATGCTGCGCGGTGCCGAGCAAGGCGAGTTGGATGCTTTCGGTGGCTCCGCTGGTGAAGACGATGGCTTCCGGATCGGTATGCAAACGCGTTGCAATCGACTCGCGGCAGCGATCGATTTGGGCGGCGACTCTTCGGCCGGCTTCGTGGCTCGTGCTGCCAGGGTTCCCGTAGTCCTCGAGCATCCATGGCAACATTGCCTCCACGACGCGTGGATCGGTGCGCGTGGTCGAATGATTGTCGAGATAGATTTCGCCGGTCAATGCAGCGTCGCTTTCGAGGGATGCGAGGTGGTTCGGTGTTGGCTAACAGAAATCAACGAGAGCGAACGTGGGTACGCCCATCGCGTCAGCGGATTGCTACAATCGCGAGTGGATCGAACTACGCTCACTCGAATTATCCTCGCAAATCGAGGATGAGGCAAACCATGGCCAACGCTCGCAATGTACTCGGCACGGAATTGGTGCCATGCTCGTTTCAACCCATGACGGGTTTCTTTCGAGATGGATGTTGCCGTTCGGGGGCCGACGATTTGGGTTTGCACTTGGTATGCGCCGAAGTAACCCAGCCGTTTTTGGAGTTTTCGCGGGCCCGTGGGAATGACTTGATCACGCCGGTTCCCGAGTTTCATTTTCCAGGGTTGCAGCCGGGAGATCGATGGTGCTTGTGCGTGCTGCGGTGGCGCGAGGCGTTCGATGCAGGGGTGGCGCCGCGCGTGGTCTTAGAAGCCACCCACATTTCGACCTTGGAATTCGTCGACCTGGAAGATTTGCGCGAACACGCTGTCGAGTCTTGATCGCGGGCGTCCGCGACGCACCACTCTTGGTCTCTTTCGATTGGCCCGATGGCGTGTCCTATTTGGGATCCGGCGATGGTGCGACGACGGATGTTTCGACGGCGGTCGGATGCGCACTGAGGAGATCGACCGCTTGCCTGCCGAGATCCGGAAAGTCGGTAAAGAAGCCGTCTACTCGAAGTGTTTCGATCAGCGTGCGATGGGTTTCCTCGAGCGACCTGGACCATCGGGGCTGGGCTTCTCGCCGCACCGTGTAGGGATGGACTTGGAGTCCCAAGCGATGGGCTGTTTCGACCAAGCCGGTGCTTGCGATCGAACCGGATGCATCGCGCTGCGCCAGGGTTTCCAGTGACGGACCAATGCCGTCGACCGTCTTGGCGACCGTTTGCCATTGCGCATCCTCGAGCGGTCTACCGATGAGGAAGATCAAGGGGAAGCGGCAATGATGCTCCGTCTTCAGCGCCTGCAGTTCTTCGAACTCAAAACATTGCAGGAAGCATCGGTCCTTACCCGGTTCAACCCCTAGTTCTTGCAGTTGCTCGAGGAGCATTGCCCCCATCGATCGGCCAAACTCTTTGCGATGGAACGCGGGGCCCTTGAGTTCGATGTACAGTCCTGTCGTGCGCGACGAGGTGCGGTCCAAACCGCGAATCAGACGGACTTCGTCGGCCAGTCGCACCAAGCGTTGTCCGCATGCACCTGGGAATCGATCTGGAAAAACGGACTGGGCTCCATCTTTGCGAGTCCGTTCGTGCAGTTCCAACGTTTGCAGTTCCTTCCAATCGAAATCGGCGAAGTACCAGCGGCCATCGGGTCGCGCGCGGTCGGGGAATCGCTCCTCAACATTGGTCGTCTCTTCCATCGTGATGTCGTGGCTGACGAGGAACTGACGATCCTTGCTCAGCACCACATCTTGTTCGATGTAGTCGGCTCGTTGCGCATGCGCTAAGACCTTAGCCCCTTCGCTGTGTTCCACCAAATAGCCGCTTGCCCCGCGATGTGCGATCACCAGCGGTGAAGGCGAAGGTCCGCTTTCCAGCGAGCGCAGCGCGTTCGGTTCCTCGGCCCGAATGGCGGTGGGCAGGCAATGGAGGGAGGCGAAGGATAGGGATGCCAAGCTACCCAATGTCATGGAAACGATTCGCGGTGCGAGCATGTCGGTTCTCCGTCGAGTTGAGTTGGATTCGCGTCGGGAAGGGATCGACGCTTTAGTTCGCACTATGGTGACGGAAACGCTCGAGGATGCTCGCCAGGAAGCGGTCGATGCGAGCAATCTTGCCAGAAAATTCACCCCGCGTTCGCGTGAAGAAGCCTTCAAAGAGTTCTTGCCAAACCGTGTTCTCGCAGCAGTTGATCAGCGAGATAGGGCGAGTGGACAAGCGTTCGCGCGATGTGGGAGTAGCTTAGATGTCCGGCAGTTGGGAGGATGCATTGTCCTCCCCGTTTGCAGGAGGACCGTTCGAGGAGGCTTCGGGCGGGATCGATTCGTCGGCGGGAACTGGAGGCAACGGCTCCGTTGCGAGCGGTTCGGATGGAAGCGAGCGGATGCGACCGCGTGCGACCAAGCAGTACTCGCGGCGATTGTGTGCCAGTTGCCTTGCTTCGACATGTTCGAATCCCCAACTGCGCACACGCTCCACGTGTTCGGGGATGAGGTTGGCGACATCCCATTCGGGCATCTTGATCGTCAGCACGAGGGCTCGGAAGCGCGATGTGGGATACGTGACGATGGCTTCGACGGTGTCGAGGGTGTATTTGGGAGCCACATTCGCATCGCAGACCAAAATTCGAAAATCCCGAAAGGCTCGGCGTTTGACTTGCAACGATCGGGCTCGCCAATGGGTGAAGTTCGGATGCGTCAGCAGGGACGCGTCCATGTCGGCGGGATCGATCCCGGTGACGATAGCCCCGGAGTCCAGCAGCCATTGGCAGGCGCCGCCGGGGGAAGCTCCGATTTCCACCACGCGTTCACCTGGACGTAGTTTGAGCCCACTCCAAGCGAAGGCTTCGGCCAGCTTGAAGTATGCCCGGCTGATGACTTGTTCTGGGGCGTAGAGGTCGGGGATGCCGCCTGGCCAACCGTCGTAGCGCTGTTGCGAGTCGCAGGCCGCGATCCACCAGCGCTGGGGTTCATCGAGAATGATTTCGAGGATTTTCGAGACGCGCGGCTTGGGGGTGGGCTGTGGCGAAGTGGATGCCGAGGCGGGTTCCGATTCTGGGTCGAGGCCGTGAGCAAGCACCGGGCGGAGGTCTCCAGAGAGGCGCAGCCGCTGGCGAAGCAGTTCGGCGACCGCGACCGCGAGCATCGATTGGCCGGGTTCGAAGCCATTCCAGCCCGGCTGGGCGATATCGCGCTGCCAAACGTGCATCGCGTCCCAATCGAGGGATTGATAATCCTTCAGGATGGTATCCACCATCGGGCTCGATTGGTCCCCTTCGACCCGGCCCAGCACTACACCTCGGCTGCGGACCAGTGGATGTTCGAGGAGTGCCCGCGTCCAAGCGGGAACCGGGAAACCGATTTTGAAGGTCAGCAAGCCCTTGCCAGAGTAGGCCAAACGAAACGTTCCAGACGGTTCGCAGAAAGCCTGCTTGAGCACCTTTTCGGCGCCGTGTTGGCAAGAGACGTATAGGAAAGAACTGCGGAAGGGCTCGGTCATCGTCCCTTCAAAGTTAGTCGAAGCACGGCAACTCACCAAACGCTATTCTCGCTGTGGACTCCAAAAAAGTGGTCGGTCCAGGCCGAGCGTTCCGTTGGCTGGAGCTTCTCGGATCAAAAACCAAGCTTTTCACGGCTTTGCGATGGACGATGCGTAGCGTGGTCGCCTATAACTGTGGCATTCCGAATGTTCCTGATCGGACCGTCCCTGATGTGAGGGAATCCCGGTCGCCAGGATTTGAAAGTCAGTCAACTCGGAAACCAGACAACGCAGTGAGAGGAGTAGAGTCCTCGGGACGCCATGGGAAAAAACGAAGAAGCATTTGAAGTCGAAGGTACGGTTACCGCCGCATTGGCCAACACGCGATTCCGTGTCCAACTGGAGACGGGCACCGAAGTGCTCGCTCACGTTGCAGGGCGCATGCGAAAGAACTTCATTCGAATCGTTCCAGGGGATAAAGTCCGAGTTGAACTCTCGCCCTACGATCTGACCAAGGGTCGGATTGTTTTCCGCGAACGCTAACAGCTGGGCACATTGCACGACATCCATCCGCGCAGGTTGCGTTCCAATTCCTCTGCGATCTTCGCTTTCGTGCCGTTGAATCGACCGATTGTCGATTTGCCCCCTTCTCAACGCCATGTTTTGTCTTGGCTGCAAGCCGCAGATTTCGTGGGGAATCTTGGTTGAGGCGGGTCTTCAGGGCGTTCTATCGCCTATTGCGTTTGAGCCGTGCCGGATATCATGGGGCACCGGTTGGGGAAACCCGCTCAATTTTCGAAATGTTGCCAATGGATGGCGGCTAAGTTCGAATTGAAGATGCCTTTTCCGAAACAAGTTACAAGTCCAGTATGAAGGAGTTCTCGGTTATGAGATTTCGATGGTTGGCGCTGTTGGGAATGTCCGCAGCGGGTTTGTTTTCAGCAGCGGCGACGTGTCCTACCTCGATGGCTCAAGAGCCAAAAACCCTGGACACCCCGGGCTTGGAATCCAGTTCTAAAGAAGGGGACGAAGTTGTCACCGTTGCGATCGCTCCGCTGGACCGGTTGCTCCCGAACATCAACCACGTCATGCGTTTGGTGGGCGCGGGAGCGCAAGGCGCTATCGTCAACCAAGCCGTCAATGGCTACACGAGCGGTTTGGACCGCAGCCGTCCCATCGGGGCTTTGGTAGCCCTCGGCGAGTCCGGCATTCCTGTCTCGGTTGCGGCGTTGCCGATCTCCGATCTGGAAGAGTTTCTGCAAGGGCTGGAGTTGTTCGGCGAGCCGGAAGATCTCGGCGAAGGGCTCTACAGCATGACGCTGGGTGCGAACACGGTCTTCGCCCAGTACTCGGCTCCCTGGTTGTTCGTTTCGAGCTCCGAAGAATCGCTTGAAGAAGTTTCTGTGGAAGCCGCCGATCGCTTGAACGCGTTGTCTGCCAAGCACGACTTGTTGGTCGAAGTCAACGTTCAAAACATTCCAGATGATTTGGTCGACCTGATCACCAGCAACATGCGCAGCGGTTTCGAGCAGACCATGCAAGCGCAATCGGAAGAGATGACGGAAGAAGAGCTGGAAGCAACTCGCGCTTCGGGCGAGCAGATGATGGAAAACATGGAAGAGATTTTCGAAAGCACGGAGAAGTTCGTGGTCGGTCTCGCCATTCGTCCCAAAGACAAAGTCGTCGCGCTCGACTTCGGAACGTTGTTCGTGGATGGCTCGCGGTATGCCAAGCAGCTGAGCGATCTCAAGAACGCCAAGGCTTCCCTGGCGGGATTGATCAAGGACGACAGCATGATGACCTTGAAGACCTTCGGCATCGTCGCCCAAGAAGACATGGCTCAAGTCGAAAACAGCTTGGACACGGCGACCAAGGCAGCGTTCAAGTCGATTGATGAAAGTGCCAAGAGCTCCGCGGATGCCGAAAAAGCCAAGGAGTACATCAAGCGACTGGTCAAGCTCATCACCGAGAGCGGCCGACAAGGTCAACTCGAAGGTGCCATCAACGTGACCACCAACCCATCCCTCAACATCGTCGCAGCCTTGAGCGTCGCCGATGGAAAGCAAGTCGAAGCCCTGGCCGCCGATTTGGCCAAGGATGTAGGCACTTCCAACACTTCGATCCAAGTGCAGCTCATGACCGGCAAGCAAGGCTCCGTGAACTTGCACAAAGTTGCCGTCACGTTGCCGGAAGAGGCCGATGATTCCGCTCGCAAGGTATGGGGTGACGTGGTCAACATCTCGATCGGCACCGCACCCAAGGCTGTTTACTTGGCCGTTGGCAAGAATTCGGATGCTGCGTTGAAGTCTGCTATCGATGGGGTTGCCGCCAACCCAACGTCGAAGGCTGAATCGGTCAAGATGCGTTTGGACCTGACGCAATTGCTCAACTTCATCCAGAGCATTGAGTCCAACCCCGTGGTCGATGGAATGCTCTCGGCTCTTTCGGACGACGATGATCAAATCCAAATCGATAGCCAAGTTATCGAGCGCGGCGCCATGAATCGTCTCACCATTCAGGAAGGCGTGCTCAAGGCGATTTCCGGTGGTGTGAAGGCAGGCATGGCGGCACAGGGCGGCGGCGACTTCTAATCGTTGCAGTGCTCTGTGTACGGACCCGACTTCGAAATTCCATCGAAGAATTGATTCCAGATCAAGGTCACGGAGGCATTCCCTCGGTGACCTTTTTCGTTTCGCTACCGTCGTGGACACAGCGAACAAGTAGCACGTCCCAGGGATTTCCCATCGCAGTGTTTGCCTATTCGAATCGTTGTGTTCACAATGAAGGGGGAACGGTCCCCCCTTGGCTTTCCCCCCCTGACTCGAAGTCTAGGAAATCGACGTGAAGCTGATTATCGCCATCGTGCAACCCCATCGCTTGGAGCCGGTCAAGGAAGCGCTCAACGAGGTCGAAGTCGTGCGTCTTACGGTCTTGGACTGTCTCGGCTTCGGTCGGCAAAAAGGCCAAAAGGGCATGCTCCGAGGCCAGGACGGTTCGATCAACTTGTTGAGAAAGATACAGCTTCAGATCGCTGTCAACGACGAGTTTGTGGAACCGACGATCCAGGCGATTCTCAAGGGAGCGAAGTCCGAAGGGGCGGGGCAAATCGGCGATGGAAAGATCTTTGTTCTCCCCATGGAAGACTGCATACGCATTCGAACCGGGGAACGCGGTCCTGAGGCGATCTAATGTGATTGCTGCAAACTTACTTTTCGATGTGTGCACTACGTCCCGACCAACGCCCTTCCGATTCAAACGATCGAGCTTGAGATGACAGAACAACCGCTGATCGCTTTGACAAACGTAGCAAAGGTTTACCAGCTCGAAGAGGTCGAAGTTCGCGCGCTCGATGGCGTCGACATGACGATGCGGCGCGGTGAGTATTCGGCGTTGATCGGACCGAGCGGATCGGGCAAGTCGACGTTGATGAATACGCTGGGGTGTTTGGATCGGCCGACCCAAGGTAGTTACATGCTCGACGGCGTCGAAGTCGTGAACATGTCCGCCGAACAGCGGGCTCGCATTCGGAACAAGCAGATTGGCTTTGTGTTTCAAAACTTCAATTTGCTCGCGCGGACATCCGCTCTCGAAAACGTGGAGCTGCCGATGCTCTACGGTCAATCGTTGACCCATCGCGAGCGCCGGGATCGGGCCAAAGAGCTATTGGGGTTGGTGGGACTGGGTGAACGCCTCGACCACCATCCTGGGCAGCTCTCCGGAGGACAACAGCAGCGCGTCGCGATCGCTCGGGCCTTGGCGACCAACCCCTCGATCTTGATGGGGGACGAACCGACGGGGAACCTCGATTCGCGCACGAGCCGCGAGGTGATCGAACTGTTTCGGCAACTCAACGAAGAGAAGCAACTGACCGTGATCTTGGTTACCCACGATCTGGGCGTCGCGCGCAATGCGAAACGGAACATTGTTTTGCGCGATGGCAAGATCATCGCGGACACGACCGATCATGAAGCTGCGGCAGCGGCCCTCAAGGCGTCCGCCGAACTCGCTTAGCAACCTTTGGGGCTGCTGGCGCACTCTCCTGAGATGGCCGGTGAGCGTGCTGCGAAACCCAGGATTCCAGCAAAGATTCTTTCGGAATTCACGCGGATTCGGGCCCCCCGATTGATTCGGCGGAATCCAGCAAGTTAAAATACAAGCAGTGCTGCGAAACGCATCGCAGCGTGCGCATCCGTACAGGGACGTGTCGATTCTAGGCGATAGGACGCGTGACTGTCTGGCTCGTTTTGAAAGGAGGTGATTAGTGACATCTTGTTCTACTAGCCAAAGGGGTGAGGCGTCTTAGGCATGCCGGCGGGCTGCAAAGGACACGCAGCCTCAGCCCCAGCTTGCAACAAGGAATCAGTTTGTTCCCGCGTTGCAGGTGTTCCATAGATCGTAACGAGCCCGGGTCGGCGTTGGTCGCCGACCCGGGTTTCTTTATTTCCCCCACTGCACTTTGGGATCCTGGTTTGGAATGTCTGATTACTTAGTTGCTTTGATCGCGGGCATCGTTGAAGGTCTGACCGAGTTCTTGCCCGTCAGTTCCACCGCCCACATCATCATCACCAACAAACTCCTGGGCATCGATGTCTCGAGCCCCTTCTGGAAGATGTTCACGGTCGTGATCCAACTCGGCGCCATCCTGTCGGTGGTCGTGTATTTCCGACATCGGTTTGTCGAATTCCTGCGCACTTTTCAGCGCTCGATCACCGGGCGTGCACAACCGCAATCCGCTCTCGATTCGCAATCGAATTTGGATGAACAAGCTCCAGCTTCCCCGCGGCCTTGGTATCTCCAACCGCTGGCGTTGGTGGCGATCAGTTTCGTGGTTACCGCGATCCCTTGCTTCTTGATGGACAAATGGATCGGAGAAAACCTGGAACGCCCCAACGTGATTGGGTGGGCATTGATTTTGGGCGGGATCGCCATGGTGGCTATCGATCGATGGTGCGAAGGTCGGGCTTCCACCCATCGCATGGAGGATGTGTCGTTGCGACAAGCGATTGCCATCGGTTCCGCTCAAATCTTGGCCGCAACCTTTCCTGGGACCAGCCGTTCGATGTCCACCATTGCGGGCGGTCAACTGATGGGGCTGTCGCGACCTGTCGCTCTCGAGTTCAGTTTCTTTCTCTCCGTTCCGGTCATGACTGCCGCCGCGAGCTTTAAGCTATTGCAGTTCCTGATCAAGGAACCGATTTCGCTCTCGGGCTCGCAATGGCTGACGCTGGCGATCGGATTCGTCACCAGCTTTGTGGTCGCGTTGGCGGTGATCGCATGGTTCATGGGATGGGTGCGGAAACATGGATTTGCGCCGTTCGCGCTCTATCGCATCGTCGCAGGACTCGCAGTGCTGGCTTGGTTGCGATAGATGCCATCGCCTTGTTGAGCGATCGTTGGTCTGTTTACTTGTGAGAATGCCACGTGATGAATCGAAACAAACTGCAATTGCATGGCTGGTGTCTGGGTTGGTTGGTGACCATGGCCTTCTTGGAAAGCGGGATAGCTACGGCGCAGGATACTGCTTCGAGCAAAACCTCGCCCAGCGTGCCATCTCGCGCCGATGTGGAGGATGTGGATGCATTCCTCGCACCCTATCGGGAACTGGCGACGGAATGGGAAAACGACGTGGCCAAGATCTCGGCCAACAACGCTTCGGAGGGATCTGATGAACATGTGTTGTTCATCGGTAGTTCGAGTTTTCGATTGTGGGATTCGATCGCCGAAGACATGTCACCCGTGCGCGTTGTGCGCCGTGCTTTTGGCGGGGCCAAGTATCGAGATCTGGCGATTTATGCGCCCGAGTGCGTGCGAGGCTTGAAGTTCGGTCGTGCCATGATCTTTCTCGGCAACGACATCCGCGGCAAGGAGGACGACAACGATCCGGATACCGTGGCGAGATTCGCCAGGATTGTGATTGCAACGCTTCGTCGAGAGCAACCCGATGTGAAAATCTATCTGGTCGCCGTGACCCCGACCGAGTCTCGCTGGAAGCATTGGCCATTGATCCAGCAAGTCAATCAACGGTTGCAATCGATCGCTGAGTCGGAGCCGGGCGTGATGTTTGTCTCGACCGCAGATGCATACTTGAATGCGGACGGTAAACCGCGAGCCGAACTCTTTAAAGACGATCGTTTGCACTTGAATGCAGACGGCTATCGCATCTGGGCTGCGATTCTCAAGCAGGCGCTGGCGCGTGCTGAATAATCCGCATTAGCCTTGATGCGCCGCATCGTGATCAGTGGTTGTGTCGCGGCACTTGGCGGCACACATCCCGATAGCTGCACGCGAAATCCAAGCATGCTCCGCGATGCAATTGCCCAACATGGGCGCGGTAGAGTTCTTGCCAAGGGGTCTGGCTAACCGGTGCGTTGTCAAAGTCTTTGGTGGATCGCGCGGCCCATTCGGTGGGATCGACCAACGCGTCGACGCGGCGTTGGTTGAGGTCGATGCGAACGCGGTCGCCGGTTTGCAGTTTTGCCAATCCGCCGCCGGCATACGCTTCCGGTGATGCATTGAGAATGGAAGGGCTTGCGGAAGTCCCACTTTGGCGACCGTCGCCCAGAGTCGGCAATTCTTGGATACCGCGCCGCAGCAACGCATCGGGAGGCTGCATATTGACGACTTCGCCGCTGCCTGGGAATCCGATGGTGCCGCAGCCGCGAATCACCAGTATGGTTTGAGCGTCGATGTTGAGGCTCGGGTCGTTGAGACGTGCGTGGTAGTCTTCCGGGCCATCAAACACGACAGCGCGGCACTCGAAGACATTTTCGTTCCCAGGGGTTTGGAGGTAGCGGGCACGAAACGCATCGCTGATGACGCTGGTTTTGATCAGGGCGGCATCGAACAAATTGCCTCGCAGCACCATGAAGCCGGCCTTTTCGCGCAAAGGCTGCTCGAGCGAGCGAATGACCTCACCATCCGGAGGAGGCGCATGCTGGACATTCTCGCGCAAACATTTGCCGGTGATGGTTGGGCAGGAACCGTCGACGATGCCGTGCTCGATCAGTTCCTTGAGAACCGTTTGCAGACCGCCGACGCGATGAAAATCTTCTGCTAGGTGGGCGCCCGCCGGTTGTAGATTGACCAGCAACGGAAGCGCGTAGCCTGCTTGTTCCCAGTCATCGATGCTCAGTTCGACGCCGGCGTGGCGCGCGATGGCGAGCAAGTGGGGCGGGCAATTGGTGCTGCCACCCAGGGCCGTGTTCACCCGGATAGCGTTGAGCAACGAGGTGCGCGTAATGATGTCGAGCGGCCGGATGTTTTCGTGGACCATGGCCACGATGCGCATCCCTGCAGCGGGCGCCCACTGGCGCCGCTCTCGGTACGGCGCCGGGATGGCCGCCGAGGCGGGCAAAGCCATGCCCATGGCTTCGGCCAAGGAATTCATGGACAAGGCCGTTCCCATCACGTTGCAATGGCCAGCGCTCGGGGCGGATGCGGCCAGCAAC
>JBKCUI010000391.1:0-15757 GCA_046318495.1 Pirellula sp. | reverse complement strand
GCATTTGCCCGCGCTGCGACAACGGGGCAACGATGTGCTCGACTTGGCCGACTTTTTCTTGACGTTGTTTTGCAACAAGATCGGGAGGAGCAAACCCTCGTGGTCGGCTTCCGCCAAACGCCGTGTGGTCACGCACGAGTGGCCAGGCAACGGGCGCGAATGGAGACACATCGTCGAGGGGATCGCGTAGCTGACGACCGATGAAGTCATCGCGGAATCGCTATTGCCGCACCAGATCGACGAGGTTCTGATTGGTGGCCGCGATAACGCGGACGTTGACCGGAATCGGGGAGGAGCCTCCCACACGCACCACCACTTTTTCTTCAAGCACCCGCAGCAGCTTGGCTTGACCGGCCAAACTCATATCCCCGATTTCATCGAGGAACAGCGTGCCCCCGGAGGCCAACTCGAATTTGCCGGTGCGGGTTTCATGCGCATCGGTGAACGAGCCTTTTTCGTGACCGAACAGTTCGCTCTCGAGCAGCGTTTCGGTGATGGCAGCGCAATTGACTGCGATGAAGGGCTCGTAGCGCCGTTTGCTTTGGTAGTGGATCTGGCGCGAGACGACTTCTTTGCCGGTGCCGTTTTCCCCCAGCAGCAAGACCGCGAGGTCCGTATCGCCAACGCGCGCGATGGTCGATTTGAGCGTCTGCATGTCGGGCGAGTCGCCGATCAATTGGACTTGTTGTTGAGCGTCCTGGGTGAGTCGGTCGCGCGTCTGCATGAGACGCTGCAACGTTTGCGTGTTGGACAGCGCAGCCGATGCATGCCGCGCGAGTTCGATCAGATCGTTTTCGTCTTGTTGGTCAAAACGGCCGTCGACATGGTTGATGACTTCGAAGACCCCCATCGGCTTGCCGCGATGGTCGTTCATCGGGACAGCCAACAACGAGTCGGTGCGATAGCCGCTGCTGGTGTCGACGCGCCGATCGACTTCATCGGTCGGATCGGAACGATCCCAGCGCCGCGGTTGTTGACTTTTGAGAACCGAGCCGGCGATCCCTTTGTCGTCGGCGATGCGAAGCGGTTTGCCTTCGATACCCAGGGCCGGGTGCCCGACTAATTCGCGAGCGGGTTTGTCCCATAGAAAGATGCTAGCCCGGTCGGAATGCAACAAACGCGTGGCGGCTTGCGCGATGTCTTGCAACAAGCGATCGAGGTCTTGATGCGAATGCCAATTGGCAGCCACGGCCAAGATCTGATTGAGCCGCACCACGTCGCGCGACTTTTGCAATTGATGGTGCCAGACATCGATGGCGCTCCCGAGGAGTTCGGTCGCTTCTGCAATCGATGCGGCGGGTGTGGTGGATGGCAGTCCGTGGCAGCAGAGCACCAAATCGGGATGAGTGCTCGAAGGGATGGGAAAGTAATGCCAGGGTGGCGCCGATTTCACTTGCCGCGAGTCCAGGCACTCGCTGGCATGCGTCGAATCGGGACCCAGGGCCGCAGGCCGCCCCGACTGCACCATCCGTTTCCACGACCCCTTCGAAGCGGCCAGCACGACGATGTGCTGGACGTTCCAAGCGCCCCGAGCGCCGTCGATCGGTTCGAGCAGCAACTGCTCGAGCGTCCGCGCGCGCTCGATCGCACCGAATAACTGGCTGGCGAGGTTAGGTGTGGACATCGAAGCTCACCGTGGTATCGGGATCATGCGAGTCCTGGATCACTCATTCTCGAGTTCAGGCTTGGGCTCGGGCAAGAAGAAGCTCAGCAGCACGCCGACCAGAGCATAACTTCCAGCGACGATGGCACCGACCAAGGCGATCTTGCCCGGCTGCGGCGGAGCGGCTTCGGAAAAGGTCAGCGTCAACCATGCGGCTGCAGTACCCAGGATCCGGCCACCGATGTTGGCAGCGAAGCTTTCGCCGGTGCCTCGCAAGTGCAACGGGAATACACGCGGGATGTAGTTGCCCCAGAAGCTGAACTGAGCCACGGTCAAGAACCCGGCCGCGAACACGCCGAACTTGATCCACAGCAACGAGTCCTCGGACTTGATGGCGGTGCTGATCCAGTAGAACAACAACGGCACGAAGATCAGCGCCGGGATTTGGAAGATGCGAAGCAGATTGCGGCGGCTGACGATGAGCACGGCCAATGCAGCCAATGCAAACCGACCGAACAATCCACCGATCTCTTGCCAGATGGTGACGTTGGCGACCGCTTCATCGCGGATCCCACCTGTGATCCCCTTGAGCTTGCCCGGTGGCACGGGCTTGCCCGTCTCGGCAGCGGTCTTCTCTGCAACCTCCGCTGCTTGTTTTTCGGCCTCCTTCACGATGGCCACGTGCCCATTGAGAATTTGTGGCAGTTGTTGAATGGCACCAAACGCGATGCCGTAACTGGCGGCGAACATCACGGTGGTGACCAAGGTCGTGCGGATCAACTCGGGGGAAAAGAGCTCCGCTAAATTCGGACGCTTCAGTTGCCCCGCCAGTTTCTTCTGTTGCCATTTCGGAGATTCAGGCAAGAACGGGCGAATGATCATGAGGGGCAACGCGGGGATGACCCCCGAGATCAGCATGTATCGCCAAGCTTCATGCGTCCCGTAGATGGCTGGGAGAGATTGGTTTTTTGCCAAATAAGCCGCGATCGCGAAGGCCACACCTGCGAGCAATCCACCGACCGACGAGAAGGCTTGGGTGTAGCCGAGGACTTTTTCGCGCTGTTGGGGATCGTCGAACAATTCCGCCAACCAAGCCACCGCCGCGACGAACTCGACGCACACGCCGATGAAGACAAGGCAGCGGAAGAACAGCAATAGATAGAGGTCGGTCGCAAACCCCGCAGCCATAGCCGAGAAGGCGTACAGCAGGATGCTGCCGGTCAGCACGCGGCGTCGGCCGAACCAGTCGGTCAAGTAGCCGCCGAGGAGCCCGAACACCCCACCGATCAACGCGGGCATGAAAAACAACGTCCGCGCCCAACCGACATAGCTCTTGCCACCCGGGGCCCAAAGAGCCGCCGCGTCGGCTTGTGCCATGCCGCCGTCGACCAATCCTTGCACGAGCGGAGCGCTCAGGTCGGCGATCGCAGGCTTGATGATCAGCGGCAACATCAGCAATTCGTAGATATCGAAAGCAAAGCCGATGGCAGCCATCGCGCAGATGAGCCATACCACGGTCGAACTGGGTTGCCGTGGTGCTGTGTCGGTGGATCGCGATGCGTCGCTCATGAAACTCTCAAAGCAAAGAGGGATGGGGTGGGATGATTGGGAGGGAAGGCGGCACAGCCAAAACTCCCAAAGGAGCCCGGCAGTATCGCGCGCATGGACCGCCATTGTAGCGATCTGGCGAGGCAGCCGTCGCAGCCTAACAAGGGATTGCGGTGCGTTCCATTATACTTGCTACCGACCCGCCCGCTGTCTAGCGGTTCGCTCTCCATGCCATTCGTAGCCGGTCTACGCGCTGGTTTGCAGTGCATCACAAGGGTTTGCAGTGCATCACAAGATCAAGCTGCGAGGCTGGCCAGCGCCAGAAGGTTTGCGGGCCTTGACCCGCAAATAAGGAGGGGCGTAGCGACTGCGATGGGCCATGGTGTTGGGCAACGCATCGGGCTGGGTGTGATCGGGTTCGACGAGATCTTCGATCACCATCCCCGCGCGGCAGATGCCTCCCAACAGCGATTCCAGCGAGTGGGCGATCTCGACGGTATGTGGCTCGCGCAGGAAACTCGATTCCCCCGGCTCAACGGGCCGCGCCCGATCGCCGACTGGCGTTTCCAAAATGTAATGCCCCGCCGCAATGCGCAGCGACGTTTGCAAATTCACCGGCTGCTTGTGCTGCGAAACGTACAGACCGCCAGGCTTGAGGACCCGTGCGACCTCTTCAAAGACCCGGTCGATGCGATCCACATAGCAAGTACTGACCGGATGCGCGACCAGATCGAATTGCGCGTCGCCGAAAGCCGAGAGATCGGTCATCGATGCTTGTACCAGTCGCAAATCCATGCCGAGCTGTTCGGCCATGATGCGATCCCGTTCGAGCATCCCCGAACTGATGTCTAGCACGGTCACCTTGGCCCCGGCGGCGGCATACAACGGTCCTTGCCGACCACCTCCGGCCGCCAAACACAACACTTGCCAGCCGCGGATGTTGCCACCGAGCCAGCCGCGGGCGTCGAGGACTTGCAACGGCTTGGCCAGTTCCTCGGGCGAAACCGGTGTGGTCAAAAAATGGCCGTGCTCGGCCATCCGATCGTATGCACGCCGATTGGTCGAGGTGATCGCGTCCGCCGACCACGTGTCCTTTTCCATGATGTTCCCTTGCGTTTCAACGCCCGATGCACGCTAACACTCGATCCGCGCCCAACGCCATGCTAGGCAAACGCCAGCAACACGTCGCGGCCAGCGGGCCAATGGTGGAAAACTAGCAAATTCGACGGCTCACCAACAGCAATCAACAAGATTTCCAGGTCCCATTTGCGGGCGCGGTTGCGAAACCAATTGACCAAGGGCCGACGATTTCCCGGTGCGACACAATACCCTGCCCTTTCCGTCGGACGAATCGACGGCTCCGCATAGGAAAGGATTGCAAGAACCTAACTTTGAACGAAAATGAAGGGACGGAAGCGACGATACCTGGGGCGTCCACCTGATGGCGTCCCAAGATGCGATCGGTTCCTCCCGCCTTGCCCGACCACCCCCACCCTCGGGCGTGCCGTGTGGCCCTCAGCCGTACGAAGCTTCAGCGCTTCCTGAGGACGCTCCATGAACGGTGAACTTATGCTACCGTCCTAGCGACCCACCCGGTTCGCCACGATGGCAGCTTCCGCTCCCCCCTCCATCCAAACGGGATCCCTCATGGGTCGCAAAGTCCTTTACGCCGTCGCTCTTTGGATGTTCGGTTTGTCCTTGATGCCTGCCGCAGCGCTGGCCGAAGGGATGATTCAGTACAACCGCGACATCCGTCCGATCCTCAGCGATAACTGCTTCGCCTGCCATGGCCCCGATGAAAAGACGCGGGCCGCCGATCTGCGATTGGACCAGCGGGCCGCCGCCGTCGATGCCAAAGCCATCATCCCGGGGGATGTGAACGGCAGCAGCATCCTGCAACGCATCGTGTCGACCGACGAAGACCAAGTCATGCCGCCGCCGTCGTCGCACAAAAAACTGACGGCGCAGCAAAAGGAATTGCTCAAGCAATGGATCGCGGAAGGAGCCGAGTACCAAGGGCACTGGGCGTATCTGCCTCCTGTGAAACCCGAACTGCCGCAAGTTCGCAACGCCGGTTGGGTCCGCTCTCCGATCGATCGTTTTGTCTTGGCCGAACTGGAGCGTCGCGGCATCGAGCCCGCGCCCGACGCCGATCTGCGAACCTTGATCCGGCGCGTTTGCCTCGATCTGACCGGATTGCCCCCGAGCCCCGATGAAGTCGAACGCGTGCTGAGCGATCCCTCGGCCGAACGATATGAAAACTACGTCGATGAATTGCTGTCCCGACAAGAATGGGGCGAACATCGCGGACGCTACTGGTTGGACTACGCTCGCTTCGCAGATACCCACGGCATCCACTTCGATAACTTCCGCGAGATGTGGTCGTATCGCGAATGGGTGATCAAAGCCCTCAACCGAAACATGCCGTTCGATCAATTCACGATCGAACAACTCGCCGGGGATCTGCTCCCCAATCCCACGCTGGATCAAAAGATCGCCAGCGGCTTTCATCGCTGCAACATCACCACCAGCGAAGGGGGAGCCATCGACGAAGAATACAAAGTTCTCTACGCCCGCGACCGCGTAGAGACGACCGGACAAGTTTGGTTGGGACTGACCGTCGGCTGCGCGGTCTGCCACGATCACAAGTTCGATCCGATCAGTCAGCGCGAGTTCTATCAGCTGGCGGCATTCTTCAACAACACCACGCAAAACGCGATGGACGGCAATGCCAAAGACACGCCGCCCATCATTCAAGTCCCGCTCGATGCGGACCGCGAACGCTTCGCAGCATTGGATGGATTGATTGCCGAAGCCCAGCAGAAGATGGACCAGCGCAAGGTCGAATCGCGCCCCGCCTATGAAGGCTTTGCTGCCGACACCAACCAACGCGATGCCATCTTGTGGAATGCTGCTGTTCCGACCGACGGTCTCGAAACGCACATCCCGCTTCGATCGCAAGACCCCAAATCGCTCGCCGTCTGGCATGCAGGTCAGTTCCGACAACTCGGACTCTCGGCCGATGCAACGCTGGTGCCTGGACATGTCGGAGACTTTGCATGGCAAGTCAACGCCAACGAATTCCCGACCATTCCCGCAGGCGACCTGGAACGCGATCAAGCCTTCAGCATCGCGCTGTGGGTCCAACCTGGAACCGATACGCAAGGAGGTTCTCTGCTGGCCCGCATGAACGATGCCGCCAAGTACCGCGGCTGGGATGTCTGGATGGAAAACGGCAACGTCGGCATGCACTTGATCCACCAGTGGCCCGAGAACGCCATCAAGGCCTCGTCGACCGAGCGTTTGACAGCATCGCGCTGGCAGCATGTGGCCATCACCTACGATGGCTCCGGCAAAGCCGAAGGGGTTCGGATCTACTTCGACGGCCGTGAGGTGGGCAAGAACATTCAAATGAACACGCTGAGCGATACCGCTCGCACCGAAGTTCCACTCCGCATCGGTCGCCGGCATGTCACCTCCGCCACCGTCGGTGCCAAACTGCAAGACATCCGCATCTATCGCAAGCTGTTGGCAGTCGAGGAACTGAAGACCATCGGCTCGCTCACCCGCCGCCAATACTTGATCGCCAAATCCCAACGCACGCCCGAAGACAACGAAGAACTCTTCCGTTGGTACCTCGCCGACCATGACCCCGAATATCCCAAACTGACCGCTGCCCATCAGCAGTTGGTGACCGAGAAAGCCGACATCCTGCGTCGCGGGACCATTGCTCACATCATGAATGAGCGCAACGAACCCCCGAAAGCCTACGTCTTGATGCGCGGCGAGTACGACAAACGGAGCGATGAAGTAGCTCCCGGCACTCCCAGCGTATTGCATCCGTACGCCGAATCGCTGCCGCGCAATCGATTGGGGCTGGCCCAATGGCTGCTGGATCCCAACAACCCGCTGACCGCTCGCGTGACGGTGAACCGATTCTGGCAAGAAGTCTTTGGCCAAGGGATCGTCCCTTCGACGGGCGACTTCGGCATCACGGGACAGCTTCCGAGCCATCCCGAACTGCTGGATTACTTGGCCGTATCCTTCCGCGAAGACGGATGGAACATCAAGAATCTGTTCCGCACCATGGTGACCAGCTCGACGTACCGCCAATCCGCAAGCGCTTCGCCCGAGAAGCTCGGGGTCGACGCGCCGAACAAGTACTTGGCCAGGGGCCCGCGCTTCCGCATGGACGCCGAAATGATTCGCGACTACGCGCTGTCGACCAGCGGATTGCTGGTGACCAAGATCGGTGGTCCGAGCGTTCGTCCCTACCAGCCACCCGGTGTTTGGGAAGCGGTCGCCATGCCCGGTAGCAACACGCGCGACTATGTGGCGGACACCGGCGAAGGACTCTATCGACGCAGTCTGTACACGTTCCTCAAGCGTTCGGCTCCTCCGCCCAACATGGAGGTCTTCAACGCGACGGCCCGCGAAGTCTGCACCGTGAAACGCGAACGGACCAACACGCCGTTGCAAGCCCTCGTGACCCTCAACGATGTTCAGTTCATCGAAGCGGCTCGCATCCTCGCGCAAAAGACTCTGCAAAGCATTCCCGATACCAACGACACCGCAGGTCGCTTGCAGTGGATCGCGTCGAAGCTGCTGGGACGACCGCTGCGCGGCGATGAACTCGGAGTCGCGCAAGGGGTGGCCAACGACTTGCTGGCCCACTACCGAGCTCAAAACGAATTGGCCAAGGACTTGCTGGCGGTCGGCGCGACCCGCTCGCCAGAGAACTTGGATGCAGCCGAATTGGCTGCGTGGACGATGGTGGTCAACACCTTGATGAATCTCGATGAGGTACTGACGAAATGAGCGATTTCATGCGACGCGATCCCACCGTTCATCCCCTGTTCGAAGAATACGTCCGCAGCGAGACCCGCCGCCAGTTCTTTCGCCGAGGCGGAAATGCGCTCGGAGCCGCAGCCTTGGCAGCCCTCGGCATGCCCATGGCCGATGCCCTGGGCGAAGAGGGCGTCGCAGGGGGGTTGGCCACCCTGCCTCACTTTGCGCCCAAAGCCAAGCGCGTGATTTACTTGCACATGGTCGGCGGCCCATCTCAAATGGACTTGTTCGACTACAAGCCGCAAATGAACGACTGGTACGACAAGGATTTGCCCGAGTCGGTGCGCAACGGCCAACGCTTGACCACCATGACCAGCGGCCAGTCCCGCTTCCCCATCGCGCCGTCGAAGTACAAATTCGCTCAGCATGGCCAATCGGGCATGTGGATCTCGGAGCTGCTTCCCGAGACCGCCAAGATTGCCGACGACTTGTGCTTCGTGCGTTCCATGCATACCGAAGCCATCAACCACGAGCCCGCCATCACCTTGATGCAAACCGGCAACATGGTCACCGGTCGGCCGTGTTTGGGTGCATGGTTGTCGTATGGCTTGGGCTCGATGAATAGCAATCTGCCTACGTTTGTGGTGCTGGTCGCCCAACCGACCAATACCGAACAGATCCAAGCCATCTCGGCGCGATTGTGGTCTTCGGGATGTTTGCCCGGTGAGCATGCCGGTTGCAGTTTCCGATCCGCCGGCGACCCGATTCTCTACATCAACAATCCCAACGGCGTGCCGTCGGATGTTCGTCGCAAGACGCTCGATGGTCTCAAGTCCCTCAACGAAATGAATTTTCGCGCCGTCGGCGATCCCGAGATCCATACGCGGATTCAGCAGTATGAATTGGCGTTCCGCATGCAAAGCAGCGTTCCGGAATTGACCAACATCGCCGAAGAGCCCGAGAGCACCTATGAGCTCTACGGCGCCGATGCCAAGAAGCCAGGGACGTTCGCCAACTCGGTCTTGTTGGCGCGACGCATGGTCGAGCGCGATGTGCGATTCGTCCAAGTCTACCTCAACAACTGGGACCACCACGGCAACGTCGCCCAGCGATTGCCATCGCAGTGCAAAGACATCGACCGCGCAACGTATGGTCTGATCACCGACCTCAAGAGCCGAGGACTGCTCGACTCGACCCTGATCGTCTGGGGTGGTGAATTCGGTCGCACGATCTATTCGCAAGGCGGACTGTCGAAGGACAACTACGGCCGCGATCACCATCCTCGATGCTTCACCATGTGGATGGCCGGAGGCGGCATCAAGGGTGGAACCATCTACGGCGAGACGGACGACTTCTCGTACAACATCGTCAAAGATCCGGTCCACATTCGGGACTTCCACGCGACGGTGTTGCATCTGCTGGGAATCGACCACGAGCGTTTCACGTTCAAGAATCAAGGCTTGGACCTGCGTCTCACCGGTGTTGAACCCGCCCGCGTCATCCGCGAGCTGTTGGCCTAAGAGGCCCGCGTTCGGAGCGCGGACGTCCCGTCCGCTCCGCGCGCAACTCCACACTGCTCAACTGCTTCCTTGCCCACCAACACAGCTTCGCTCGCCGCTTCTCCCAAACCCGCGGCCCCGCTTCTGCCACAGCCGTCTCTCCGCCGCGGTCAACACCGCCAACCCTCCAAAAAAACCTTGCATTCACATGTAAAGCTCCCTTGACACGCTGTAAAGCACGCTTTACAACCCATCGGTCGCTTGAATGCGTTCGTTTTGTTTCTTTGGACAGGAGAAAAGTGATGATGCGTGAAGCTCATTCCGCGGATGCGATGTCTTCGAGCCGTCGCATGTTGACATCGTTTGTGATCGCGGAAGCGATCTTGTTGGTCGGCAATCTCGCCATTCGGATCGTGCAGCGAGCGGGGGAGTTCCCCGGTTGGTTGACGGCGGCCCTGGCCATTGCCACCGCCCTTCCCATGTTCTGGTTTGCCTACCGATTCTTTCAATTGCTAGCTGGCGACTTGGATGAGATGCTTCAACGCGTGGTGTTGCAGGGCATGGCCATCGCCGTGGCGATCTTCGTTCCGCTTGCCGGGCTCTACGTCAACGCGCAAGTCGCCGGATTGATCTCGTTTCAGCTCAACCCGCCGGAACTCTTGCTACTCCCTTCGATCCTGGTTGGCGTCGGCATCCTCATTGCATCGAATCGCTTCCGATGAAGAACAACCTTGTGCAACTCAGGGCAGAACACGGTTGGTCGCAAGCCGATTTGGCGGAGAGGCTCGATGTCTCACGGCAAACCATCAATGCGATCGAGCGCGGCAAGTACGACCCGAGCTTGCCCCTTGCGTTCAAGATCGCACGGCTTTTCAAGCGCCCGATCGAAGCGATCTTCGAGCCAGACGGTGTTTAGATGCCTGTTGAAAAAGTGAGCGGCGTCGCGCTCGCGGCCGGTGCTACGCCACGAACCCCGCGACTAACGCCTTGCGGCTCACGTTATGGCTGCAGCTTCAGTTTTTTCAACAGCCTGCTAAGGTCGGAAGGACGAGGATAAGGCACCTGATCGTTATGGGTCGCCTCGTCATCGCTTGATTGCGTGCGATCTCCGCCCGTCTTAAGATTCAATAATCTTGGCCACTACAAAACCGATGCCGATCGGATCACTGCGGAGCCAAACGTGCGAATGGCAAAGGCATTCAAGCGGTTCGCAGGTGCCATGCTGAGAATCCTACTTCTACGTTTCTTGAGGTGCATTCATGGCGCGATGCAGTGCATGTGGCAACATCATTCTATTCGGTGGTGTGAAGGATTTCGGACATACCTTTTGCAATGAGAAGTGCCATGAAGCTGGCTATCTCATCGATATCTCCCAGCGCCTACCTTGGGACGCGGTGGCCCACAGCATTTCAGAAACACATCAAGGACGCTGTCCGAGATGCGATGGGCACGGACCCGTCGACATCCATACATCCCATTGGATTTGGTCGGCGCTGATCCTCACCTCTTGGAACAGCAAACAAGAACTCTGCTGCCGATCCTGTGGCGTAAAATCGATCCTCGGCGCCACCTTGTTCTCGGGGGTTCTCGGTTGGTGGGGATTTCCTTGGGGGATGGCCGTTACCCCGATTCAGATCTTTCGGAACCTCAAGGCGTTGGTCGTTCCCCCGGACCCGAGCAAGCCCTCGGACAAACTGGAACAAGTCGTCCGCATGCACGTGGCGTCTCGATGGATCGCAACCCAACAACTGGAGAACATCACCGGCAGCGAACCTCCGGTGATGCAGTAGCGACGAACCTAGCGTCCCTTCGTACAGCGTCACGTGAGGATCGGCTTGTCGCGAGCAGCAAAGCCCTGAAGGGTGTGCGCACGTTGATTTGGGATCGCGTGAAACACCGAGCAACCGCGGCTAACGCATTTCGAAGTTGCGCAATTCGAGTCTCATCCCATTTCACTTCGCGCTACTCCTTGGTTTTTCGTACTCGTACTCCGCGTTAGCAGTACACGTACACGTACTCGTACTCGAAGACACCGCGACAAGTACGTGTACGAGTACCATTTCATTGAGTACGAGGGGAACCCGCAGTGCGCCACTTCAAAACGAACCCATTGCGGCGAATCCAGTGCGTGGGCGACTCGCGTCGCGACGCCCATGAAGTACACTGTCGCAAGAGGTACCCCGATCTTCGAAAGGAACCTTCATGCCATTGCACTTCATCCAAGAATGGGAACCGGTTCGAGCCAGTTGGTTCGAACTCGATGGATTGACCACCGGAAACCCTTCCAGTGAACTGGATCGCTGGATCGACGAACAACTCGCTGCAGCCCGAATCGCCACCGCTACTTCCGAGTGGAACGATCGACGCGAAGCGGTCCGCGGCATGCTCCGCGCGGGCGGCTACAAACCGTCCGGGCGCAACAAACCGGCCCAAGAATACTTGCTCCGCTGCTTGACCGAAAACAACTTTCCACGCATCCATCCCGCCGTCGATTGCTTGAACGCCCTCTCGGTTCGCATCGGATTGCCGATCTCGATGCTCACCCGCGATCGCTTCGAAAATGCTTTGAAACTGCGGCTGGGACGGCCCGGAGAAAGCTACGTTTTCAATGCCTCGGGCCAGTCCTTGGACCTGGAAAACTTGATCGTTGCTTGCGGCGGCCGCGATGCCGACGAACCCCTCGGCAGCCCGGTGAAGGATTCGATGGCGGGCAAGATCTCCGCGACGGTCCCTTCAATCGTGTGTATTCTATATGCGCCCGTGAACGACGTCTCGCCGACGCAACTCGCGGACTGGTCCGCTGAACTGCAGCGGAACATTGAACGCTTCGCGACCTCCTCTTGCTGATTGCTATGACCCGTTCTTCGCAACGCTCGCCCGCAGCCCATCCTCTCGCTCGGGAGCATCGACCCTCAATTCGCTTCGCGCCCGCCAACATGGCTTGGATCATCGCGGCTTGGATCACGTCCATGCTGGCGCTTTGCCCGATCGCGCTGGGGCAACTCACTTCCTCCAACACGGATGAAATCGTCTCGGTCGACTCGGTCCAAGACGTCATCCAGCATTGGACTCCGGCGCAACACGTCTACGTCAAAGGGGACATCGGCGTCAGCCGCGACAAACTCGTCGGCCTCCAACAATGGCTCGCCAAAGAAGGCCCTCACTGGACGGTCGTGCTCATGGAAGAAGCCGCCGGCGAGTACTACCGCGCGCCCGATGGCCGCACCTACTATGGCATGGACGCCGTCGAGTTCGCCCTCGGCAAAGGCTTGACCAACCGCACCGGCTTCGGCCAGCTCGAACACCCCGCGACCCAAGAGACCGACGGCGCGATCTTCGCCCTCTTCTTGAAGGAACGCAAGTTCAGTTACTTTGCCTCCGAAGCCCAAACGCGACGCGGACTCGGCTCCTCAAAATGGATCGGCGAACTCGATCAACCCGCCTTCCGCGCCATGCGAAGCGGTGGCCGCGTCACCGATGCAGTCAAGGACACCGTCCGCACCATCAACCAACGCTTGGATCGCATGATCAAGGCCGAAGCCGAAGCCGCATTCAACGCGCAACTTGAACGCGAACGGGATTTTCAAACGGCCAACGAATCGATCGCTCACCTGCGCGAATCCTACGATCAAGTCGTCGAAGCCGCCACCACCTTTCGCCAAGCCCAACCCGGCGCGACCGGCGCATTGACCCAACCTCCGTTCGCGGAATGGAAAGAAAAACTCGATCGCATCCAATCCGGTCTGACCAAAGAGAACGCCAAGGACTCGCACCAGACGCTCAAGCAACTGGGCGATGAGATGGACTCGTACCTCAACGGCTACGCCGCATACCAAGGCTACGAACGCAATCGCCAGGAACTCGAAAACGATTTGAAAGCCCTCGCGGCCGCTCCCAATCACATCGCCGACCCCAAGATCGATGAAGTCCGAAAGATCCTAGTGCAAGCCGAACGCAAACGGGTCAATGGCGACATGGAACTCAACGAGCTGTTTCGCCAAGCCGACCAAGTCGTCGCCGAAGGCAATCGCGTCATCGAGCAAGAGCAACAGCGCATCGCTGCAACCAAAGCGCGCAACCGATTGATCGCGCAAGTCGCCGCCACGGTAGCGGCTTTTATGACCGCGCTGGGGGGGGCCATCCTGTGGTTGCTCAATCGCAAACGCAAACCGGCCCTCGACCGCGCTCGCGAAACCCTCAAGCAACGCGAAGAGTCGGTGGCTCGCGAAACCGATGGCCTCGACCAGATCTTTGCCAAGAGCGCCGATTTGCTGGGCTCGCGCGAACGCATCCAAGAGCGAGGCTACACCGGCAAAACCCGCGACCTGAGCCTCGGTGCCCTCGATGACATCGATGATTTGTTCATCATGTCCAAAGAGATTCGACGCGTCGTCGCCGAAGCCCGCGGCTTGGTCGAACCCAAAGCCATGTGGGACCAATTGATCAATACCTTCAGCGCGGCCCGGTTCGAAGAATGCGTTCGCCAACTCTCGGGAAAACCGCTCACGTTCTCCCGCCACACCGGCATCCCGCGCGTCGTCATGGACATCGTTCGCAAGCGCGCTCAAGACGCCGGCGAAGCTGTTCCCGACGAGATCCCCGAGGAAGTCGTGATGACCTTTGACGAGATCTTCACGGCGAGTCAATCCCGACGCCACCGCGCTACCTCGTCGCTCCAAACCCTCGAGGACGCGCTCGCCGAAGTCAACGACGAACTCGATCGCTGCCAATCCGAATTGCAAGCCCGCGTCGATCAAGAGCGCGCGTTGTCCGATGCAGCCAACCAAGATGGCCTTTTCTACGTTCCGCGTTACTTCGATGCCTTGATCCCATCGATCCAAAAGGACATCGCCGAAGCCGACGCGCAAGCCACCTTGGATGCCGTCTCGGCCATGCACGGCCCTGTGCAACAAGCGTCTCGCAAACTCTCCGAAGCCCGCGCGCTGGAGACCTCCATCGTCGAGTTCCGCGCCAAAACACTTCCCGAGTTCCTCGCGCTCTCCAAAGAGTTGCAATCCCTCGGGTACCCCACGCAATGGATCGAGAACGAGCTCAAACAACGTTCCGAGTGGGCCAATCAACTCTTCCAACAATGCGCGACGGACTCGATCGCAGAGCCCTACGCCCAATGGCAACAGTCGATGGCCGATCTATTGGTTCGCGCGCAAGAAGCCCTGCGACTGGCTCAGCTCCTTCGCGACCAAACCGCACCGCGATTGGAACAGCTCGCCTCCGAAATCCGCGTCGCGCGCGGCGACCTTGCGAAGCAACTCCGATTGCCGGAATCGAATGTCCTCGTCGAACCCCACTTGAACCCCGACGATGCACTCACGCAAGCCAGACGCAGCTTGGAAGCCGCAACCACGTTGCTCCGCCAAGGCAAAGTCGATGCGTGCCAAAGCGCCGTTTCGGGCTGCAATACCGAAGTCCAAAAGGCCGTGCATTGGATCGATGCTTCCAAGCAATCGGCGAAGGATTTCCAAGGGCTGCTCGCCAAGGAGAAATCTCGCCTACAAAGCACGCTCGAACGCTGCCAACACTTGTCCGAACTGGTCCGCACCGCCGAACGCAATTACTCGGCGGCTGCCTTGGGATTGGCGTACACCAGCACGCAAGCCCCCGCGCCCAGTTGGGATGCACCGTCGACCGCCAACCCGGTCGAGGAATACGAACAGTCCGAAGCGGCGGAACAGGCAGCTTCAGCCAACGAGGGTGCCGCGTTTGAGAATAGCGTTGCGACTGCAACCGCGCCCGATGAAGGGGTCAATCTCGGCAGCGACCGAGCTTCGCAACTCATCGAACATGCCCAGTCGTTGGCCGGGCAATGCCGCGCCCTGCACGATGCGGCCAAAGCCGATTTCGAAAAGGGATACGTCCTTGCGGCCATGGAACAACTGCAAGATGCCGGACTGCTCATCGCCCGCATGGACCGCCGCTTGCAACGCGTCGAAGAGCATCTGCAAAAGCTCGAACAGCAAGTCATCGACAACCAACAGACGCTCGTCACCTGCGTCGGGGCTGTCCAACGCTTGCAGGACTTTGAACGAGATCGCATGGTCACCATGCCGACGCTCCAACAGATCGCCGACTTGACCAATCAATTGGGACAAGTCCAACGGCAGTACTCCGATCGTTCCAATCGCACCAACCCCTTCGAGTTCGCACAGCTCTTGATGTTCTTTCAAAAGCGCATCGCGGAATTGGAAGGCATGGTCGTCTCGGATCGCCATGGATACGCCGAAGCCTCGCGCGCCGTCGACGGCGCGGTCCGGCAATGGAACGTCGCCCGGCAATTCGTCCAGCAATCGCGCACCGACAA
>JBKCUI010000390.1:0-2054 GCA_046318495.1 Pirellula sp. | reverse complement strand
TTGGTTAGCTGAGCGACGGCGAAGAGCCCGATACCAATCTTGCCGATCATCCGACGGCCGCCACTGCTGAGCTTCGGATCAGTCGCCTGCGCAATACCGAGTTCTGAACCAATCTTCGTGCGTTTTGCGCTTCCGCCGATGTGTTGGACAACGTAGACCAGCACTTCAAGGCTCATGCCATTGCCGTCGTCGGCCACTGTGATTTGATGAAACCGAGGGGCATCCGTCTGGATCCAAACATTGGTCGCGTCGGCGTCGTAGGCATTAAAGATTAATTCCCGCAGAGCCGATGCGGGTTCACGGTAGATTCCATCCGTAATGCGTGCCAAAACGCGTTGATCGGTCTTGAGTTTGGTCTCGCCCCATCCCTGCTTCAGAACGATCTGCTCAAGGCTTTCTTCCTTCTCCCCACGTTTCTTTGACATGGTTCACCGTCCGTCTCTTTGGCTGAACAGCTGTTTGTAAATCGCTGATGCAATCGCGCGGGCCACGCGAGGCGGAACCGCATTGGACACTTGAGTTACCTGCTGTGAAAAGCTGCCTGTAATCACAAACCTGCCTGGAAAACTCTGAAGCCGCATAGCTTCCAGCACCGAGAGACGACGCTTCCCGTCTGGATGGATGTGAATCTCTCGGTTTCCGTAAGCCACGGTCCAGCTGGGCTCATCCCAGGCGAGACGGCGAAACGAGCGACCATCTCCAAAATTCTGTGATAGAAACTTCAGGGAGCAAGGTCGACTCGTCCAGTGATTCGGATGATAGTCGATCTGGTCCGGAATCATCCCGTTTGCACGGTAAGCTGGGTCCGGCATCCCATGAATCACACTGCGCACGGTTCGCACATTGTTCGTGCCGAGTGGCCAACCAAATTCGACATCACCATGTATTGACCGATTGATCCCCACCAGGAACAGTCGGCGGCGGTTCTGCGCGACACCGAACCGCAACGCATTGATCTCCGCCTGCGCGACTTGAAATCCAGCCTTCTGCAGTCTGGCAATAATGGTCGCAAGCCGAGAACGATGCTTTGGAGACCGCAAGCCCAGCACGTTCTCAAATACGAAAAACTCAATACTAAATTTTTGGCTGAGAGAATCGAGGATGTCGCAGTACCGGAAGGCAAGCTGGTTGCGGGGATCATCAGGGTGAGCTGTGGTGTTGCCGATAGAGAACCCCTGGCATGGTGGCCCACCGATGATGCCCCGCGGCTTCGTCCCTATCCGCTTCAGCCATTTGCAGATCGCCTCCGGAGGCAGGGTGGACAAATCTTCATTTCTGGCAACATTTCCGCCAAAATTTCTGTTGAACGTTTCTGTGGCTGCGCGGTCGTTGTCGATTGCCAGGACGGTATGAAACCCAGCCTGGGAAAAGCCGTAGTCCAGGCCACCAGCGCCGCTGAAGAGGCTGAGGACAGGGATGGGATTTTGGGCAGGATTTTTCATGAGGCTAAAGATCGACCGAGTTGGCAGGAATCTGAACCAGTCCGCATTGCAGTATACGATTGCGAGCAGGGTTTCCCAACAGCACCAGTCCGGCGATCGGGAATAACGCAAAAATGCGGCTTCTGGACCGCCCACGGGGCGGCGGTCGACACCATGTCACTCGTCGCCGTCCTCATCAAACAAACCGGGCCCCTTTTTTGAACCTTTGGCATCCGCCTTCTTCGCGGCTGCCTTCCCGCCACTCGCCACCCGCCCCGCGGCACCCTTCTTTCCATGCAGTCCCTGGCGGACTTCTTCGGCGTAGCGTTCGTGGTTGAGTTTCAGCAGGCGTTGCAACACTTCCCGGCGGGCGGATTCGCTGAGGGTGAAGCGGAGGCCCTGCTTGGTCTCCTGGAAGCCGTGGTCGAGGTTCAGGTCGGTCCAGCCGTATGCGGCGGCAACCGCCTGATCCCTTTCGACGTGCAGATCACGGAGCCTCTGAATGTCGGCGGAAGTCTCGTCGGGATCGTGGACGCGGTTGTAGGTCTTTGTCATTCCTTCCTTATTTGACAACATAATAGCCCTGCGCTGCTCATAGTACGCTCGGCCACACCCATCTACTCTGGTCACACA
>JBKCUI010000389.1:0-5220 GCA_046318495.1 Pirellula sp. | reverse complement strand
GTCCGATCGCCAAGTCGCCATCCGTTGGCTCCAGATTTTCCCAGGAAAACGCACCGAAGAGCAACTCGGGGATCCCACCACCAACGATGTCGATTCCTTGCTCAACGACGGTCTCCGCTTGGAAGCCATCCGAAGTCGCCTGTCCGATTTCTCTTGGTTCATGAAAGCCCTCTCAGAACCGATCGCTCGCATGGCCAATCGCCAAGACAACTGCACTGGCTCGTTCTGGCAAGGACGCTTTCATGCCCAGCGCATCATCGACGAAGCTGCCCTGTTGGCCTGCTGCATGTATGTCGATCTGAATCCGATTCGGGCTCGCATGGCGATTTCGCCTGAGAAATCCAAGTACACCTCGGCCTACGACCGGATCGAAGCCCTCCAGGGGGCGACGATCGAATCGGTAGCGGCCCCCATGCAAACGATCAACAAAGAAGAAGCCGCTGCAATTCTCAAGAACTCCACACCGGAGCAATTGACCGAGCGTCGCAAGGCCGCCGCCAAGCGCAAAGGCTCCAAGGTTCCTCGCGATGCTTGGCTCTCCCCCTTGACCCTCAACCCACGCGCACATGGCCACATGGCGCACAAACAAGGCCTGCGGGCTAGCGACAAAGGATTCTTGGACATCTCGCTAGAAGACTATCTGGAGTTGCTGGATTGGACGGGGCGCCAAGGGCGTCCCGACAAGCGGGGCAAGATTCCGGACAACTATCAACCGATTCTTGAGAGGTTGGGGATCGAACCTGGGATGTGGTGCGACTAGGAGTGGAGCTTTAAGAAGTACATTGGCCGCAGTCGGGGTGCAGGATCGCCGGATAGCTTGCACGAGATGGCAGTGGCAGGCGATCTACACTTCCATCCTGGCCAGCGGCAATCGCGAGCGTGCTTCAAGTAGGTGCTCACTCTGAGCCCTGACGCCCTGTGCACCCCCAAGCCCCAAATCGCTCGCCTTGCGAGCCAGGGGAAGATACGTCTCGACCTGCCCTGATCGAGGCCTTCACAGTGTTATCTGAGCCAATCTCGGCTCAAAATCCCCTGCCGCAGGCTACTCTGCGCGTTCGTATGCAGCATCTCGGCTCACAAACGGTGCCAGGCACAGTGCGAGATGGAGCACAGCGAACGGTGCCAGGCACAGTTGCGAGTGGGGTGGGCGCGTTAGTAGGGGGCGGCGATGGCTTGAAAGGTCATGTCGTTGAAGTCATGCAGTTCAACAATGTCGGTTAAGCCGCGTTTATTCAGCGATGCAGCGAAAAGACAACCTCGCTCTGCCCATACCAACCGTTGACCGTCGAGCTCTGCCCACTCCCATGCTGGGCAAGCGATCGTGTCGCCCTTGGGGCTCGCCAATTCGTGTTCGTCCCAATAACAGCCCTTGCCTTCCGGGGCGTCGATCTGGGCATGCGCGAGTTTGATCAACGTCCAGCCATTTGGCAACGGTTTCCGAAATCGATAGGTGCGTTGGCCTCGCGAATGCTCGGGCGTCGTCGAGTCGAGTGTCCATCCATCTCGCATCAAGCGGGGGAGGTACACGCCCAAGCACTCGCTTCCAAAGGAAGCGTCCGGTTGGTAAAGCTCATCACGTCGGACCGAGGTGTGGTCTTCCAATGGTACGTGCCCGTAGCCATCGTTCAACCAGTATGTGTTTTTCCCTGTCCACAATCCGCCGCCGTTCCAGCAGTCCCCTTTGGCAAGCAGCACGAGCGCCTTGAGGTAGGGAGCTTGAGAGATTGCCGTCCATGCTCCTTGGGTTTCCGACTTCCATCGCCCATTCATGGCAAAGTACAGCATGTACTTGCCGTCAGGGGATAGATCGCTGCGTCGTTCGTAGATCCGTCCACGCAGCCATTGCCCGAGCTGAAACGTATCCTTGCGACGATTCCAAAGAAGCGTAGCGACGCTCTTGGACGGTCCGCGACGAATCACCAACGCGAGCGGAGCATGGCTGGCGAAGAGGATGTGCAGTCGCGGTGCGAAGCGTGGCATACTTTGTCCATTTTGTGTCGTGGAATCGGAGGTTCGCAGTTCACTGACTGCGAACCTCCGCAAAAAGGACATGCCACCTGCATTCGAAGTTCAGAAAAAGCTACTTTGCAGACTGGACCTGCAATCGAACGCTTCCGGAGTGGCTGTTGAACTCCGGAGCATACATGCATTCGATGGACGCGTAGCCCATTGGATAATCGCCCGCGTGCTGTACCCTGACCGAATACTCGAATACGTAGGTTCCCTTTCTCAAATAATCGATGAAGAAATGGGTCGCGGTGTCGCGGGTGCTTTCGTAATAGAAAAGTCCGTCTTGAAATCGATAGCCGCTCAAGACGTTTACCGGTTCGGTCCCGCTGCCGCGATAGTCCTTCATGTGCACGTACTCCATGTCGCGATCGCACCGCAGCACGACTCGGCAAACGAGTTCGTCGCCGATTTGAACGGGCCCATCGACCTCTTGCATCGGCTCTCCCTTCCCCGGCATGTTGCGGCGGTAGATTTTCTTTTCGAGATGCAGAGGGGTTCCATCGTGCGGCGTGATGCGGTCGATGTCTTCGAGGTATTGCCAATGCAATCCGCCCCAACTAACTCCTGCATCCGGTTTGGTTACCGTTACGCGCCCCATCTCCGGACGGACGTCGCTTCCGGCGATGCGTTGCTCGTAAAAACCGGTTCCTGCTTCGACTTTCTCAGGCTGGATTTCTACATCTCCGAGTTTCACGGAAACCAACGCATCGGAACGCAACCAGTTTTCGCCGCGGCGAAGCAATGCATACACGGCATCGGCGGTGGCTTTGGTCGTTTTCCAATCCTGCGTCTGCTTTTGCTTGAGCAGCCACACCTTGCACTCATTCACGGCGTTCTCGTCGCCGACCACTTCGTCAAAGGCTTCGATCATCATGGCTTGCGTCTCGATTGGGGCGCGGTACCACCACCACGAATTCTCGGTGTCTCGCCAGAACATGCCCATCTCTTCATTGGATACCGAGCGTTCTCGCAGGCTCTTGAGAATCGACTCTGGAAGCTTGGTGTCGCCCATGCGCTTCATGCCGATGGCGATATGGGCTTGGCCTTGGCGGTCGAGCTTGAGCCAGTGATCGCGTGCTTGAGCTTTCCAATAGCTTATTGCCACAGCGTGTTCGCGTGCGATGGGACGTTGGTCGACGAAGAAGCTGCGACCGTACAGGTAAAGGGCGATGGTCGGCGAAAGTGTCGACTTCGTGGGATCCTTATCTGTGATGCGATCGTACATCTCGTGCATCCAAGCATCGAGTCGATCGAGCGCTCGCAATGCAGCGGCTTCATCGACGGCAACCCCTAGGTTGCGCAACCGACCGAATCCGGTAACGATGTAGAGGGTCAAGTACTCGTTATCCGGGCCGCCCGGGAACCAGGGCCACATGCCATTCTCGCGCTGCATTTGAAGCAGTTTGCTGTAGGCGCTGCCAGTCTCGGCTTCCAGACGGTTGCTTTCGAACAGCAAACCCACATTGCGGCGCGCTTGCGATTCTTTCTTCGTTGCTCGCAGCCAAGGCGTTTCTTCGATGAGGATCGATTTGATGTCCTCGTTCTTGGCCAAGGGCGATTCTAGGGCTTCAGGTTGGGTTTCCCTCCAGACTTCAAAAACGCGTGCGATTTTCGGGTCGCTATTGGCGATATGCCGAGCGAGCGCATTCGCATAAAAGCGGTTGAAGGTTTGCTCGCTGCATTCGTGTGGGAACTCCATCAGATAGGGGAGTGCGAGCACGGCATACCAAGCGGGCTGCGACGTCATTTGAATCGTCAGCGATTCGTTCTTGAGCGTCTTGGAACCAGCCGATTCCAGCAGTTTTTTGAGCTCAAACTCTTTGGTGGATTTGCCGCGGATCGGGAGTTGAATCGACTCGTGTACGAGCAATCGGTTGGATAGAACCGGCAACATGCCTTGTTCGCCATCCGACAGCGATTCGGTTGCAGCAACCGTGCGATGCAGGAATGGTGTTGCTCCCTCGGGAATCTTTAGTCGCCAATAGAACGATTGGGACTGATTGGCTGGGATCTCAAACTTCTGTTCGTTTTCCGTCAAACCAAACCGTGCGTCGAGCGAGGCTTCTGTGACTGCATCGTTCAATTGCAACGCGACCTTGCCGCGCTGGACCGAATTGGATTGGTTAGTGACTTTTGCAGAGAACTCGATCACATCCCCTTCTCGCACAAAGCGAGGCGGATTCGGTTGGACCATTAGGTCCTTTGCCGTGACAACTTTGTCGAACAGCGATCCGCTGCGAAGTTCCGCGTCGTGTGCGAAACCGAGGAAGCGCCAGCTTGTGAGGGCTTCCGGCATGGTGAACTCAAGCGTCGCCGTGCCATCGTCCCCGATGCGAACTTGCGGGAAGAAAAACGCGGTTTCGTTGAGGTTTTGGCGTGGCGACACCGAACCTAAATCAACTTGGACACCACCGGGCGCGACCGGGCTTTCCCCAGCCGCGTCTTCGCTCACTACCCGGCCATCGGGCGCCATGGCTTTGGACAATGGGATCCCCCCTGCCCCTCCTGCCATCGCTTCCATCGGGGCAGCAGCTAGCATCGGCATTGGACCACCCGGGGCGCCGCCCGGCATGCCCGTGCCAAACCTAGCCGTGCCTCGCATCATGGCGGGTACCCATTCTGCTCGTGGCAACAAATCGTCTCGGAAACGGCGGTACGAAGAAGGAACCGGTATCTGAGGCGTCGAAAATCGATCGAACAGTCGCATGAAACCGACGGCTTGGTTGCCAAAGTCCGTGTTGAATCGAGGCACTTCTTGGTAGAAGCCGCTCAGCTTGGCCGGCCAGGCATGCGGCGCGTAGGCATCGAGGGATGCGTCGTACATTCCCGCCACCAGCTCTGCCGCTGCCGATGCAGCATTCGGGCCTGAGACCTTGAGGCTCCATTTCTCTTTGGCCCCCGGTTCGAGTTTGGAGCGGAAACGTTCCCATCGCACTTGCAAGTCTTTGTTCAACCAAGGTACTTCGATAATCCGCGATTCCGTGTAGAGGCGATTATCGCGCACGAAGGTCACTCGCACCGTGAATCCACCGCGAAGCGATTCGTCGACCGGCTGCTCGATGCGAATCTGCGTTCGATTGGCTGGAGTCCAGAAGGATTGCAGCGTCTTGCCGCGATGTTCAACTTCAACATAGGCTCGAGCCGATTCGTATCCAGAGCCCCACACACCCGTCCACGTTTCACCTGGCTGGAGTGAAGTCTTGGGCGTCG
>JBKCUI010000388.1:0-33313 GCA_046318495.1 Pirellula sp. | reverse complement strand
CGGCAACGTCGCGTATGACGTGCATATTTATGGCATCTTGTTTGCGACGATGTACTTCTTCTTGAAGTGGGATTTGAGCTTTTTGCGATCTCCAACCGAAGCCGCGATGAATTGGAAGCGATGGATGACCCGACCGCGATTGCGAGTCCACACCGAAGGGAACGACAGCCGGGAAACCAAGGATGCTTTGGAGGCCGATCGATTGCTGGCGAAAATCCATGCCCAAGGCAAAGACTCGTTGACCTCCCGCGAAAAGAAATTCCTGGAGAAATACTCGCAGTCGGTTCGCAGCAAGAAGAACCAACTCTAGCGGCAGCTTGCGACCCGCTTCGCTCGGCGTCTGCCCGGCAACTGGATTGGCCGCTAAAATTCATGCGCCGTCCCGACCGAACGAGGTGAATCCAACCCGGCGATGCGTTTGGGTTGAACCTGGGGATCGCCGATTCCCTCTTTCCCGACACACTGAACCTTCCTCGAAAAAGCAATCTCTGGAGAACTGGCCGACATGCCTGTTGCGACCAACACGTTCCACCCGCTGCGACAAACCATTGCGGGGCATTCCATCGCGTCCTTGGCCGATCGATTCGGCACACCTTGTTATGTGTACGACATGGCGGTGATTCGAGAACGCGTCGACGATTTGAAGTCCTTTGACGTCATTCGATACGCCCAGAAAGCGTGCTCGAACATCGCCATCTTGGACAGGTTGCGACGTCTGGGTGTCGTGGTCGATGCGGTCAGCGCTGGAGAAGTGCGCCGCGCGCTGTCGGCCGGATTCGATCCTCACAGCGATCCGCATGGCATCGTCTACACCGCAGATGTCTTTGACCGCGAAGCCCTGGAACTGGTCAAGGAACTCGGGCTCCACGTCAATTGCGGCTCGCCCGACATGATCGAGCAATTGGGCAGCGTCCGACCCGGTGCGAGTGTAACGCTGCGTATCAATCCTGGGTTCGGCCACGGTCATAGCCAAAAAACCAACACCGGCGGCCCTCAATCCAAGCACGGCATTTGGCACGGTGAGCTCGACACGTGCCTGCGATTGGCCGATCGGCACAATGTCGCCATCACCGGACTGCACATGCACATCGGATCCGGGACCGACCTCGAGCATCTTTCTCAAGTCTGCAACGCGATGGAGCAAGCAGCCAAGCAAGTCGGTCGCACCCTCACCACCATCAGCGCTGGCGGTGGGTTGCCCGTCCCCTATCGCGTCGGCCAGTCCTATGTCGATCTGGCTGAGTACTACCGGCTATGGAATGCGACTCGCCAAGCGTTGGAAAGCCACTTTGGCCACAAATTGCGGCTGGAAATCGAGCCGGGGCGTTACTTGGTCGCTGAAAGCGGCTACCTCATCGCTGAGATCCGGGCCGTCAAACGCATGGGAGACAACACGTTTTACTTGCTCGACGCAGGGTTCAACGACTTGGCCCGCCCGATTCTGTACGGCGCCTACCACCCGATTTCGATCGCGCACCGCAGTGGGTCCGCTCCCAGCGAATGCATCGACGTGGTCGTCGGCGGGCCGCTGTGCGAAAGCGGCGATATCTTCACCCAAGAAGAAGGTGGACTCGTCGCAAAGCGATCGTTGCCTCCTGCGCGCGTGGGCGATCATTTGGTGCTCGAAGTGGCCGGAGCCTACGGCTTTGTTATGTCGAGCAACTACAACGGCCGTTATCGGGCTCCGGAGATTCTCCTCGAGGATGGCAATATCCATTGCATTCGAGCGCGAGAATCCTATGCTGACTTGATCCGAGGTGAGCAAATTCCGCCCCCTCCGGCCGCTTGACACGTTCCCATAGTGACACGAACTCCTGTTTTCACTCCTTTCCTTACGAGGACATGCATATGCGTTCACGAACTTTGCTGGCCGGAATCGTGGCCCTGGTCTTGATGTCGGCTGCTCAAGCTGACGATCCTGCGAAAGACAAGGAGGCAGCTCCTGCTCTCGCGTTCTCGATGAAGTCGCTGGAAGGAGACAAAGTCGAGCTCAATAAGTACAAGGGCAAGGTCGTCCTGATCGTCAATGTCGCCAGCAAGTGCGGATTGACCCCACAATACGAAAAGCTTCAGCAACTGCACGAAGATTACGCGGAGAAGGGACTGGCTGTCGTCGGTGTTCCTTGCAATCAATTCGGTGGCCAAGAGCCTGGAACGTCGGACGAGATCAAGCAATTCTGCTCGACCAAGTACAAGGTCAGCTTCGATCTGCTGGAAAAGGTCAACGTCAACGACGACTCGGGCAAGAAAACCGAAGCTTGCCCGCTCTACAAGTACCTCACCAATTTGGATACCAAGCCATTGGGCAAGGGACCTGTGAAGTGGAACTTTGAAAAGTTCTTGGTCGATCGCAAGGGGAACGTCATCGCGCGTTTTGGCTCGCGCACCGAACCCACCGATCCTGAGATCATCAAGGCAATCGAAGCTGCATTGGCCGATTAGTTCTGGCCCATCCACCTAGGTCGCTGAGTCGTCCGATTCGTACCGCGGACAATCCAAAAAAAGCAACCGGCGAAGCTCTCCGCTTCGCCGGTTTTTTTTGCGCCATGCGTTACGATGAAGCCGTTCGAGGCGTTGCCATACCGCGACGCAAACTCAACGATCTATTCCCGCCATGGCGCGCTGACAGCCGAGGAATCCTCATGAACACCATCCACTTCGTTCTCCGCGCCGCGACCCGCAGCGCCTCGCTCTTCGTCTTGAGCATGCTTGGTTCCATCGCATCGGCGCAAGAGTCGTGGCCGCAGTTTCGTGGCCCCGGCGGCTTGGGCATCGCAGCCAGCGCATCGCTACCGGACCATTGGTCCTCCACAGAGAACGTTGCTTGGAAGACCGATATCCCCGGGCGCGGCTGGTCCTCACCCATCGTCATCAACGATCTCGTTTTCTTGACCACCGTCGTCAATCTCGGCGAGAGCGAGGACCCGAAAAAGGGGCTCTATTTCGGAGGCGAGCGATTGAAGCCACCGGCCTCGACCCACCAATGGAAAGTGGTTTGCCTCGATCTCAAAACCGGCAGCGTGCGATGGGACCGCATGGTTCATGAAGGCGCGCCCGAGTCCTCGATCCACATCAAGAACAGCTTTGCATCGGAAACGCCTGTGACCGATGGCCAACACGTGTACTGCTGCTTTGGCAACCTAGGGATCTTTGCCTTCGATCTCGAAGGAACGCTTGTTTGGAAGCTCCCGTTGCAGCCTCGTCCAACCCGATTGGGGTGGGGACCTGCCGCATCGCTAGCGCTTCATGAAGGCCGTTTGTACTACTGCTATGACAACGAGCAAGAATCGTTCTTGATGGCTATCGATGCTGCGACGGGCAAACCTGTCTGGACCGTGCCTCGCACGGAAAAGAGCAACTGGTCCACCCCTTTTGTTTGGAAGAACCCAGTGCGAACCGAGATCGTGACGGCTGCCACCGGCCAAGTCCAATCGTACGATTTGGAGGGCAAGCCGCTTTGGAGTTTGCAAGGCATGTCCAGCATCACCATCGCGACCCCTTACGCTGTCAACGATCTGCTCTATGTGAGCTCGGGATATGTCATGGATCAAACCCGACCGATCTACGCCATCAAGCCAGGTGCCAGTGGCGATATCAGTTTGCTAAAAGAGCAAACGCAATCCGAGTACATCGTTTGGTCACAACCCAAAGCAGCTCCCTACAACCCGACGACACTCATCTATGAGGGACGACTCTACTCCCTGTACGATCGCGGCATCTTCGGATGCTACGATGCATCGACGGGACGCGAGATCTACAGCGGCAAACGCATTCCCAATGGTCGAGCCTTTACCTCTTCTCCATGGGCCATGAATGGAAAGATCTTTTGTTTGAACGAAGACGGCGTAACCTTTGTCATTCCCGCCAGCGACAACTTCGAAGTGTCGCACACCAACTCACTGGAAGAGGATGACATGGGGATGGCGACGCCAGCCGTCGTCGGCGATCGATTGCTCATCCGAACAGCGGCACGTCTGTACTGCATCCAGTCCAAACCCTAATCGCTGGAGCCTCGCGACGACTGGCGATCCAAAGGGACAGATGCATGGTCGCGGTCGGATGCCGAGCCGAGTCCAACTCACGCGGGCGAAACGTCGGCCACCTTTGCGGCGCTGCGGACTTTTCCCAACGGGCTGAGCAACAGCGCCGGCAACAGCACCAAATCCCCGAGGATCGAACTGCTCATCATCGAGATCATCAAGATCGCAAACTGCCGAGTCGGATTGAATTCCGCGAGCAAGAAGGGAAGCATCGAGCAGCAACTGATGAGCATGGTGTGGACCATGGCCTTGGCGCAGTTCGAAAATGTATCCGCGATGGCTTGTTCGCGCGAGTCGCCTGCTGCCAGCCGACGCGAGTACCAATTCACGAAATGCAAGGTGTCGTTCACTGCGATGCCCATAGCAACACTGGCGGTTAGGATCCCTGCGATGTCGATCGAATAGCCGAGCCAAGCCATCGATCCAAACACAATCGTCTCGGGCAACACGTTGGGAATCATAATCAGCAGCCCTGCTCGAACGCCTCGCGCGATGAGCATCATGACCGGCGTGATCAAGAAAAATGCGGTTGTAAAACTGGAGCCCAAATCGCCGAGCAAGGCCAACTGCGTATCGTGCATCATCGGGGACAGTCCGGTGAATTCGGCGACGAACGGTGGAGAAACTTCTTCGCCGTGAATCGATGCTCGAACGCCGGCAACGGTATCGCGGACGCGATCTGTCAGTTCGCCGTAGTTCAGCTTCGATAGCGCGCTGACTTTGGCGGTGATCCGCCAGGTGCGATCTTGGGAATGCTGAGCGACCAAGCCCCGTTGTTCGAGCGTCGCCAGATTCCTGGTCAGTTCGTTCCTGAGAACACTTCGTTTTGCCACATCGCGAACGCGGCTTCCTTTGGGCAGATTGGGGAGGAAGGTCGTGGCCGACATCACGCCACCAATATCCGGATTCTCGCGAAGCGCGGCGGTTACGCGTTCGACCCATTCGACTTGCTGATACACATCGGTGTGCTGGTCCTCGGGGAATCTCAGCAGCACTTCAACCGATGCAATCGGTCCGAGATGTTCTTCGATCCATGCCATCGATTGAACCGTCTCGCTGCGGTTCGGAAACATGTCATCGAACTTGGTCGAAGACTTCAGATGCAGCAAGCCGTAAAAGCTAAAGAGGATCAAACCGATTCCGATGGAGCAGATCGCCCAGGTGTGCGCATGGATCCACTTCGAATACGCGATGGCCCAGTCGGCGATCGGCGCGGAATCGATGCGGGCGGTGGATGGCGGATCGCTCGGGTGTGCATCGCTTGCCGGAGCCGGATCGTTGGCGTGACGCTTGAGAAACTCGTTACGGCAAAACCAGTCCGATAGTTGTGGGAATGTATAGATCAGGACCAGCGTAGCAATGCATAGCGTGACTGCCGAGTACAGGCCAAAGGTCCGCACGGGGGCTAATTGGCTAGTTGCCAGAGCCGCCATGCCGAGCGCCGTGGTTAAGGTCGCCAATACACTCGGCTTGAGACCGAGCAGAATCGCGCGAGCCCCCAACCGATCTCGATGTGAGTAGGCAACGTCCGAATAGTAGTTCATGAAATGAACGGCAGCCGAAAGGGTCAGCATGAAGACCAATGTTGGCAGCACGATCAACACGGCGCTGAATTCGCCACCTGTGGCCGTGACAATCGCGACCGCGATCAGTTGCCCGACGCCTGCAATCAGCAGGACGGTGACCGCGCCTCGAATGCTGCGCAGACACCACCAAGCCAAAAGCACTCCCAAAAGACTCGAAGGAATCACGAGCTTCTTAAGACTCTGTTCCGCGGCGCGATCGACCGCATATCCCTCGTACACCGATCCGACCATCTTCAAATCGTCACGGCCTAAACCGGGAACTTCGTCGGCAGCTTGCCGGACGAGTTCCACCGATGGGTTCTGCTGGGATACGCCCTTTGGAGAAAACCGGATAAAGACCGCAGCCGTGCCATCGGCCCCGAGGATCGAACCTTGCAAGCGTTGAAGGGCTTGACTCTTGGCGAGCGAAAGGGGCGGACTGGTCAACTCCGAAAGAATGTCTTCGCTGGTCTTCCACGAGTCCATCAGCGGCTCGTCCTTGGGGTTGCGTCGCTCGAGGGCTTGCGTGAAGCCGAGCAACCTCGGGTCGCCAGGGGTGCAACCCGGCCAGGAAGCGATCAAGTATTGGTCTGAACCAAAGTCCCGGACAAAGCCCTCATAGCGAATGCGTTCTTGTCGTCCCTCAGGAAGCCAAGCATGCGCGGAGGCTGAGCCGATGCGAATTCCACTGGCCACCCAAGCGATGAGAGGCAAGCTCAGAGCGAGCAATGCGATAACCCAGCGCGATGCGGCATGGAGCTTTTCCGCTCCCGATTGATTTGGTGACACTCGCACACCTAGTAGAATTTGGCCGCTGGGGTGCTGACATGGATCAAGCTCGATTCCGGGAAATGCAGCAACGCTCAACGCAAACAATGTACCCCAAGCCCTATTCAGGCAGTAGAGCAAAGCGTTCATTTCCGTCTCAGCATCAGCGGGCTGTTGATGCCAAGTTGAGTTAACAAGACCACCATCCACAGTGCTTCGATCCGATGGCCTTGGGACAATCGAAACAGCGATCGCGGTGGTTGAATGCCCATGCAATCGCTACCGTCTTTTCAACCGTGCGACTCGCGCGCATTGCGCATTCATTTCTCATGCAACCCGTCCATGCATACCCTGCAGCATCCGGAACGGGACGGATTGGATGGCAGACGAACTCCGGCCATGAGCACTCAAAATCACGGTGACGAAGCGGCAGGTTTGGTAAGGAAAGCCATCAAGTCGCGAAGTTCCACATCCGTCATCTGATGTGCCAGTCCCGCTGGCATCATCGAGCTTCGCAATTCGCGTCGTTCTTCAATATCGGCCTTTTGAAACGTGACTTCGTCTCCCACCGCATTGCGATAGACTTCGTTGCTCGAAGATCGCAGCAAGATACCGGTAAAGGTTGACCCATCGGCGAGTTCGAGCAGCGTCGAATAGTACTGAGGAGCGACGTTGCGATTCGGTTCGAGGATCGACTGCAAGATATCCCGGTAACTTCCTTGCTGGTGGATCAAACTCAAATCCGGACCGACGACATTGCCGCGCCCACCGTGTCGATGGCACTGGCTGCATGCGGCGGTGGCGGCTGAGAAGAACACGCGCCGACCGGCTTGCGGGTCCGGTTCCCCTGGGAGTTTTTGGAGCCGGTCCAACCACTCTTCTACCGATGCGTTATCGGCCATCCGCGATGCCAACAACATGGGCGAATCGACGGCGTCGATCAACTCGCTCCATTGGGGATGGGTCCCTCGCAGGGCAACCGGCGTTGCAGGATCCTTCCATTTCAAGGTGGGGTGGCGCAGTGCTCGAAGGGCTTCTTTGGCGATTGCAGGAGCATCGCCTTTCAGAATCTGCTCGATGGTTTCGCGCTGTTTTGGATCTTCGGTGCCCAGGAGTCCTGCCAGTGCCTCAGCGCGAAGCGATTCAGCGGTTTTGGGATGTTTGGCAATCTGCAGGAGCACCTCTTGCGCCTCGGTGCGCCGCTGCATCGCTAACGTGCGAATCGTTTCGAGCATCAGCAGCGGGTGCCCCGAACGGTACCATTGCACCAACTGCTGCACGGTGAGCTTTTCATGATTGGCGGGCAGCAATCGGAGAATGTAGGCGCGAACGCTAGGCGATGTCGTGGGTTGCATCAAGCGCTGCACGAGCGTGGCGGGGTCCGTGACGCCGGCTTCCGGCGTTCCCTTTAAGGTATTGATGGTAGCGATGGATGCTTCGAACAGTCGGTACTCGAGCTTGGGATCGGCCAACAGCGCTTCCACGCGCGGCAGAAACTCCTTCAACTCCCCGTCGGCAATCCATCGCAAGCACTCCAAGCGAAGCTCCGGATTGGAATCGTTCCAGCACAACCGCACCCACTTGGGGTCATTGAGCCCATTGCGCCTCAGCGCTACCAACCCCCACACTTTGTCTGCCGTCGGCATCGAGACCAACTGGGAATCGGCCCAGTTTCTACTGCTGCGGGCCATAGCGCTCAACGCTGCATCCGCCAGGAATCGATCCTCGGATCGCGCCATGCTCAACAGTTCTTGTAGGGGCAGGGTCTTCTGGCCGGAACGTAAAGCGTTGGCCAATTCCGCCGCTGGTGGAGCAGGATCGCGTTGCGGTTGCAACCACGTCGCTTGTGCTGGATCGATCTCTAGTTTCCACAATCGTCCCATGCCGTGGACTTGATACGACGGCGACACCCAGTCGGTGAAGTAGTAGGTGTTCTCGTTGGCTCGAACCATGCATACCGGCCGAAAGAAATCGCTGCCGTGGAGCAATTCGATACGCTCGGAGGTGAGGGTAGCACCCGACCATCGCAATGGAAAGAAATCGATGCAATGGTTGCTCCACGAGGGGATCATTACACCGCCACCGAGTTCGACCACCGAGCATGGACCTTCGCTGCAGGGATGGACCATTCCCAGCGTGCCTCGCAGTTCACCGTTCCACGCAACAAATGGATGCACCGGAGCACTGCCATACACATATTGAAATCCATAGTCAGCGCCTTCGACCACATGCAGCAAGCGGCAAGGCGGACGGCTGCCAGGATCGTTTTCCGCAGCAAACAACTGACCATCATCTCGCATCAGGAGTCCAAATGGATTCCAAAATCCGCGGGCGATGCGTTTCAGCCCGCTTCCGTCGCGATTCATCGTAAAGACGCCCCCTTCGCCTCGTCCGGTCAACGGCGGTGTGTTCTTGCCTCGCAGAGTCCAGAGTTTTCCAAAGTTCTCACCCAGCGAAAGGACCAGGCCGCCGTCGGTGTTCCAAGCCATACCGCTCAATCCGTTGTGCGGATAGTCCGCGACCGTGTCGAGTTTCACAATCGTTTCTTCAATATCGCCACGGACATCGCCATTGTTGTCTCGGACGCGCAACACTCGATCCCGTTGCGACAGATAAACCCATCCGTCCTTCGCGAGGAGCAATTGCATCGTGGTCGAGGTCTTGTCATAGAACACCCGTCGGTTCTTGCCGTCGGCGGAGAAGACCAATACTTCATCGTTCTTGGGTCCTGCATAGTCTTTAGGCGGAAAGTGAGTGTGACACGCGATCACCCAGAGGTTGCCTTCCGAATCCACATCGATCCCGGTCGGAGTTGCCAATTGGGGATGTTGAGCCAGCAGCGTGAGTCGGACGCCCGGTTGCAGCATTTGAACGCCCGGATCGCTCTCCGATTCCTCGCGGAAATCGGCATCCACCGCTGCTGCCGTCGCAGGAGGATTTCCTAGAGCGTCGGGCGAGTCGACCAGGCACATCCCTGTGCAGAGCCCGGCAATGAACCAAGAACGCAATTGCCATGCACTCAAGCTTGGCGTGACGGGGGAGACGCGATACGTGTTCATGGCGGTGAGGGGTAATGGTTCGGTGGGATAGAGCGGTCATGCCTGTCGCGCGGTGGATCGCGCTGGATCTTCAAGGGCTAACTCAGTGTATGCTATTTCTTTTGAATCGTTGCCCCACCCCTTTTTGCCCGCTGGATTCCCATGTTTCACTCCCTTCCAAACGCCCAGAAATCGAACGTGGCGTCCTCGACGTGTTCCATTTGGTCGCAGGTTGCAAAGACGTTGGTAAGTGCGTTGCGCCGGCACAAAGCGATCTGCGCTGCCATGTTGGGGGGCTGGATAACCATAGTCGCGTGCTCCAGTTTCTCCAGCGGCCAGGAAGCTCGATCGGAATCGCGAGAACCCTCCGCTGCCTTGCGTTTTGACGACGCTACGATGGACACATGGCATGGCTTTCGAAGGCATCGGTTCCAGTTTCAAGGCTGTGAAGCGTGGGTGGTCGAACCGCATCAGCCATTGCCCGGCAAGCCCTTCACATGGTGCATGATGTTCCCGGACGCATTCACCGATCGCTGCGCTGCGCCCGCAATGCTTGAGCGCGGTTTCTACCATGTCTATTTGTCGGTCGGCAACACGTTTGGTTGCCCTCTGGCGTTACGCAACTTGAATGACTTTCATTTGTCTCTGATCGATCGAGGGTTTTCCAAGCAGGCCGCCTTGATTGGCCTCAGTCGCGGCGGGTTGATGGCCCATCGCTACGCGAGTGAGTACCCGGATTTCGTCCGCTTGATTTATGGCGATGCGCCCGTGCTCGATATGAAGAGCTGGCCGGGCGGACACCCTCGTGGCAGTCGCAGCGAAGGCGATTGGAGTGCCATGAAGTCGGCGTACGGATTTGCCACGGATGCGGATGCCATGGCGTATTCCGGCAACCCGATCGATACGCTCGAGACTCTGGCTCAGCACAAGATCCCACTGATTTATGTTGTGGGAGAGAGCGACAACGTCGTGCCGACGGAATACAACTCCGACATCGCAATCGAACGCTATCGCAAGCTAGACGGGGTGGTTCATGTCGTTCGCAAACCCGGTGTTGGCCATCACCCGCATGGCCTCGATGATCCCGCACCGATCGTCGCGTTCATGCTGCAACACTCTCCCGAGGTGCAACGCGTGCTGGCAACTCCAACCGACTCCAAATAGCGAACCGACTTTTCACCGGCTGCAGGAGGCAGATGGATGGCGCGCTGCCGCTCAGCGCGAACGATTCAATCTTCGCGGCTTTCAACTCAGCGGCGGTAGCCCGGCGGATAGGCTTGTTGTCCCGGAACGTTGTAGCCTTGATGGGGATACTGCGGCGGGACGGCGCCAGGTGCTGCAGGAGGATAGTAGTAGCCGGTGGCTTGGCCTTGGTTCCATGCATTGGGTTGCTGAGGAGCGGGCTGCTGCGGATACGGAGATTGAACGGGTTGTTGGGGGTTGGGGTAGGCGCCCGGAGGATAGCCTGCGACGGCGGGGTTGTATCCGCCGGAGTACGTTGGAGGTGGATACTGCGTCGGAGCCCCTTGACCGTAGGGATTGGGAGCCCCTTGGGCATAGCCTGTCGAGGGAAATCCACCTGTGGAGGGAAAGCCGCCTGTTGAAGGGAAGCCACCGTTGGATGGAAATCCGTTGTTTGTTGGGTATCCGGCAGCACCTTGTGCGGCGGCTTGTTGTGCCATCGCGTGGGCTTGCGCTTGGACGTTCCCCCATTCGATACCCTGGGCGTGCAGATCCTCGATGATCCGTTCCTTCGCTTCTTCCGCTTTTTCGCGGTGAAACTCGAGTTGCGGAGTGCCGTTGCTCCAGTCCACCGTCAAGGCTCCCGTCGCCAGCATGCCGGTGATCGCGATGAAGAGGACTTTAGAGCCCAAGGGTGTCGAGGCGATTTGTCGGATGGGCGCTGGGGCAAACACCAAGGCCGATTCGATCACTTTTTGCTGCGTCGTCTTCTTCGGCGCCTTGGCCATGGCTGCATCCTTGTTCAAGCCCAAACCTCGGGGAGTGTCCCGAGCTTCACACTCGCTTGTATCGGCTTCGACGTTTCAAGAGCAAGGCCGTTCTGGGGAAAATGCCGGCTGCCGGGCTTTTCGAGCGAGAAACGACGCAGCTAGCGAAAGATTTCCGAAAACTCCGCCAAACCGGATCGGTTGGGGGGGAACCGACATTCACTGGGGGCCCCTTCCGATGCGAACTTCGTCGGCCCGTCCTGGCCCCCGTTGCCATCGGATTCGATTACGATAGATCGATTGCGCGCCAATTCCCCAGCCTGCTCCCAGCGACTGTTCATCGAAAGCAAAGGAACGCATTTCGTGCCTTCCCATCCTCCCCCGATCCTCGCCTTGCCGGAACGCGTCGACACTTGGAGTATCCAGAAAGTCGAAGAAGCGTTCTTTTCGCAACAACTCGAACCCGGCGACTACGCCATCTTGGACTTTGGCCAAACCGCGTTTGTCAGCAGTTCAGGCATTCGCTTCTTGCTGATCGCCTCAGATCGATTGCGCAAGAATGGCGGGGGAGATGTGTTGCTCGCCGGGATGCAGCCGAGCGTTTTGAGCGTGTTGGAGATTTGCAATCTCGACAAAAGGTTTCAAATCTTCGATAGTGTGCACGCAGCCCAGCAGTTTTGCGGAAACGCATGAGCATTTACCGGCGGCCACAGCCCTCTCCGCTTGGCCTGCGTCGGAAGCCATAAGGCTCTGCCGGGCAGCCCAGGTAGCGGTTCGTCTCCCCGACCGTCGAAGTCGAAGCGATTGCACATCCGCGGTCTCCGGTCCGCGATGCTAGCGAGGGTTTCGAAGTACGAACACTCCAACCTCTTGGACCCAGTACCCCATTGGATATGACGCGATCTCCCGCGAACTTCAAAACCCGAGATGGACGCCAATGGTTCAAGACAGCCTTTGCATGGACCGGAACGGCGCTGCCGCTTTGTTACACGCGGATCCTGCTGATCGTTGTCTACTCCTTGATCATTCAATCGATCTACTCGCAGGAGGTCACCTTTGGATGGATCCGAACGAGCGACCCGAACGCTAGTAGCGGCTTGGATGCCTTCGGTCACGTGGTGTTGGGTTCGCTCATCGGCTTCCTATTGGTCATGCGCATGAACTCCTCGAATGCTCGCTACTGGGAAGGGCGATCCCATTGGGGAACGATTATCAACACCAGTCGCAACTTGGCTCGCGTGGCCTCGATGTATACACGAGACGGGGAGTTCTTTGCCGATCTGGTCGCAGGATTTGCAATCAGCTTGAAGCTTTCCCTTCGAGGCTCTCGCGATCTGGCCGAAGCGGCCCCCTTCTTATCCCCTACGCTGCTCCGCGTCGCCGAGGACTTTGGTAATCAACCCACTTCCATCGCAGCAGCGATGACGGCTTGGGTCCGACGGCATGCTGTCGATGGCGTATTGAACCCTGAAATGACACGGCACTTCGAAGCGCAGATCGCCGAATTGGTCAACGCGCAGGGAGGCTGCGAGAAGATTCAGAAGACTCCGTTGCCGTTCGCTTACGTATCGCTGATCAAGCTGCTGATTTTGGTTTATCTGATCACGCTGCCCCTGGTGACCTGCGAACGTTTCGGTTGGTGGTCTCCAATCTTGGTCGCCGTTCTGTCATTGGGAATGTTTGGGATGGAAGAGGCCAGCGTCGAGATCGAGGACCCTTTTGGAACCAACGTAAATTGCATCGATTTGGATACGCTCACGATCACGATTACGCGCGACGCAGGCCAATTGGCTCGCTTCTCCGAAACCTTCTTGCACGAGAACACATCGGGTGCATGATGGTCTGATGCAGCGCGATTTCCCTTTCGATGGCCATCGCGATTGCAATGCGTTCCCAGGATGGAGTTAGCCGTACTTCGGTGTCCCATCGGTGGAGTCCCATCGGTTCGCTACCTGTGCAGAAGCTTCGTTGTAGAACTTTCGGTCATGCCATGAAACAACCGATTCGCAAAGGAGTCACACCAGGGCCTTTCCTCGAAGCGGTTTTATTCGATCGCAGTCGCATCCGAGAACCCGAACACTACGCATTCCATTTGCCTGCCATTCAAGGTTTGAGCCGCCTGGACCTGCATCCGCAAGTCACATTCTTGGTCGGGGATAACGGCTCTGGAAAGTCCACGTTGCTCGAAGCCATCGCCATCGCCAATGGACTCAACGCCGAGGGAGGGAGCCGCAACGTTCAGTTTTCGACGCGAGCCAGCCACTCTCAATTGCACGAGATCTTAAAAATGCGCCGTTACCATGCGTTGATTCCCGACGCATGGTTTCTGCGAGCCGAAAGCCTCTACAACGTCGCCACCGAGATCGAGCATCTCGATTCGGAGGAATGCAATGCTCGCAAGTTGATCGATAGCTACGGAGGACGATCGCTCCACGAACAGTCGCACGGCGAGTCCTTCTTCGCCATCATGTCCAACCGCTTCTCATGCGGTCTTTACATGCTCGACGAACCCGAAGCGGCGCTGTCACCCCAGCGACAACTCGCGTTCCTGGCGATGTTGGACCAATGGGTTCAGAAGGATTCGCAATTGATCATCGCCACCCATTCTCCCATTTTGATGAGCTATCCTCACGCCTGGATTTACGCGTTCAGCGACCAAGGAATCCAGCGCGTGGCCTACCAAGACACCGAGCACTTCCGGGTTACCAAGCAGTTCTTGATGGCCCCCGAGAGGATGCTCAAGCATTTGCTTGCTTCTGCGTCGCCGGACGAGTCGCCGTCGAACAGGCCCCCTGACTAAAGGCATCGAACCATCCTGGCAGCCTGACTCAACCGCCCATCTTTGCTAGGTTTACGTCGCGTCTGGAATGGCCAGCAGATACCCTCGTCGGTGTCCTCGAAGCGGTTATTGCGTAGCCACCGCGGTGGGCTTCGATTAGACTATTGCCAGTTCGGATGCATTCGCTGTCAACCGCCCCGTACGGCAAATTCTTCATGTCGAGCCAGCCCCCCAACCCTGCATCGAATTCAAAGGAGCCGGGCTCTCGCGTTCCTACTCGGCTCGATGAAACCAGTGGCTACGACGGGATCGTGCGCTTGGAAGAGACATTCGAGATGAGCGGGAGCACGGTTTCTGGGGCTTCCAGAATCACGGCTGGAAAGTCCCAGCGTATCGTCAAGGGGTACCGTCTTGGAGAATTGCTCGGCCAAGGGGGCATGGGCCGGGTGTACCGAGCGGTGGATTCCTCTGGACGATCGGTGGCCCTCAAGCTCTTGTCTCCGGATCTAGCTTGTTCTCCCGATGCGCTGGCACGCTTCAAGCAAGAAGGAATGATCGCCAGTCAAATCAATCACCCGCACTGCGTGTTTGTCCATCGCGTGGATGAAGACGCGGGCACGCCGTTCATCGCCATGGAGTTGATGACGGGCAAAACGCTCAAGGACATCGTCGTCGAACGCGGAGCACTTCCGTGCGCCGAAGCCATTCCATTGATTCTGCAATGCATCGATGGCTTGATCGCTGCCCACGCATTGGGCATGATCCATCGCGACATCAAGCCAGCCAACTGTTACTTGGATGAATCGGGCAATGTGAAGATCGGGGACTTCGGACTGGCGCGATCGTTGGTATCCGATGCCGAACTCACGCAAACCGGTGCGTTCCTCGGAACACCTTTGTTCGCTTCCCCCGAACAACTGCTCGGCCAACCCATCGATACGCGCTCGGACATCTATTCCCTTTCCGCAACACTCTATTATTTGCTCGCCGGAAAAGCTCCCTTTGAATCCCCCAATGCCGCTCAAGTGATCGCAAGAATCGCCTCTTCGGACCCACCGCCGTTTGCGAGCGCCGAAGTGGAAGTTCTCCCTGAGCTTGAGCGGATCGTGATGAAAGGCTTGGCCCGCGAGCCGAACAAACGCTACGAATCGATGACGCAGATGCGCAACGAGCTGCAATGCTTGGTTGCGCCGCGTCCAGACGTCTCGTCGTTGCGACGCCGCGCAATCGCGTGGGTGGCGGATTACTTCGTGGTAACCGCCTTCATCTCGCTGGTGATGATTCTGGTCTTGCCCACCTCCAACTCAACCGAAGAACCTCAGTGGTTGCGGCTGCTCAGCGCAACCTTGGTGTTCTTGTATTACTTCCTTTCCGAAGCGGTGTTTTCTACCAGTCTGGGCAAGGCTGCGATGTGCATCGAGGTATGCGATGCGGAATCCAACTCCAAGATCTCCGTGCTGCAGGCGGCGACACGCGCTCTCGCCTTCACCCTCGCATCCAGCGGCATGCGATTGGCGATCATGCTCGCGCTGCCTGGGTTGAATCCTTTTGTCGACAGCGGTTTGGTATTGGGCAGCGCCGTTCTGCAAATCGCAATCCTGCTATCGACATGGTGGGCCACCAACCGTCGTCAGTTGTTTCATGACTGGTTAAGCAAGACCGAATGCCGAACGAACTTCGGCGGACGCGTGCAATCCACCACCAAACTCTCCTTGCCGCAATGGTCCGTCCCTTTGCTCGCCACTCCGCCTGGAGATCCGCGATGCCCAGTCGCCCTGGGGAGATTCCAAGTGCATGGCATCGTGGATGCCTACACGGAGATTCCAGACTCATGGTGGCTGCACGCCACCGATTCGCAGCTCCAGCGGACCGTTTGGATCGCTTGCTTCGGCGATCGTTCGTTTGAGTACGAACAAATGCAGCAAGTCCCCAAATCGCGACGATTTCGATACATCGACGAAGGAAATGAACCGACATTTCGATGGTTTGCGTACGCGGCTCCAGAGAGCGTACCCTTGCATGAATGCGTATTGCACGGCGTCCACTTCCCGTGGCCGGTTACGCGCTCGATCCTCACCAGCATCTCCGAAGAAGCCCGTGCGTATGGTCGCCACGCGCGCACGCTCGCGGAGAACCCCGAAGGCGAGCCTGTCGAAGCCCCCTCGCCTTGGAGTTCTCAACGCTGGTGGGTCGATGCGTTAGGGCAGCTATCTTGGGTCGACTTTGCCTACCGAGCACCAGCGTTGCCAAAGCCGGAACAAAATCCGTGCACTTCGTGGATGGGATTGGTTCACACGATCTCGATGCTGGGGCTGCCGAGCAAACACCGCTTGAGGAAAGGATTGCGCCTCGGATCAGCGCCTATCGCACCCTCGAACGTCGATATCGAAGAGCTTCCACCGCTCCGTGCCGCCAAGCTTCTCGAAAAGATCTCCGCCAAACGCGTCGCCACCAATCCGCGCGAATTGGAAGAGTCTCTGGCTAAAACCGATCAAGGCCCTCACCGCGTGACCGGCAGGTCCCGGTTCATTCATGCCGCCGTCTCGCTGGGATTGATGGTCCCTTGGTTGTGCTTGGGAATCGTCATGCTCAGCATTCCAGCCCTCATCCTTTGCTTCGAACAAAGCAAAAAGATCAGTCGGCTCAAGACCGTGCGGGCTGCCGTCGATGCACCCGTTGAGTATGCGGACTTTTGGGCGCTAGCACCCGAGCGGTCCAAGGAACAATGGATGCATCCGATGGCGCAGCGACGCATCCACGAGTTGCTGATCCAGGAACAGAGCAAAATGGAAAAGATGCTCAAGCGCATCGGCACCCTGGAGCAGTTCATCCTGAGCAAAAGTCAAGACGACGCCGATTCGCTGATCGATCCCCCAGGTATCGGCCCCAAACACGCATCGGCTCTCCCAGGAGAATCCGCCCCCACTGTTTCAAGCGAAGAAACGGCCAAAGATAACGGAGTTGACACTCCGAAAATGCGAAATAAGCCCTCATCAGAATCGATCGAGATTCGAGGCACTTGGAGCCACCTGCTCATCCGCAATGCTGCCGATTCGGACGAAGAAGAATGGTCGAAGAATTGGACCCAAGGGTCGGTCGCGTCCGTCCTCTCCAGCATCGAGCAGCCCGACAATTTCGCAAAAGAAGCCGGTGAATTCCCCGATGGTGAAAGTTTTCTATGGGGCATTCTGGCTTGCATCATTTGGACGACGTTGACCCTCGGAGGCATCACACAGTACTTCACCGGTTCGTGCGTCGTGCGTCGCGATGGTTGCCGTTTGAACATGTGGCGCAGTTTATGGAGGGCCTCGATCTTGTTCTTGCCACTGCTTGGCGTTGGACTCCTGGCTGCCTACGGAAACAGTCAAGGGACCGATTGGATCTGGGCAACAACCCAATTGAAACGAGCCTTTATCCTGTTGCCCTTTGTCTACTTGGCATCCACCATCCGTTGGTCGCAACCGACCCTCTTGGATAAACTCGCTGGCACCGCCGTCATTCCTCGCTGAGCCTCGAAGACTTCGGCTAGGCTCAGACGCGTTACCAACCGCAAGCGATCTAGTGCTTTCCTGGATGGAAGCATCCCCGTGGCGAGGTACAATCGAGGAAGCTCGCGTCGTTTCGGCTTCCCCTGTGGGATGGATCGTCCGCGAGTCCCTATTTCCCCACACTCTCCCACTTGGAGGTCTACTGTGAAGCGCGCCATCGCGTTCCTTTTTGGATGCATCTCAACCATCGGAATCGGCTTGGCCGCCCCCCAGGATTCCGGTTCGGCCAAACTCGATAGCGCACCGATCGCGCAAGCCGTCAAGGCATACGAAGGCGCATACAATCGAGGCGACATCAACGCTATCGAATCCCTGTGGACAGAGGAAGCGGTCTATAGCAATCGAGCTACCGGTGTCGAAATCCAGACCAAAAAGAAGATCGTCGAAGAGTTAAAGAAGACGATATCCGGGGGCAAGAAAGGGACGATGGCCCTGACGACCGATTCGGTTCAGTTCCTGTCGCCGACCGTGGCTGTCGAACATGGCACTGCTTCGATCGTACGCTCGGGCGAAGACCCCGAGGTGTATATCTATACGGCGGTTTACGTCAAGCAAGGGAATAAATGGTTGCTCGACCGAGTGACCGACGATGCCGCGCCCGTACCGCATCCGAGCAAGCAGCTCCAAGTCCTCGAATGGATGCTCGGCAGTTGGAACGGCGGTTCCAAAAACGCCCAGGTCCACATCGAATGCAACTGGACAGCCAATCGCAGCTTCCTGAACCGCAGCTTTACCATCACGGAAGGAAATGAAACGTTCTCGGGAACCCAAATCATCGGCTGGGATCCTATCAACAAACGCATCCGAAGCTGGACGTTCGATCAAGACGGCACCTACTCGGAAGGGACTTGGACCCAACGCGGCGATGCATGGACCATTCTCAATCAAGGCGTTCTGCCCGACGGTAGCAAATCGGGCATGGTCAATGTCATGACCAAGATCGACGATAGCACGATTTCTTGGAAGACCACCGATCGCGCTGCAGCAGGCAAGATGCTGCCAGACCTCGGCGAGATCGTCCTGCTCAAAGAGTAATCACGAACGGCTAAATCTTCTCGATCGCGCGGCAACCACACGGTTCGCTGCGCCCACACCATCCATTCAACACAGAACTAGGTATCACCATGAAGCGCTTTATCCTTGGAACATTCCTTTGCATCGGAGTCGTCGCGTACTCGGCAGTGGACGCATATGCTCGCGGCGGGGGCCGCGGTGGCTTTGGCGGCGGAGGAGGTGGTGGCGCCCGAATGGGTGGCGGAATGGGAGGTGGCATGGGAGGCCAGCGAATGGGCGGCGGCGGTTTCTCGCCGTCGGCCGGTCGAGGTGGCTTTGATGGTGGCATGTCGCGCGGTGGTATGGATGGGGGCCGTGGATTCGACAGTCGCGGTGGCAACTTCGGCGGTGGCAATTTTGGCGGAGACCGCGTCGGGGGTGGCAACTTTGGCGGAGACCGAGCAGGCGCAGGAAACTTCGGTGGAGACCGAGTCGGGGGCGCGGGCAATATCGGTCGAGACGGGGGATTTGGAAATCGTCCATCCGCTGGTCAGCTCAACGACTTCTTGAATGTGCCCCATCCCGCCGAAGGAGGCTTGGGCAACCGAGTTGGTGAGGGTGGCATCGCGGGTGGTGGAGCCGCTGCCGATTTCCTCAAAGGACGCGGCGTCGAAGGCGCGGTGGCCGATCGGCCTGCAGCGGGCAATGTGTTTGGCGATCGACCAGGGCTAGAGAATCGACCTGCGGTTGCAGATCGACCCGGTCTGGAAAACCGACCGGCAATCGCCAATCGCCCAGGCTTGGAAAACCGACCGGCCTTTGAGAATCGCCCCGATCGGATCCAAAATCGCCAAGAGTGGATGGACAACCGCACACAGCGCTGGGGCGAAGTCCGCAATCAAGTCCTCGACAATTACCCGCGACTGAACTTCTGGTCGAACTACCCAGGCTGGGCCGCTTGGCGCATCAACGCCCCTTATCGCTGGGCCGCCTGGGGAGCCATGTCCAGTTGGCTGGGATATGGAGCCAACATGGCAGCCATGCCATACAACTACGGCGACACGATCTACTATCAAGACAACTCCGTCTACAACAGCGATGGATCGATGATCGCTTCGGCGGACGACTATGCACAGCAAGCAGCCACCATCGCCTCGAGCGCCCCGGACACGCCTCCAGATCAGTCGGATTGGCTCCCCCTCGGTGTCTTTGCGATCACCCAAGATGGTCAGTCCTCGGGCACTCCCCCTACCCGATTCATGCAGTTGGCTGTCAGCAAACAAGGTGTGCTCAACGGACTGCTGACCAATAAACTCACCGACGAGACGCAGCAACTCGAAGGCGCCATCGACAAGGCTTCGCAGCGGGCCGCTTGGACCGTCCAAGGCCAATCGCGGCCGATCATCGAAACCGGTTTGCAGAACCTGACCAGCGACTCCGGACCGGCGCTAATCCATTTCGAGGACGGCAAAACGCAACAAGTCCTGTTGGTGCGTTTGCCCGATCCCGATAACGCGACCCAACCCAAGCCGTAGTCTTCGGGATTTGTGCGCACGCCGCCGGATCGATTAGGCGGCCCGAAAAAACCGCTGGCTCGATGGAATCGAAGGAATTACCCCTCGCCATCGAGCCAGTTTGTTTGCGCTGATTGCTGGACGCGTTCCATGCCGCGTTTCATCGTAGCGATGTTATGCCAACGCTTTTTCAAAAAGTACCAGCAGTCTCGCCCAAGCCTTTTCCGACTGCTCCTGATTGTACACCCGCGTATCGGGCGGGCACCAACCATGCCCAGCAGGATAGACTTCGATCTCCGCTGCTAGATTGGCTGACGCGAACGCATCCTTCAAGATAGTCTTCGACTCCGGATCGCGCTGATCATCGTTCTCTGCGATGGCGATCAGGAACTGTGCCTTCATCTTGGGAATCAGCAGATGGGGACTGTCCTCATTCTTCGTTGCCAACCCACCGCCGTGAAACGTTCCAGCGGCTCCGATGCGCTCGGGTACCGCAGCCGCAGTACGCATGACAATCGGCCCTCCCATGCAGTAACCAATCGTTCCGATCTTCTTCTTGGTATCGACTTGGGGTTGGGCATCTAGCCATTGCACGAACGCCTTGGCATCGGATGTATGCGTATTGGCGTTGAGGGTCCGAGCGAAGGGAACCACTTCTTGGATCGGAGTGCTGGTCGCGTCCGTTGCGACTGGAGCTTTCTTCGATCGGTAGAACGGATTGACCACCAACACGCTGTATCCGGATTCCGCCAGACGTTTGGCCATCTTGCGGAATGCAGGTCGCAGACCAAAGATGTCCGGCCACACCAACACCGCCGCATGCGCCCCAGAGTTGGGCGTTACAAAGTATGCATCGCAAGTCCCATCCGGAGTCTTGATCTCGACTTCTTGCTCGGTGACCTCGGCAGCGTTCGCAACGCTGGGCAGCAGGATCGCCGCCCCGATGCCAGCCGACATCAAGCGACCCATGTCGCGACGCGAGTACTTTTTGATGTCATCTTCAAAATGATCTTGATCACACATGAGGCCTGCTCCCGAAAGTATGGATGGAAAGAACGATATGAATGCGATGCACAATACGCCGAAGGCAATCGTCATCGATCGCATTCTAGCACGCTGGCGAGAGCGACTGGGTTAGTTGCCCGCGGCAGCGTTGGGGCGGGGTGGGTCCCACTCGAGGACGACGGCGCTGTGGATGGCGATCGGCGAAAGCGGGATGATCGATGCATCGTCGGTACGCTGAATCGGCAGTTCGATTCCTTCAGGCTCCATGCGAGCGCTTCGCAATCCCGGGCGACGCACGCGCAACACCATGCCATGAATCGGGATCGACTCTTCCCGTAGCGGTACTTCGGTTTCCTGGGCTCCGTGATCCGCAGTCGACATCAGTCCGTTCCACAGGTGCACGATCACCCGTCCATCCGGCTTGGACCAGAACGTGCTCTGCACGCACATCGGAGCTTCGATCTCGATCGGATAAGCACTATTGGCTGCCCAACGTGTTGCCCGCGCGAGCAATTGGCGCTGGTATGGAAATGCATAACTGAATAGCGATGCGTCGATGCCCGCCCCAAAGTACACCACGCGCCCCGTTCCAAACTCGCCCGTGACCGCGACGGGAAACGCATCGCGACTTCCCTCGGGAAAGTACAGCATGGTTGCGGAACGATTTGCATCCAGAGCAGCGGGACGAACCACCGGTCCCTTGAACGTGGCTTGACCGCTGGCAACCAATCGCCGAAAGGAAACGTCTTGATAGAAGATCGAATTCGGAAAGTCGGCGAATCGCAGCGTGCCGACATTGCCTCGTTGCGCCCAGTAGGCGTCGTTGACGACGATTGCGAAGTTCGCATCCAACTCCGGTTTGACATTCGACTGCGAGGGGCGACCGCCATAACTGAGTCCGAACACATCGCGCAATGCAAAGTCACCGCGAGGTCGACCGATGGCATCGAACAGAGAGGTTTCGCACGTTGCGACCAAACCGCCTCCCGCGCGAACGTATTCGCGAATCGCTTGGCATTGCGGTTCCGACAAACAAGCCACATTGGGTAGCAACAGAACCTTGTAACGAGCCAAGATCTCGGGGCGTAGTTCCAACTCGGTGATCAAGGTCAAAGGCAGGTGTTCTTCCATTCCCATCCGGAACATTCCCAACGCATGCGATAGCCAACGTTCCAAGATGTTGCCGTGAGCATAGAATTGGCGCGTTTGTTCGCTGACGAGAATCGCGCCCCAAGGTTCGGAGCTTAGATGGGTAAAGGTCTCTTTCCGCCGAGCGATTTCGCGCAACGTGGATTCCGTAGCGTCGCGGCCAGCCATTTGCGCCAGCGGTGTAAAGGATCCATTGGTCATGGCACCCAAGCATCGCACGGTCAACTCGTGTGCGGGAAAGCTGTCCGCGGAATAGGGATTGCCGTGGGACATCAAGTACGGTTCACTCGCGCCGACTCGACCACCGGAAACCGCGCGGACATACGCGGCACCGAAGTTTGGTACGACCGTGGCCCCGAGATTGACTTCATCCAACCACCACTCTTGGACCGGACAATCGATCAAGCGGTTCATGCGGGCCGACATGACGCGCGGGCTGGTCAGGAAATGACCGTAGCGACCGGCATTGGTCGTCCATGTGTAGATAGCCGCCTCGGGATGGACTTCCTTCATGCGCTTCCCCAGTTTGCGATACCAGCCTTCCAGCTTTTCGTCTGCCCAAAGCAGATAGACCCGATAGGCATCGTCTTGTAGATCGATCTTGCGAGGGAAAGGGAGTCCCGTTTCTTTGGTGTAGAGTTCCTTCTCGTAGGGGCTGAAGTGAATCGGAGGATGGTAGCAACCGTCGAAGGAGAAACCGTCGACTTGGAAGTCCTTGAGGATCTCCACCAGTCCCTCAATTGCGTAGTCGCCATACGGGGTATTGAGCGGTAAAGAGCGCAGTCCGATGTTCTCTGGGGTAGTAAGATCGAGTTGGGCTCGGGCGTGGATCGACGTGTCGTCGGTGGGATGCTGCATCCATTCGGGATGTTGGCGAACGATCTCGACGGGGGCATAGGGAGAGACTCCGAGCACGACGCGCATGCCCCGTTTCTTGGCGACGGCGATTCCTCGAAGCAGTTGGCTGCGTTCCGGCTCGGGGACGCCAGAGTTCGCATCGGTCGCGCGCAAAGGGTAATACAGCGACGGACCTCCAGCATGCAGAACCGTGGCTCCCAGATCGGCCGCGCGTTCAATCGATACCGAGTCCTCGAGGGGCAAAAACACCTTCACGGCTCCGTCGAGCACCCAAGCGGGAGGCTCGACACATTCAAACTTTGCGTCGGGAGTCAGGAAGGGAAAGTCTTGCCCTGGCGCGTTCGAGTTCATGACCAGAACTGCGACGACCACCGGCCAGCCACACCAACTCCATCGAATCCCGGACACACGCCACCTCGCACCAACAAAGCCAATGAAGCACTTGGCTTGCAGTTTAGCAGACACGGGGCAGGCGAAAGCTCGGATTGTGCGAGAGGAATTCTAACGGATCAGACGCCCAACGCACTCCGCACCATCACTTAGGCTGCCCGTCCGGCGGATTGTTTCGGTCGTTGCCGGCGCAGGGCTGCATCCCGCACGATATCGAGAAATTGCCGAGCGCTTTGGTTCCAAGTTGCGGGAACAAAGCGACGCGGCTGCGAAGGAAGCGTCGACGGATCCTGGCGTTGTTTTTCCCAGCGTGCCATCGCTTCAGCCAGCGATTGAGGGTCGTGCAAAGGAAAATACTCGCACGCGTCCCCCCCCACCTCTCGGTGAATAGGCGTGTCGCTCGCCAGGGTCTTCTTACCATGCCAGAGCGACTCGACGATCGGCAAGCCAAATCCTTCGACCACCGAAGGCAGGAGCACCGCTGCACAGCCTTGGTAGGCGTACTGCAGTTCCGCATCGGTCATGTCGGAGATGAGAAACAACTGGCGTCCAAACCGGGGATGCGACTGGACGCGCCGTACCAAGTCCGCGCATTGCTTGCCGATGCGCCCGACAAAGCACAGCTTGGCTTGCGGCAAAGACTGCCAGAGAATCTCGAATGCGTCGAGAGCTTGAACGTGGTTCTTTCGGGGATCGATGCTCGCGACCATCAAGTACGGTGGATGCGAAGTCGAAGGCGAGAACAAGGACTCGATCTCGCGGCGAACCGGTCCCGAGCATTCTCGCATTTCGGCCCCCAACGTGAAGGCATGCAGCTCAGGAGACGGCAATGTTGGACGCGTCTCGCGGATGTATTGATGGACATCATCGCGAACGGTTTCCGAGATCGCAACGATCACATCGGAGTGTTCGATCAAATCGTCGAGGTAGATGCGAAACTTGTCGCTACGCTTTTGGCCGACGAACTCGGGATGGGACAGCGGGATCAAGTCATACACGACCGAAACGATCATCGAACCCGATTGGCGGTAGCGCGCCACGCTCGGCCAAATATCCCTTTTGGCCCAATAGGCGTCCGGCAGGATGAGCGCATGATCGTTTCTGGGGCAGATCGGACCGCCTCGCATGACACGGGCGCGTTTCATTCCCCATTTGGTCAATCGATGTGCGGTCTTGTACATCCCTAGATGACTGGGGGCGGGCTCGAGCCATCGGGATGCTTTGCGCCAACCCAACGAACGTGAGAGCCATCGCGGCCCGGCTTGAATCCAGCCTGGCACAAATTGCTGCGCATTGGCTTCCCAACGCGAGATCGTGTCCAAGGCGTTTTGCTGGGGGGCATCGACGCTGAAAAAGTGCGATCCGATATGGGTTGCGACGTGTGCGGACTCGATTCCAGCCTCGCGAGCTAGGATTGGCAAGTGCTGACAGAGGTTGCGAACGACTCGCTCAATCCCGGTGCTCTTGCCAGAGCAAGCAGTGTGCGAAGCATCGATGGAGAGGCGAAGAGAGTGCATATCCGTAAGCAAGCCAACCGGCAATGGTGCAGCGAAGCAAAAAGAGGATCCGTCCTGTCAGTGTTGTACCGCGAATCCCCGGTTTGCAACAAGTCCAGCCCGAGCTTTGCTGGCAATCGGCTTTTCAATGAGTGCCACCCACCTATTGCCTTCTTTCTGCGGTCGATGGTTTGCTAGCAATCGAAATCTGTCTGGTGTTCCACAACCCGACGCGTAAGCGAGGGATTCGATAACGGCTGATGGTTTGCTATCACGCCGTGGTGCATCGATTTTCACCTGACGTTTTTCCAGGGAGGCGAACTCGCGCTCCTCGCTAGCAATACTCGAAAACGAAAACGAGCACGAGCACGAACGCGAACGCGAACGCGAGTGCTAGTTCGCTAAGTACAGTTGCGCCCTCCCTGCCTGCAACACCCACCAAGTGCGTGCGGCGTGGCGACGGGATGCAAAGTCAGGGGGGATCGTAACCGCCGGGATGAAACGGATGGCATCGGCAGATGCGCATCGTTCCTTTGAAGACCCCTCGCACCGGACCGTACTTTTCGATCGCCTCGATCATGTATTGAGAACATGTGGGTGCGAATCGACATTGGCTGCCGAGCAACGGGCTGATTGCGCGCTGATAGAAGCGAACCAAGGCGATCATCGCGCTGGATATCATCGAAAGCATCGCTCCCTAACGTCGTTGGCAGACCATGGATGCATGCACAGCGGTTGCAGGGGAGCGGCTTACGCCACCAGTCCCTTGGTGACCATCATGAACACATCCTCGAGCGTCGGGTCTTTATCGCTAAACGATCGCATCTTGACGCCACCTTGCACTAATCGTTGTAGCAATGCTGCCAAGCCCGCATCATCGGTCTCGAATTCGGCGGTCACGCGGTTGCCATCGATATCGATCCCGCGCAGCGTTGGCTCGCTTCGCAAGATCGAGATCCCAGCATCTTGGTTCTCGACAAATCGCACTTCAACGATCCGGTTGCGTCGTATCTGGCGATAAACCGATTCGATCGGACCGTGCATCAGCAATTGACCGCGTTCGATGATGCCGATCGAAGTGCAACAGTCGGCGAGTTCCGAAAGGATGTGACTGCTGATCAGAATGGTTTTGCCCATCTTTCGCAGTTCCTTGAGGAGGGCTTTGACTTCGATACGAGCTCTTGGGTCCAATCCGCTAGTGGGTTCATCCAGGATCAGCACGGGTGGATCGTGTACCAATGTCTTGGCGAGGCACAGCCGCTGCTTCATCCCGCGCGACAGCCCGTTGACAAAATCGTCTCGTTTGTGCGTTAGGTCGAGCAGTTCGAGGACGTCGCCGATCACTTGTTTGCGCTGCGTTCGCCCGATTTTGTAGGCCACCGCAAAGAAGTCGAGAAACTCCCAGACCTTCATGCCATCGTAGACACCAAAATCGTCGGGCATGTATCCGATGCTGCGGCGTACGTCCATCGGTTGCTTGTTGACGCTAAAGCCGTTGACTGTTCCATCGCCGCGCGAGGCTTTGAGCAAGGTCGCCAGAAATCGTATGGAGGTGCTTTTGCCAGCACCATTCGGGCCGATGAATCCAAACAGTTCGCCGGCATCGATCTTGAGGTCCAAGTTCTGGACCGCCGTGAACTCTCCGTAGTCTTTTCCAAAGTGAGTCAGCTCGATCATGGGCTAGCGACAAGCAAGGGGACACACAAACAAGTTCAGAATCGAAGGGCCGACCTGGCGCAACCCTTCCGCGACACGTTTCGCGTTAGTGTACTGAATGCACGTCAGTGTACTGAAAGAAGGAAGGCATTTTCGAAGCGAACCGCTTGAAAGCCGTCCGAATCGTGGTTTTTCCAGGCGCGAGACGTTCAACTGCTCGCGGAGACCGCTTGCGAATGGCCCGGTTTGCCGCCCTCTTTATCGGGGTGTTGTCCCAAAGATCTCACCCATGGCGGGCTGGAGTTCCGGGTATTCAAATTGGAACCCCAAATCGAGCAATCGCTGCGGAAGGGCTTTGCGACCGGTCAATGCCAAGCTCGGATCGGTTCGCAACAACAACGCTCCCAATCGCACTACCGGGGATGGCATAGGCAGAAACGCAGACTTGTTCAAGGTCTTGCGAAGCACCCTCATGAATTCCGAGTTGGTCACTGGATGGGGCCCGGTGGCGTTGTACACGCCGGAAGCCAAGTGGTTCTCGATGCACCACAACACCATGCGGCAGAAGTCCTGATGGTGCAGCCAACTGATGTACTGTTTGCCGTTACCGGCAGCACCTCCCAATCCCATCTCCGTCAATCGAGCCAATCGGTTCAGCGCCCCGCCGTTGGCAGCGAGTACGAATCCGATGCGCAGAACCACTTTTCTCAACCCCTCGATCCGTTGCAGTTGCAGTTCTTTTTCCCATCGCCGGCAAACATCCGCTGCGAATCCTTCTCCCACGCTTGTCTCCTCTGTACAGGCTTCGTTATGCATGTCTCCATAGATTGCCGCCGAGGATGCTTGAATCCAAACCGAGGGTTGTGTTTCGCATTTTCGAATCGCATCGGCCAGCGTTACCACCGATTGCACGCGCGAGCGAAGCACTTCCGCGCGATTGGACTTGGTCGGCCTGCAATCCACGCTTCGCCCAGTCAAGTTGATCAGCGCGGCGGCACCTTCCAGATTCTTGTACCAAGGACCGACCGACCCCGGTTGCCAATGGACAAAGCCAGTGCGGTTGGATCGCGAGCGGGTCAGAGAAATGACGTCGAAGTGCCGCTCCTGAAAGAACTCAGCCAATCGTCTTCCGAGGAACCCGCTGCCTCCTGCCAGGATAATGCGTCGTTGAAGCATGACGTGGAAAACCAATGCGAATGTTCGACTTGGAAGGGATTCCGCCTCCAAGCGATGCGTGAATGAATGGCCCCCAGTCCACGCTCAGGTCGCGGTGCTGGAGAAAGTCCTAAACTGCGACTCTGGTTCGCCCCGATGCCGCAGCCCGATTCCGTTGGGTTCCCCCTCCAGCGTCCGAAGTTCATGCATCGCATTTAGCTGTAGCGAAGACGAACTCGACCGCTGAAAATTCCAACCCCTTCGAGAAAAAACAGCTCCTGCTAGAGTCCAAGAACCCCCATCGGCCAAGAACCCCATCGGATCGCTTCAATCTTTGCGAGATCCCGCCGTTCCCTTGGTCAATCTAGCAAATCATGCATCACTCCCGCCTTGGAGCCTTTCGGAACAGCAAGGAAAAGCCAATAAATCAGCAGGAAATCGATGCAACGGACTGGCCGTCCGACCGAAACAATCCGTATAGTATTGGGTTGAAGGAATGAGTCGAGGCAGGCCAAACCATCCAACACCACGCAATTATTGTGTCGACTGTTGTTCGATTGGGAGGAATGGCCAAATGTCCGCCGACTGGTACTTCATGAAAAAAGGGTTCTTTGGTGGTGCGAAAACGGTTGGTCCGATCGCCGAATTCGAGTTCTTGAAAAAGATCGAAAAAGGGGAGATCGCTCCGGAAACCATGGTTTCTAGCACTTCAAAAACCCACGGTCACTGGATGCATCTCAAGGAAATCCGAGCCGCATTCCAGCACTGGAAGAAATCGCACCCAACAGCGAAGTGATTCGTTCGCGAGGTGCATGTTTGAAAGAGCGCGGTGTTCCCCGCGCTTTTTTTTTGCCCGCATCGCAATCCACCCCCACCCGCAGCACAAGCGTCCTTTCAATCTGGGTGGGCGGGGCTGTCTTCACAAATTTTTCCGCCTCCCCGCACAAGGTTGCATCGAAATCCGGGAGTGAAGATAAAGCGATTGTTCCGAATATGCCGATGAATCCGAGGGTCCGTCAGACTGTGCGAGAAGCACGCTTGATACGCCTGACGAAACGATTGCGTACCCTTGGAAACGGAACGGCATTATGTCTAGAACTCGAATCCTCCTCTCTCTGCGTGGCGGACTGTCGTTGGCATGCGTCGCATCCACTTTGGTAGCCGTACTCCCCTCGGCCGCGACATTCGCCGATGGCGACGGATCTTCGTCCAAATTGCGCCGAGTGAAACCCCATCGCCAACCCGATTTGGTCAGCCTCGCGTCGTTCCAAGACCCTGCCCAGCCAGCAATTCCGCTTCCACCGCAAAACGTACGACCGCAAGGCCCCGCACTGGGTGAACCTGGTGTCGGATCCGCAACGCCTGAACCTGCGATTGCGATCCCCGAAACACAGCTCGATCAAGACGATTCGCTGCCCAAGAACTCGCCGCCGCGAAGCACCGAACCGCTGCGTGTAAAACCGCTTCAGTTGCCGGACATCTCGATCGATGGGATCGGTACTGGCGTGACCCCCGAAGACGCAACCGCCGGTCGCCTTCCCCCACGCATGCCACTTCCCTTCGGACCCGATCGAGGAACCGACTGGACGCTCAGCACGTACAACTGGATCGCGCCGGTCTACTGCCACAATCCGACCTACTACGAAGACGTGATGCTCGAACATCACGGGCATGAACGCTGTCCCCCGCTGCAACCGATCCTTTCGGGCGCGAGGTTCTATTCGGGGCTGTTCTTCACTCCCTACCTAGCGTACCTGCATCCACCTTGCCAAGACTTCACCAATGCAGGCCATTACCGCGTCGGTTCTCCTGCTCCGGCATTGCGTCAACGCGCCCCGTATAGCCCCGGGGCGATCAAGCTCCAACTGCTGATGACCAGCACCGGCGTATTGATCCTCGCGCCCTAGCCATTGCTTGATTCCATCGACTGCCGATGGGGTCATTGCATTGCAGGTATTCCCGCTACCGCACCGTCGCTGGATCGCTCCAGCGACGGTGCGGTCTTTTTTTCCAATCCACTACACAGCCATCAAATCGCCGCAGACTTCCGCCAATCGCTTGCGAGCTGTATGCAATCGGCGCTTGATCGTCCCCACAGGGGCTGCGAAGTTTTCGCTCATTTCGATCAAGCTCTGACGTTCGAAATAGAACGCGACCAAAGTCTCTCGGTCCAGCTTCTTGAGCTCCGAAAGTCCTCGCTGCACTTGCTGACGCGTCTCATCGGCAATCACCTCTCGCGATGGATCGTGTTCGCATCCCATCGTGGTCTCGAGGATCTCCGCATCCACGCTGGCTACCCGGCGTCGTCGCGAAGCGCGATTGATGGCCATTCGAACCACGATTTGACGCAACCATCCGGGAAACGCTTCTGGCGTCTCGAGTTGATCGAGCTTGCGAAACGCTTGGATGAAGACATCTTGCTTGAGCTCCAGGGCTTCATCCCAGTTTTCGAGCCGTCGGTAGGCAATCGCGAAGACTTGTCGGTCGAATCGCAAGCAAATCTCATCCATGGCTTGGCGATCGTCGCTCTTGGCGCGCTCGATCAATTCGACCAGGGAACATTCTCGGTAATCATCAATAACAGGGACGGACATTCCTGATGCTCCTTCGGACCGTCGCGAGCGCTAAAACGCTTGGAGAAGATGGCGAGCATCTTCGAAGCGAAACGCTGCGATTCCGGAGTGGTTCAACCCGTTGCTGTCCGGCAGCGTTTCAAAACGCGAGCGCGGCACGACAGCGCGAGATCGAAATGGGAAGATGGGTACGGTGGATCAACGGCTCGAGGAGTCCAATCGATCCTTAGTTTCAACGACCGAGGCTAGCTCGGTTGGCGCAGCGAACGGCGGCGCTGGTTGGTGGCATATGCAGGTGCAGGCATCTGCCCCCGGCTCGACATGAGCGCATGCCAGTCGTTGAAACTCGGGCTACGCTTCGAGGATTTACCCTCTGTCGTTTTGCCCAACGTACGTAGATACGCCCTGAGGAGATGCAGTAGGTGCACCACGACGTTGATCACGACGACTGCGCGGTTTTGCATGGCGGCAAAAGCGTTGGCAATTCGAGCGGTGATATTCAACGTACGCATGGCATCCTCCCTGCACCGTTTGGCGCAGCATGAGATGGAATGAAATCCGAACAACAAAAAATAGATCGGTCTAGCGATCCGAACCCAAAGGATCCTATCCGATCGCGCGACCAAAGGCAACAAAATCCCCAGGGATTATCGCCATGTTGGCAATCCTAGGATCAGCAATAAGAGGCATGGAACCCACAATGGTTCGCGGCCGCACACGGCATTTCCGAAAAATTTCTAACCCTTCAACCGCCGCTGCCGGTGGGGGCCGACCATCCGTAACTTCGCTCTAGGCGGACGGGACCAACTGCTCTTCGACACGTTGCACCGGCGCGGTTTCCTTGGGCGATTCCCCGGACGGATGGGCGTGAGCTTGGCGTGAACTCGCCAACAATACGTAAAGCGAAGGGACTACAAACAACGTGAAAAGCGTACCGATCGCCATGCCTGCCACAAGCACAATACCGATGCTGTTTCTCGCCTGCGCCCCAGGTCCGGTGACGAAAACCAAAGGCAAATGCCCAAACACCGTGGCCGCCGACGTCATCAACACCGGTCGCAAACGCGTCTTGGACGCTTCTAAAACCGCGTCCCACTTGCTAGCCCCCGTCTCTTGCAAATGGTTTGCGAACTCCACGATCAAGATCCCATTCTTGGCGACCAAGCCAACCAACGTGATCAGTCCGACCTGCGAGTAGATATTGACGGTTGTCAGCCCCAAAAAGGTCAACACCAAGGCGCCGGAGATGGCCAACGGCACCGACCCGAGCAACACGATCAACGGATCGCGAAACGATTTGAACTGTGCTGCTAGCACTAGATAGATCATGGCCAACGCGATTCCGAGCGTGACGGTCAGGGAGGATCCCTCCTTGCGAATCTGCCTCGATTCGCCAGCGTAATCCACCGTTCCTACATTCCCGAGCACGCGTTTTGCAATCTCCTCCATCGACTGCAATCCCGACTCTTTCGTCAATCCTGGGATCCCGGGAATGATGGATGCATTGAGCTGCACCGCGCTTTGCTGTTGGAATCGACTCAAGACCCGCGGTGCCGTTTTCGGGATCACGGACGCAAATGTCGATACGGGAACCAACTGACCGTTGGGAGTACGTATCTTGAGATCCATCAAGGCGCTTGCCGATTGACGGTCCGATTCGGCCAACTGCGGAATGACTTGATAGGAGCGATTGAAGTAGTTGAATCGATTGACGTATCCGCCCCCAAGCAATACGCCGAGTTCCTGCGCAATGGCGGCTAGGTCGAGCTTCATGTCGGCCACCCGTTCGCGATCTACGATCACTTGCGCTTGTGGCAAATCGACCTTGAGATCGTTGTCGACGAAAAGGAATTGATGCGTTGCTTGCGCTTCGGCGACGATTTGGTTGGATCGTTCCACCAACTCCGAGATCGGCAAATCGCTTTTGAGCACCAGTTCGATGTCGAAGTTACCGGCTCCTGGAAGAGGTGGAACCAACACGGGAAAGGGTTGCAAGCCTGGGATTTGCGAGGCGATGCCAAACGCCGCCGGGACCATAGCGGATGTGCTCCGCATGTGATTCACCTCGCGCTCGTGCCAGTCCTTGGTAATGATCCCGCCGAAGCCGGAGTTCGAGCCCACCAATGCCCACATGTAATCGGTTTCAGGCATCGCAGAGAATCCGTCGGCCAACTGTCTCGCCCACGCGACACTGCTCTTGAGGGAGGAATCCGGGGATGCTTGGAGCATCACGGCGATCGCGCCTTGATCCTCCACGGGCGCCAGTTCCTTGCCGCTCATCACATAAAACGGAACCGCAGCCAGCCCGACTAGCAAGGTCGCAAAGGCGATGGTCCATCGCAAATGCAGGGCTTGCGACAACACCGCTCCATAAGCATCGCGCATCCCATCAAACACGCGATTCACGGCGCGGGTCAGGAATCCCTCGCGCCCGCTTGCAGAAAGCATCTGCGCGCTCATGACCGGCGAGAGCGTCACGGCAACGACTCCCGAGAGCAAGACCGCCGCTGCCAATGTAAACGCGAATTCCTTGAACAGCATTCCGGTCAGGCCGCCTTGAAATCCGATCGGCGCGTAGACCACGGCCAGCGTGATGGTCATGGCGACGATCGGTCCGAACAGCTCTCGCGCGCTGACCAACGCTGCATCGGTCTTGCTCATCCCCTCTCGAATGTGCCGTTGCACGTTTTCAACCACCACAATGGCATCGTCGACGACCAACCCGACCGACAGCACAATGGCCAGCAATGTCAGCAGATTCAGGGAAAAACCGAGCAGGTACATCAACACCGTCGCTCCGATGAGCGATACGGGCATGGCCACCAACGGAACAATGG
>JBKCUI010000387.1:0-9402 GCA_046318495.1 Pirellula sp. | reverse complement strand
GCGTGGATGTGGTGATCGATGGGCAGAGCGTCCAACTCGCTGCAAAGAAAATCATCATTGCCACCGGCTCCAAACCGGCCACGATGCGCGGTGTCGAAGAAGACGGAGACTTGATCGGTAACTCGACCGCAGCGCTTGCGTATCCGACGGTTCCCAAGACGATGACGGTGATCGGCGGGGGCTACATCGGGCTGGAGTTGGGGAGTGTTTGGAACCGTTTAGGTGCCAAGGTAACCGTACTGGAAGCCATGGATCGCATCTTGCCAGGGATGGATCAAGAATTGAGCCAACTGGCGCAACGAATCTTCACGCGCCAAGGATTGGAGTTCCGTTTGGGATCGTGGGTTGAAAGCGCCCGCGTCGAGAACGGACGTTGCGTGGTGCGATGCAAGGGGGCGGATCCGATCGAGTGCGATCGGGTGTTGTTGGCGGCCGGTCGCGTGCCGTTGACCCAAGGCATCGGCCTCGAATCGATCGGCGTGGAAACCGATAAACGCGGCTTCATTACGGTTGATGAGAACTACCAGACCAAGCAACCTGGAGTGTACGCGCTGGGCGACGTCATCGGCGGGGCTATGTTGGCTCACAAGGCCATGGAAGAAGCGGTCGTCTGCGTGGAACGCTTTCAAGGCATTCACGCGCACTTCAATTACGACTGCATTCCCGCCATCGTCTACACGCATCCCGAGATTGCGACGGTGGGCAAGACCGAAGAGCAACTCAAGGAAGCGGGGATCGAATATCGCAAGGGCGTGGGGGCTTATGGAGCCAACGGGCGTGCTCGCACCTTGGGGGAAATCGAAGGGCGTGTGAAGATCTTGGCAGATGCCAAAACCGATCGCGTGCTGGGGGTTCACATCATCGGCGCTCGGGCTGGAGATTTGATCGCCGAAGCTGCAGTTGCCATTGAGTTTGGTGCGAGCAGCGAAGACATCGCCCGAAGTTGTCACGCGCACCCGACCTTGGCCGAAACCATGCACGAAGCCGCTTTGGCCGTCGATGGACGACCGATTCACTCCGCATGATTTCTTTGCAGCCTCCTTGCTGCCACCCCTGGATGTCCGGCTGCGGTAGCCACTGCGGTCCCCATCTCGATGTTCTCGGTTCGTGGAAACGCGAGCTCGTTCGATTGCTAACCCCTCCTAGTCGCTGAGATCCTATGCCGCGTTACAACCCTGCTGTCGTAGAGCCCAAATGGCAACAGTATTGGGAAGCGAACAAAACCTTTCGCACGCCCGATCTGCCGCAAGCCGACGGAAAAGGCAAGCTGTACGTTTTGGACATGTTTCCATACCCGAGCGGGGCTGGATTGCACGTAGGGCATCCGGAGGGATATACGGCCACCGACATCTATTGCCGTTATTGGCGGATGCAGGGCAAAACCGTGTTGCATCCCATGGGTTACGATGCCTTCGGATTGCCAGCCGAAGAGTACGCGATTCGGACGAACACACCACCACGCCAAAGCACCGAAGCGAACATTGCGAACTTCACGAGCCAGCTCAAGATGCTCGGCTTTTCGTACGATTGGGATCGATGTTTGGCGACTACCGACGTCGAGTACTTTCGATGGACGCAATGGATCTTTTTGGTGTTGTTCGATACCTGGTACGACACAGCGGCCAAGAAAGGGCGGCCGATCGCGGAATTGCCGATTCCCGAATCGGTGCGTGCCCAGGGGGCCACGGCCGTGGATCACTACCGAGATCGCCATCGCTTGGCGTATCAAGATGACGCGCTCGTGAATTGGTGCCCGGCTTTGGGGACCGTGTTGGCCAACGAAGAAGTGATCGATGGCCGCAGCGAACGAGGCGATCATCCGGTGCAGCGCATCCCGCTGCGCCAATGGATGTTGCGGATCACGGCCTATGCGGATCGATTGCTCAGCGACCTGGATACATTGGACTGGTCTCCTGGGATCAAGAAGTTGCAGGCGGATTGGATCGGACGCAGCACCGGTGCCGAAGTGGATTTTCCGGTCGTCGATTCCGATGCTTTTGAGGATTGGATTGCAGCCCGTCGCGTTTCTGGCTTTCCGGTCGATCCGGATGCTCAGACATTGCGGATCTACACGACGCGGCCGGACACGCTCTATGGTGCGACCTACATGGTGGTCGCTCCGGAGCATCCCTTGGTTCAGAAGATCACTACCGACGGCCAGCGCGCGGCGGTCGAAGAGTACTGTCGGGCGGCATCGTTCAAGAGCGATCGCGATCGGACAGAGGGGGAAAAGGCAAAGACAGGTGTCTTCACCGGGGCTTATGCGATCAACCCGGTCACCGAGTTTCCGATTCCGATTTGGGTCGCCGACTATGTGTTGATCAACTATGGGACGGGGGCCATCATGGCCGTTCCGGCTCACGATACCCGCGATTACGAGTTCGCGACGACCTACGGACTACCGATCTTGCAAGTGGTTCAGCCGGAGAACGCCACCCCCGAGGAACTGGCGGCGATCGAGCGCGGCGAGGTCTGTTTCGCAGGGAGCGGGATCGTCCTCAACAGCGGTCCGCTCAATGGAATGAGCACGCAGGCCGCTAAGTCGGCCATCATCGCGGATGTGACGGTTCGCGGGATCGGCACAGAGGCGGTCAACTACAAACTGCGCGATTGGCTGTTTAGCCGACAGCGTTTCTGGGGCGAGCCATTCCCGATCCTGCACGAGATCGATGCGGAAGGAAAGCCAACGGGAAGCATCCGCGCGGTGCCCGTCGATCAATTGCCCGTTGATCTGCCCCATTTGGAAGATTTCAAGCCGCACGGTCGGCCTGAACCTCCGTTGGCGAAGGCGGACGATGCGTGGCTGTATGTGGAATTGGATGGCAAGCGTTATCGCCGCGAAACCAACACGATGCCGCAATGGGCTGGCTCGTGCTGGTATTACTTGCGATTCATCAGCCCTCGATGCACCACGGCGTTGGTCGATCGAGAACAAGAGAAGGCGTGGATGCCGGTCGATCTCTACATCGGCGGTGCGGAGCATGCTGTCTTGCATTTGCTCTACGCGAGGTTTTGGCACAAGGTTTTGTTCGATCGCGGGGTGGTCTCGCATCCCGAACCGTTTCAGCGATTGGTCAATCAAGGAATGATCCTTTCGTACGCTTACCGCGATCGCCGAGGAGCATTGGTATCGAGCGATGAGGTGATCGAGGATGAAGCGGGTAATGCCCAGCATCGAGGAACCGGAGAGGCGCTGGAACGGATCGTCGCGAAGATGTCCAAATCGCTCAAGAACGTAATCGATCCAGAAGGCGTGGTTCGCGAGTATGGGGCGGATGCACTGCGCCTGTACGAGATGTTTATGGGGCCGCTTGAGGCAACGAAGCCTTGGAGCATGAACGGCGTCAATGGTGTACGCAACTTCTTGGATCGCGTTTGGCGATTGATCGTTGACTCGCGCAACGAAACCAACGAGTTGGTGGAATCGATCGTCGATGTCGCTCCAACTCCGGAACAGAATCGTGTTATCCATCAAACCATCGGTGCGGTGACGCGCGACATCGAGAACTTGTCGTTCAACACGGCGATCGCACGCATGATGGAGTTCGTGAATTTCTTCACGAAGGAAACCGTCCGCCCTCGTTCCGCGATGGAGACGATCGTGTTGCTGCTCTCCCCGTTTGCTCCGCATTTGGCAGAGGAACTGTGGCAAGCACTCGGGCACACCACGACCTTGGCCTACCATCCTTGGCCGGTGTACGACGAAGCGCTGACCAAGCAAGCCGAGATTGAAGTGCCCTTGCAGGTCAACGGAAAGTTGCGTGGCACGGTGAAGGTCCCGGCCGATTGCTCTGAGGAAGCGCTCGAAGCCGCTGCGCGCGGCCATGAACGGCTGGCGGAACTGTTGGAGGGCAAGCAGATCGTCAAGGTAGTCGTCAAAGCGGGGCGAATGGTTAATTTCGTCGTGAAATGACCGGATCGAAGCGAGAAGCGTCCGTGCCGGTTCGATCCCGGCCGGTCGGGGGACGCGCTCGCATGGAGCTTGGGGAAGCGGTAGACTGGGGGGCCTCGTTGCGGATTCTCTCGTTTGGGAAGTCTGCATTTTCCCCAAACTTACCTGCCTCGCGGAAATCACGATGTCTTCCTCTCCCCTTCGTCGCGGTTCTCTCTCCAGTTCCACATCTGTTTCGCGGCGTTCCCGTCGCGAGTTTCTCGCCACCGGTGCTGCTGCCGCAGGTGCGATTGCGTTGGTGGCCCCGGCCATTCATGCCAGCCGTGTTGACGATCTGATCGTTGGCAGCGGCGAGCATCGTTATCGCGTCGATCATCGCTTTCTCGAATTGCCCAGCCAGTATTCCTGGCAAACGACTCACAACGTGGCCGTGGACTCCCAAAATCGGCTCTACGTGATCCATGAGGGGCGAGAGAATCTCAAGGACCATCCTTCGATCTTTGTGTTCGACGAATCGGGCAAGTTCATCCGGGCGTTTGGACAGCAGTACCAAGGGGGCGGGCACGGGATCGAGGTTCGCAAAGAAGGAAGCGATGAGTTTCTTTATGTGTCCGCATATCAGCAGGTCAAAGCATTCTCGAAACTGACGCTCGATGGCAAGGAGATTTGGACGCAGCGAGCCCCGCGAGAGGCAAAAATCTACAACGACGAGGAATACGAAACCCCCAAGAAGGTCTGGGGGCGCGATCGCTTCATGCCGACCAATTTCGCGTTTCTCGACGACGGGGGATTTTTGCTCGCAGATGGTTACGGCGCTTTCTACATCCATCGCTACGATCGCGATGGAAAGTGGATCAGCGCGTTTGGCGGAGCGGGTGAAGGCCAAGGAAAGTTCAACACTCCGCATGGCTTGTGGATCGACTCGCGCGATAAGTCCCAGCCCAAGATCGTTGTCACCGATCGCGCGCACGGGACGCTTCAAATCTTTGACATGCAAGGGAGGTACCTCAAGACGATTCCAGGCTTTGGCTTGCCGGCAAACATCGATGCTCGCGGTGAATTGCTACTCGTGCCCGAGTTGTCGGCGCGCGTGTCGATCTTGGACCGCGACTATCAACCGATTGTGCAGTTGGGGAGCGATGTGGAACGCATTTCGAGCGAGAAGGGGATTCGCGAAGACGAATCGAAGTGGCTGGATGGCAAGTTCGTTCATCCTCACGATGCTTGCTTCGATCTTCACGGCAACATCATCGTCGCGGAGTGGGTGAAGACCGGCCGTGTCTCTCGTTTGACTCGCATTGCATGATGCGGCTGGTTCGCTTCTCATTCTCTTCTAGGTCATACTATTGCGGTGTTCGCGGTTTCGGAGATTCATCATGGTGTTCGTTCCATTTCGGTACTATCGATTCGCGGTTTGTATCGCGGCCTTGGGTTGGCTTGTGTCGGCGCCATGGGGGTACGCACAGGACAAGGCATTGCCCCGTGCTACGCCGGAGTCTCAAGGGGTTTCCAGCGCCGCGATTCTAGACTTTGTGGAGACAGCGGACCGAACGGTGAATTCCATGCACAGCGTGATGGTTGTTCGGCATGGCAAGGTCATCGCGGAAGCGTGGTGGTCTCCCGAATCGCCGGACAAGCCACACGTGCTCTGGTCGTTGAGCAAGAGCTTTTGTTCGACAGGGGTGGGATTCGCTGTGGCCGAAGGGAAGCTCAGTATCGATGACCCGGTGTTGAAGTTTTTTCCCGACGAAGCACCGACTCAACCATCGCAAAACCTCAAGGCGATGCGTGTACGCGATCTGTTGACCATGTCGACGGGGCATCAGAATGAAGTCGCACTGCGCGAGACCAAGACGTGGACCAAAGCGTTCTTGGCGCATGATGTTCCACACAAGCCTGGCGCGCATTTCTGTTACAACACGCCAGCCACCTACATGCAATCGGCAATTGTCAAAAAGGTTACGGGGGAGAATCTAGTCGATTATCTCAAGCCGCGATTGTTTGATCCGCTCGGTTTCGACACACCCAAATGGGATGACAGCCCCGAAGGGATCTCCATCGGAGGGTATGGGCTGTACTTGAAAACCGAGGACATCGCCAAGTTCGGACAGTTGTATCTGCAGGGAGGCAAATGGAATGGCGTGCAGTTGATACCCAGCGAGTGGGTGGAGATGGCGACTAACAAGCAAGTATCCAATGGGAGCGATCCGTCCCGGGATTGGGATCAAGGTTATGGCTTTCAGTTCTGGCGATGCCGGCACGGAGCGTTTCGTGGAGATGGTAAGGATGGTCAGTTTTGCATCGTGATGCCGAAGCAAGATGTCGTCGTTGCAATCACCGCGAACACTGGGGACATGCAAGCGGAACTCAATGTGGTGTGGGATAAGCTGTTGCCTGCTTTGGAGGAGCGTCCGCTGCCGGAAGATCCTTCGGGAGTCGCTAAGTTGAAGGCATTTACCGAAGCCCTCAAGGCCAAGCGATAAACTCGTCGTGCAATGCAAGCGTTCCTTCGCTGCTCCTGGGTGCGACTGACGATTTCGGGACGTTCGAGTACAATTGCATCGCAAGGGGTTGCTGCGACGCGGACTCGAACGGGGATCACCCCACGGATGGGGAGGGGAAATGGGAGCGGGCATGGATAGCAAGACGCGGATTTTTCTGGACTCGCTCAAGATTTTTTTGGGCGTATTCGTGGCTGCACTTGGGCTGGCGAGTTTTCTAGTTCCCAATCACTTCATCGACGGCGGGATCACCGGTGTGTCGATGTTGATCGCCAAGCTAACGGGAATTCCGTTGGCATGGTGGCTGGTCATTGTCAATCTGCCATTTCTGATTGTTGGCGATCGGTATGTCGGTCGCGAGTTCTCGATCAAGAGCGCAATCGGGATTGTGGGACTGGCTATTCTGGTTGCATGGGTCCCGTTTCCGGTCGCGACGAACGACAAACTGCTCGGGTCGGTCTTTGGCGGGTTCTTTCTGGGCGCGGGCGTCGGGATGGCGATCCGCAGTGGCGGGGTGTTGGACGGCACGGAAATTCTGGCGTTGATCTTGAGTTCCCGGACCTTTGCCACGGTTGGCGAGATCATCATGGCGCTCAACGTAGTGATCTTCTCGACGGCCGTTTCGTTTTTGGGGGTGGAGTCGGCGCTGTATTCGATGCTGACCTATCTGACTGCGTCCAAGACCATCGACTACCTGTTGCATGGCTTTGAAGCCTACAACGGTGTGATGATCATTACGGAAGCTCGCGAGGCGATACGCAAGCAGATCCTACATGACTTGGGGCGCGGAGTCACCCAGTTTCGGACGTTGGGCGGGTACAGCGGTGCAGATCAAGAAGTGTTGTTTTGCGTGATCACGCGATTGGAGAATGCCAAGCTCGAACAAATCGTCCACGCGCATGATCCGAATGCATTTATGGTGATCCTGCCCGTGCTCGAGGCCAAAGGTGGGGTGATCAAGCGGCGGTCGATACCCAGCGTGCAGACGCAGGGAGTGCCGCCCGGCCGCCATTCTGAGAACCATTAGCCACGTGATTGGCTACAGGGGCTTTTTCATTGCAAATGCGGACTGTTGCCGCATTTGCCAACGGAACACAGGGCAGCGAAAGCGCAGGAAACAAAGCGGTAGACATGACGATGCAGCAGGTGGGCGAGGAGGAAAAGCATCGGTTCTTGATGTTGGTTGCGGAGTTGTTGCATCGCAATGGCACCCCCTCGCATCGTTTTGAACGCGTGATGAGCAAGATCTCCAAATCGATTGGAGTACACGGGGTGTATCTGTATACCCCAACGTCGGTGATCGCGTCGCTCGGAGATGGAGATGCGGAAAAGACCTATCTGCGGCGTGTGGATTCGGGATCGATCGATGCGGACAAGCTGATTCGCTTCGATGACATCTTGGAGAGGCTCGAGGATGGCAAGATCCATGTTCGGCAAGCGGAATCGGAGTTGCGTTTTGCCGAACGTGCTCCCCCGCCGTTTAGCAACTTGGCAACGCTTTTGGCGTGCGGAGTCGCTTGCGGATGCGTGGCGATTTTCTTTCAAGGTGGCTGGCGCGAAATGGTGCTCTCCGGTGTCTTGGGGGCAGCGATTTTCGCGTTGGAAGTACTAACTGGAAAGTTGAAACTCGAAAGCGGTTTGGTCCCACCGTTGGCAGGTTTCTTTGTGGGTTTGGCTTCGTTGGCCGCTAGCCATTGGTTCGGGCCCTTGGACTACCGCCTTGTGACGTTGTCCGCGTTGATCGTATTGCTCCCTGGGTTTGCGATCACGACGAGCTTGACGGAGTTGGCGTGCGGGCATTTGACATCAGGGGTGGCACGGTTGGCGGGAGCGTCGGTGTTGCTGTTGACGTTGATCATGGGAGTTGCCATTGCCCTGCGCGTGGGGGCGGGGTGGCGAGAAAGCGGTATGGGGGTCGAAGAGCCGATGCCCGGTTGGGCGCAATGGGTGGCATTGATGATCGCACCGGGTTGCTTTTGCATTTTGTTTCGCGTGCGGGTGTCGCGTTGGGGAATTGTCTTCGCGGCAGCCATCCTCGGTTTTCTGGCGGCCAAGCTGTTCGGATCGGCTTGGGGAAGCGAAGTGGGGTCGTTTATGGGAGCGCTTGTCGTGGGCTGCATCAGCAACCTCTATGCGAGAATTCGGGATCGGCCGGCTTTGGTCCCGCTGGCACCGGGCATGATCATTTTGGTTCCCGGTTCGTTTGGGTTTCGATCGTTGACGGCGATGTTAGAACAGCGCACGCTAGAAGGTGTCGACATCGCGTTCGCTATGATCCTGGTTGCAGTGTCGCTGGTTGGCGGATTGTTAGCTTCCGCGGCGGTCGTGCCGCCCAAGCGGTTGCTGTAGGCATTGGGGCGACGGATGGTCCCTTTGGGAAGGCCGATTTCCCTAGGAATTGACCCTGGTCGATTGACATGCATGAAGATTGGTGCATCTTGATGGCTCGGGTCATCGGGATTCGACGGTCCCCTGTGGGGGCCGATGGTCCGTGGGCGATCGCTCGCATGGTTTTTGTTGTTGGGATCGATTTATGCCAATCAGTGTGGTTTGCCCCAAGTGCCAGTCGAAGATGCTTGCTCCAGACGCGGCTGCAGGCAAGGCGGTGCGATGCAAGTGCGGTGGGGTGGTTCCCGTAACGGCAGCGCAATCGCCACCGTCGGGCCAGCCTGCGGTTAAGCCTGTTCCCAAGCCGGCGACTGCGGGATCAGGTGCGGGGAAACCGACTGCATCGTCAGCCAAGTCGGGGGCGCCGGTGGCCAGTGCGGTCCCAAGTTTTTTGGATCAATTGACCGACAGGGATATGAAGCAAGCGGAGATCAATCCTTATGCTCCTCCTCCCAAGGCCGGCAACACCGATGCGAAGGCCTTGAAGACCTACGTTGGAGAGAATGCGATCGCGGCCAAGAAGGCGAGTTCGGCCTCCACCAATTTGGTGTTGTTGCAAGTATTCAACATCATCGGGTTCGTGGTCAATCTGCTCGGAGGGATTGGGTTGATGGCATTGGC
>JBKCUI010000386.1:0-6015 GCA_046318495.1 Pirellula sp. | reverse complement strand
ACCATTGAAGTGACCGTATCGGTGACCATGCCCAAAACGGTCCGTCAAGTCGGCCCGATTCCATAAAGAAACATCCGAAAACGATCGCGCAGCAAAGCTTCGATCGTTGCTACGATTGATACTCGCACACGGTACGTTTTTTCAGAAACGCACTTTTCCTCAATCTCATTTCCATTACGGAGACGATCATGCCCCCACCAGCAAATGCGCTGCTTGAATTACTCCCAGGCACGACCATAAAATTCAAGCAGACTAATGATCCTGGAGTCTACAAATACTTATCAAACAGTTTTGAGGCTAAATTTGTAACCGGCGTAACGGTCGACGGCGACAAGGTTGATTATGAAGTCAATGTCACGGTCCCTGGCAAGACGATTAGCAATATTTCTTACACCGTAACCTACGATTCTACGACCTACAAAGTTTCTATTGGTGGGATTTCCCTGGAGTCGTCATCGGCGTTAATGTCAACAGACATCGTTTCGGTCACGATTGATGTACGGAACAAGAGTCCTTTTCCTGCGATGGTTGAACCAATCGAGTTTCGTTAGGCAATTGGTAGTCGATCCGCAGTTTTTTCTCACGTTACGGTTTCTGATCAGATTCGTCGATGCCGTCGGAAATTCTTTTGTCAAATTCCGAGGCATCGCGGACTGCGGTAGGAATCTTCGTGAGTTCGGCCACGAACGCGCGGCATCGCTTGTACTGGGCAAGAGCTTCTTTTGGCTTCGATGCTTTTTGCAAACACTCTGCGAGCAGCATTTCAGCTTCGATGCGGATCAGCAATACGTCGCGCCACTCCGCTTGCTGCTGGAGCCATTCGTCTTTCCATAGTGATTCAAGCGTCTCGATCGATTGTTGCAACCACATCTGGGCACTCGCAAGATTGCCCAAACGAGCTTGCCACTTGGCTTCGAGATTCAGGCTGCGCGCATAGGCAATCTTTCCCGAAAACGCCTCGGCCGTTTCCACAAGGTAACGACGACACAATTCGCGATGGTGCACGGTTATTTTGGCTATCGATTCCATGGCTGCATCTGGAATCTTTGCGTCAGGGCCGAGCCGGTCTTCCAAAACCTCGATTTCGACCAGCGCGGAGTAGTAGTCGCCGCCGATCTGCAGCGCATGCCATTCGCGGATTTCCTCTGGCTTAGCCGTCAGCAGCAATGGATCGATATTCCTCTGCACCTGTTTGAAGGTATCGAGAATATCTTTCGCTTCGTGCAACAGTTGCGGATTTCCGGATGATGCCGCGCGATTGCGTAGGATGTTGCCCAATCGCATCGCAAGGTTCGCCTTTTCGAAATTCAGAAACAAGTCATCTGGATTTCCATGCACGAGTTGGCCCAGCGCGGCATGTGCCGTGCGCAGCATCTCCGTGCGTTTCGAATCCATGGCCACATCTTGCGCCAGTGCATCGTCTGCCAATTGATTGATGAAAAGCTCGATAACCCTCGAGGCCACCTCGCGGCTGGCGTACCGCGCCTGCGTTGCCTTTTCCTCGTCCAATCTCGCGCGTTCTGCTTTGCCATACAAAAAGGTCATCCCAACGAGCCCCAATAGCGACATGGCCAATCCGCTGAGCAGAGCCGGTTGATGGCGGCGCGTCCATCGCAGCGTGCTGCGAATAGGACCCTCCGGCAACGCAGCCACCGGCTCCCCAGCCGACCAGCGTTCCAAGTCTTCTGCCAAATCCTTGGCCGAGGCATAGCGGTCATCGCGATTCTTGGCCATGGCCTTTAGGCAGATGGCGTTCAGTTCCCGCGGCACCGCCGGTTGCAGTGAGCGCAAAGGTTGCAATTCCCATTTTCGAGCTCGATCGACGATGTCATCGCGCGAGAACCCCTCGTACGGCGCCGAACCGGTGAGGATGTGATAGAGCGTTGCACCCAAACTGAAAATGTCCGAGCGCGTGTCGATTTGATCGACCCACCCGTTGGCTTGCTCGGGACTCATGTACGACGGCGTGCCGATGACCGAACCGAACTCCGTAGCTTGGCTGCCCGATTCCATCAGTTCCGCCAACGGCGTCTCCGATTGCATCGGATCGCTTCCTGCGGACTCGTTGGCTTTGGCCAATCCCCAATCGACGACCAGCGTCTCTCCATACTTGCCCAGCATGATATTGGTCGGCTTGATGTCCCGGTGCAGGACCGCGCGGCTATGGGCGTAGGCGATCGTGTTGCATACGTCGATCAAGTGATTGACCAACGGCCGGATGGCATGCTCATACGCCCGCCCCTTGAGCTGGGCGATGCGTTCTTCTTTGATCCTGGCCGCGAGCGTTTTGCCTTTGATCAGCCGCATGGTGTAATACGGCCGACCGTCGCTAAAATTCCCCAACGAATAGATCGGAACGACTCCAGGGTGTTCCAACGAGCCGGTGATGCGAGCTTCGGTCAAGAATCGCAATTGGCTTTCGCGTCGGCCAGAATGACGCCGCTGAATCTCCTTGAGGGCCACTTCGCGATCGAGCTCATCGTCGTGCGCGACGGAGACTTTACCCAGTCCGCCGCGAGCCAGATCGCGCACAATGCGATAGCGCTCGGTGGTTGGATCGAGCGGTTCGGGCTGGGGAACATCCATGGGGGGAGTTTCCAGCCGGTGAATCGTATCCAGCCAGGATTCCGGCAATACGTGCTTGAGTTCCTCGAGCGAGATCTCCGTTAGGAAGCTCGACGGAGGGTGATGCTTGGTCATCTCATCCAAGCTTTGATCGACCGATCCAAACTGCTCGATGTGGCGATCGACCAATCGGTCGAGCAGATTGCGGTCATCCTCGGTGATCCAACCCTTTTCCACCAAGACATCGACAAGCGGTTTGCCTCGCTCGTGGATCCATGCGCGAGCCGCAGCCACGAACCCAGTCGCGTCGATAAAGCCTAACTGAATAGCAAAGATCCCTACCAATAGATCCCGATTGCCGGTTTGGGCCATCTCGCTCACCCTCGACTAACTTCTAGCAACTGATATCACGAACGATGCTTGCGATCCGCCTTCACCGAGACGACTCACAGCCAGCCTGGCGCCTTGGACCGACCTCCATGGATGCTCAGCATCGGCCCAACCAGAACGAGGCACGTTGGGTCGGGCGCATGCGGTTCGCAAGATGTCGAGTTGCCCATCCTGCACTGGCGTGTTCCAGATCAGCATAATGCAACGCGAAAGCCCCGATGTCAGGATTCTCCCGGCGAGCTCTCAGATTGTTGACCCGGCTGTGGTTCGCGATCGAATAGCACTGCCAGCATGATCCGATCATTCGGTCCCAAAGGATCCGGCGCCCTCACTTGTGGGAAATTGGTTGCAGCTACCCTCGCGGAGATTTAGAATGCAGGGAAGTGGTCCTTGCTGGCTGGAACGCGTCGTTTGCTGCCGCATCGGTGGCCATTGAAACCAAATTACGCTCTTCGATCGATTGGGTGCGGTGCATGGGTGAGATCTATAATTTCGTCGGACACGCTGACTACTACGTCCTGGGTGCCGCCGCATTTTGGGGTTTGTTCTGCATCTCGATGATTTGGAGCCGCGTTTCTTCGAAGCGGTTCAAGAGCGAAAAGGCCCAAGACGAGTTCATGGTCGAAGTCGAAAAGCTGCTTCAGACCGGCGACTTCGATGGCATTCACAAACTGTGTGAAGGGGATTCGCGGGCCGTTCCCATGATGATCGATTTGGCGGTTCAGAATCGCGACATCGATCCGGACAAACTCGAAGGCTGGGTGATGGACCGCTTCCAGTTCGACGTCATCTCGCACATCAACTCCAAGATCTCTTGGATCTCGACCATCATCAAAGCCTCCCCGATGCTCGGACTGATCGGCACGGTGGCAGGGATGATGGGTGCGTTCGAGACGCTGGAAAAAGCGACCGCCGAGGAACCGACCAAACAGTTGTTGGCCGACATTCGGATGGCTCTCGAACACACGCTCATGGGGCTTCTGATCACCGTGACGCTTCTGGTTGCCATGGCTTCGGTGAACAACCGAATCCGCGAAATGGAAGAGCTGGCCGTGTTCGCCATGAACCGTTTCTTTGACGGCTTCCGAGCGGCCTTGCCCAAGCGCAAGTTCCACGTTCGTTAATCGCTTCGATTCCATGCTTGCGATCGTTCTTGCCATTCGAAAATGGACAGAACGATTAGGCCGCTTCGCACCTGCCCACTTCTCGCCCCTACAGGGAATGCGTCTTGATTCGCACTAAGAAAGCGCACAAGAAGAAAGACTTTGATGGCGAGTTCGACATCACGCCGATGATCGATGTCGTCCTCCTGTTGCTGATCTTCTTCATGGTCTCCGCCCGCATGGCCCCTCAGAACACGGCGAAATTGCCCAAGGCCAAGCACGGGGATTTTGCGGCCATGCATGATGCAGTCGTCATCATGGTCAAGGCCAGCGGTTCCGATGTCCCCAACGTCAGCACCCTCGCTGGCAAAAAATTCTCCTCCGATCGCGAGGAGCAATCGGCCGAGATCGCCGAGTATGTCTCGCAAGAGATCCAAGTCCTCGGCAAGAAGTCGGTGCTGATCCAAGGCGAACCCACCGTCCTGACCGCCGAAATCGTGCGGATTCAAAACGCGGTCGGCAGCGCCCTCGATGCCGAACAACCCATCTTGATCGCTGTGGAGCACTAGCATGGGTATCCGATTTGAATGCATCAACTGCCATAAAAAGATCGTCGTTCACGATCGCTTTGCCAACCGGCGCATCAAATGCCCGGGCTGCGAGTTCCCGCTGACCGTTCCGACCGTCAGCGAAATCTTGAACACCAGTCCAACGGTCGAGCCAACTGCCAATGCCAGCGACCCCACCGGGCAGGCTCCGTTGCACTCGCAACCCGCTGGCGACTCGGGGGCTGGCGACCAAGAAGTCGTTCCGGTCGTCATGGTCTCGCCCCGCGAGCCCCTGCCGAGCGAACAGCCCACCGCGTCGTCGTCCCCGCCAAAGAGCTCGAACTCGGACAGTTCGAGCGGCAGCAAGGGCTTGGGCGCTGGGTTCTCACTCGCCGATTACACGGGCGATGCCGAGGAAGAACCCCCGCCGCCTTCGCGACCCCCGAAGCGATTGGAGCGCGAAGCCGCCGAAGAAGAAGACGTCGAGTGGGACATCACCCCGATGGTCGACGTCGCGTTTCTGCTGCTGATCTTCTTTATGTTGACCGCATCGTTCAGCATCCAAAAAGCCATCCCGACGTCGGCCGAACCCGAGGACAAGCCGAGTTCCAATTCGGTGCAACGCGAGCGTTCCGACCAGCCCGATAGCTTCGTCATCCAAATCGATGAATACAACGCCTACACGGTCATCTCCAACGATGGGGGCACTTCCGAAGCCACCAGCAAACAAGAACTGATCGTGCAGTTGAAAGATCTCAAGACGCAGCTCGGGGACGCTTCCCCGCGGGTCAACATCCAAGCCCATACCATGAGCATTCACGGGGCCGTAGTGGCATGCATGGATGCGGCTCGCGAAGCGGGCTTTGACTCGTTCCAAATGCAATCGGTCGAAGATTTCGAATGATCGACGGCAGCTCGCCATCGCGCGTTGCCCTCACCGCAGCCGATCTGCGGGATGCCCAATCGGAAGAATGGCTTTACCGAGTATGGCCTAGCAAGAATGCCGGCAACAAGGGACCTGCCCCAGTTGCGCGACGCCCTTTTCGGAATTCCCTGATAGCCAACGGTTGGCGCAGGTGGTAAACTGTATGAAGGTTTCTGATTTAGCCTTTTCGCTTTCTTGGGTCGCTGCTTCGATGCCTCTTCTTTCCCTCCCAACTAGCCAGTTGTTGTCTCGTTTGCCTCGTATCGGAACGCTCCTGCGATTAGGAGTGGTCCTGGCGTTGGTGATGGCGACGTCGAACGAAGCCTTTGCACAAGAAGCTGCTGCCGCCGCACCCAAAGAAGAAGTGAGCGTGCTGTATTGGTTGCTTAAGGTGTCCGGCTGGATCGGTGCCTTCATCCTGTTGCTGAGTATCTACTTCGGTTCGGTCGTGGTCCGATCGTTCTTGGAGCTGCGCTACCCTGTG
>JBKCUI010000385.1:0-21113 GCA_046318495.1 Pirellula sp. | reverse complement strand
GAACAAGTTGGACATCCGCTGTTCGCCTTGTTTCCAGTACCGTCCATGCTTCACACCGAGGTTGCTTCCTCCGACCAGCATCGTCGGCAGATTCTTGGGCCAGTGCGTCGTGCTCGCCCCGCTGCCGTATAGAACCAAGGTGTTGTCCAGCACGCTGCTGTCTTGGTCGCGATACGTCTGGAGTCGATGGAAGAAATAGGCCAACTGTTGACTCAAGAACAAATCGTATTTGGCGAATTCCAGTTGCCCGTCCTTGTCCCCAGCGTGGGACAAGTTGTGATGCGTGCGTGTCAGGCCTAGCTTGAGCGGGAAGGTATCGCTGATCCCCATGCCATCTTCTCGATTGAGCATGAAGGCCACCGAACGGGTGATGTCCGCATCGAAGGCCAAGGCGATCAAATCGAACATGTTGCGGTAGTACTCGGCAGGTTCCCCTTCAGGTGATGCATCGAGATTCAAGTGCGAATGGTCCTGGGGCTTCAGCGGAACATCGATCCAACGCTCGGATGCAATCAATCGCGATTCGATCTCGTTGAGGGATGCGAGGTATTGATCCATTTTGTCCCGATCAGATTGCCCTAACTGCTGATTAAGCGATTTGGCGCTTTCGTGCACCGCGTCGACCAGCTTAATCCGAGACTGCAACCTGGCCCGCTGTTCCTCGAGCGAGGAGCGATCCGCGCGGAACAGGCGATCGAACACGCGGCGTGGGTGGCTTTCGGCGGGAACCGGGCGACCTTGCAAATCGTACGAAATCGTTCCGGTCCGAGACAGGAATCCGACTCCCGCATCGATCGATAGCACCAGGGAGGGCTGCCGGCAGTATTGTTTGGTGTGCTGCGCGATGATTTGATCGAGGGCCACCGTGTTGTAGGTACCCCCTTTGGGTTGATGCAACGGAGCACCAGTCAGCCACATATCCGAACAGACGTGCGGATCGGCTTTGGTGCCATTCTCATGAAAGAGCCCGCCGAAAAAGCTCAGGTGCTCTTGGAATGGGGTTAACGGCTCTGTCGATTTGCCGAGTTGGAAGCGTCCGTTTTCGTCTGCCTTCGGAAACCAACTCCACTCGTCAATGCCGTGTTCGGGCTTGGGCAGCGACATGCCGTTGGCGGTGTAAAGCGCGCAGAACCGCCGCGGTTGTTGCTCGGAAACCTCTCGACCCATGGCTTCCAGTACTGGCAATGCCAACGCTGCGCCTGCGATCCCTCGCAGCACCGATCGTCGATGCAATCGAATAGGCATGGTCATAGGACGAATTCCTGGGCAGTTATGGGGGTGAGTGATTGCTCGAACCGCTGGACGGGAGCAACTCGAATGGAGTGTTCGTTACTTGGACTGGAATGCAGGGCTGTGCACGATCCAATGGACCGCATCCTTCAGGCCACGGCCTTCGGCGATGAACTCTCGGCTGGTTGTGCGCAGCATTTCCACTTCATTGTAGGTCAAACTGCGACCGCAAGCGTAGGCCAATGTGTGCTTGAGCCAACTGAACGCGATGGCATCTTGTCTGCCTTCGAGGAGGTGCTTGCGAAAGGCTTCAAAGCTGTCGACATGGCTGCCATCGGGAAGGTCGGAAGATGCGTTCACGGCCTCGGTGATCGGCAACCCGGCCGCGTTGAATGCTTCGAATGGCAAACCCCAAGGATCGATTCCGGTGTGGCATTGGATGCAGCCTCGCACGTTGCGATGGCGTTCCAATCGCTCGCGCAAACTGAGTTGGGTTAAGTCCTCGAGCTTGGGGACGTTAGGGGGCGGATCGGCGGGTGGTTCAGCAATGATGCGCCGCGCGAACCACGCTCCGCGCTTTACAGGATTCGCTTCGCGACCATCGGACAACCCCGCTAAGACGGCGGCTTGCGTGACCACCCCACCCAGCCAAGGGCTAGCGTGCGGGATCGGTCGGAATTCGAATCCGCTTTCTGCGGCGGTGCCCAGGCCGTAGTACGAAGCGGTGATTTCATTGGCGAGGATGAACTCGGAAGCAATCAAATTTGAGCATTGCAAGTTATTGCGCAGCGCATGCTCGAGGAACCTCGCCGGTTCTTCTCGCAGTTGTTGCTTGGCCAGACGGTTCAAGTTCGGATAGCGTTTGGCATCGATCTCGACCGTAGCAAATTTATCCAGCCCCAGCCACTGCGACGCGAACTGGTCCGCGAACGCAGCGAAGCGATCGTCGTCGATCATGCGATCGACTTGGCGATCGAGTTCTTCGCGCAATCGGCCTTCGCCGGCCAATCGGATTAGCTCTTCATCGGGAGGCCCATTCCACAAGAAGTAGGAGAGCTTCGATGCCAACTCCCATTCGTCGATGGGTTCCGCCTGCGGACCTTCGCTCGACTCGATCAAGTAGAGGAACTGGGGAGACGCCAGCATGGCTTGCAGGGTTTCCAAGATGCTCTGCCGAAACGACTGACTCTCGCGGAATCGCGATTGCCAGAGTCGCCACCATCGGTCGAGTTCGGCGTCGCTGAGCGGGCGGCGAAAGGCACGCGGTCCGAACGACGCGAGGATTTCTCGCGCGTAGCGCTCGGGATCGTTCTGGTGCGGGGACGCGGGAAAGATGTTGCGATGCGAAGCCGGTGGCCATTGATCGTGAAGGGGGCCTTCGAACGCGACACTATGAATCTTCAATCGCGGTACATCGCGACCGTCGGTGTATTCGCTGCGTATGGCGATTTCGCGAATGCCTGCCAGGTAATTGACGTTGTCCTTCTCGACGTCCGGGCTAGGGAAGCGTCGGATCGATCCTTCAAAGACATACTCGCGCAGTTCCGTATTGCTGACCGGTTGCGGGGTGCCAACAGGGCTAAGGGTGCTGCCACAGTCGCGGCGCAACCCAACATGCACGCCGAGTTGTGGAGACCGTTTCTCGAAGGTCAGGAACTGTTGGCCTAGAGGTGAAGTTTCTTGGATACGGACAATGTCCAAGCCCTCAAGCGTTCGGCCGCCATCGACCTTGATCGTCAATCGCAGCACGCCCTTCGGCAATCTTGCTACCACGAAGTGCGGCTGCGTCCAAGCTGCAGGCAGATGAAGCGAATCCCCTTTGGCATCGCTCCAATGCAGATCGATCTGCGGTCGTTTGTCGGGAGGAGGCGTGTCGGTTGGAAACGCGATCGGCGGCGGGGGCAATGGTTCCGCCTCTCCCGTAGGATTGAGATGCAGGTCGATGCGATAGATGCCGTCCGCCGGGAGATGGCAATCGACTGTTGCTCCCGGTTCGGGGGCCAAACGATGCACACGTGCATCGGTCGCGTCGGGGCCGGGTGACTTGGCATCCAGCAGCCAACCATCCGGTAGCTTGGCAGCTTGGACGGTGACGCGAAACCGACCTGACTCGGGCAGATCTCGCAGTGCGATCTTGAAGTTTGCATGGGGCCCGTAGGTATTGGATTCCCCGAAAATCTCTGGACTCGGAATGGCCGGACGTAGCAGCAGCCCATCGCTTGCCACTTCATATGCACGCCCTTTGGGATAGCCTTCGCTGCCTCGCAGGCATGCGAAGACCGCGTGATAGATACTGTCGAAGTCTTTCCATGCGCGGACCGTATCGTTGCCTTGATAGCCTTCGATGAAGCGGAACTGGCGCTGCATGCGAAAGGGGCGAAACGCAAAGGTCTTTTGAAGGTCCGGTTCGGTGACCACAAAGTCCGAGTTCGGCAACAAGCGGTTGAAGGCGCCGAGAATGAGTGTGTCGGGACAAGGTTCGCGGTTGATGCCTTTCCCTAGTTCCATCTTGAAGTGCTCGATGGTGGGCGGTTGTTCCGGGGCAACAGTCGCCAACTCCAGCGCTTGCTGGGCGATTTCAAGGTAGGCTTCGAGTTGGAGCGGCGAGAGTTGCAGGGTGGCCGCGTTGTTGGTGAAGCCGTCTTTGGAAACCGCATCCGGTGGCAGTAGGTCGGTCCACGATTCGTCGATGCCCAGCAACTGATTGAGGGTCGTCTGGTATTGAGCGACGGTCAGTCGACGCATGGCTCCGTTGCGAGGAACTTCGCGCGAGCGCCCGAAGTGCAATCCTCGATCGATCCATTGGATCCATGCTTGGCGCTGGGCGTCGGTCGGTTGCGGTTCGTCTTCAGGAGGCATGTCCCCCGACTCGATCTGTTTGCGAATGCCTTCCCAAAGGCCCATGGCCGCATCGGAGAAACTGGCGTCGAGTTGATCGACTCGGATTCCGGATTCGCGATCGACTTCGTTGTGGCACTTGATGCAGTAGGCCTCGACCATCGGTGCGATCACGGAATGATACTCGTCAGCGAGGGCCCGTTCTTGGGCGTCGCGGGCGATGGGATCGCGATCGTCCGCAACGAGCGTGGTGCTCGAAGCGATGCAAACGCACAAGGAAGCGATCCAAGGATGGGCCGCCATGCAAGGCTTGCGTGAACCAACGAAGCGCCTTGCTGGCCGGGGATAGAAAGCCATGCGTGGTCGAGATCGGTAGGTGGGGAGGGGCAATGAAGGCGGGTGCGATTCCGATGTTCCAATCACGCGAAGCGCAACTCCGTTCCGAAGCGACTTGCTCGCGCAAACGGTCTCGGAGAGGGCGACGAGTGCGTAGCGGGCTCCATGCTTTCGGATGGGCGCGACGACCGTGATCGTCTCGGAATCGCCGTGGTTTGGAAACCTTGAAATCGAAGCGTCCATTGTCGGCGGACAGGACGCGAGGTGCAAGGCGTTGCAAGGGCAACTCGTACCGGCGGGTCCGCATTTGCGTTTCGAATCGATTGTCCCGATCGCGGAACGTCGTGGACTTGAGCAAAATCTCGGAAATAGTGAACAAAATCGGATCGCGAGCCCTTTTCTGAGGAATACTCTCACAGGTTTTGAACCGTGTTGTTCCTTTGCACGAGACCATCTTTGATCATGCGATTTGCTCCCCTTTTTCTCGGCCTTGTTCTGATTAGCTGCGCCAATGGTTGCGGAGCGATCCGCGGAATCGAGCAATGGAAATGCGACAATTGGGGGATGTGCCACTTCGCCCCACGCAAACCTGGGATGATGGCACCGATGGCGGTGCAACCTGGGTATGCACCGGCCGCCTATGGTGCCCCGAGCAGCGGTGCCGTGTTGCCTCCCGGCTATTCCAGCGGACCGATGACCACGACGGCTCCTGGTTACCCCGCGTATGGGGCTGCAGGTGTTCCGACACGTTCTTCCGGTTCGAACTGCCAGAGCTGCACGCCCTAATCAGCAGCGACATACGACCAAAGCCCCTGCCTTCAGGGGAATCGCATGGTCGTATTCGGTGCATGGGTCAGCGCCGATCGAGAACCCTCGCCCGCTACTGGACAACGTCAGCGGGAGCTACAATGCTAGGTTGCAGGTCGGAAGTTTTCCCGGCCGCTCTCCCCTCGGATGCTTCATGAAGGCGACTTCGTCGAAGTTCGGTCCGAACCATCCTTCCCCCCTCCCCCACTGCTGCGCATGCATCGTACAACGCTGACGCGATTTGTCGCTTGGTCTTGCTTCTCCCTGATCGCTATCCTGCCAACAACCCCGGCGATGGCAAATCCCCCGATAGCAACGGCCGCAGACGCGACGCCTGCCGCATCGTTTGAGTTGAAAAAGGGGGACCACATCGCCTACATCGGCAATACCATGGCCGATCGCATGCAACATTCGGCTTGGCTGGAAACCTATCTCCACGCCATGTTCCCTGAGCATGAGCTCTTTGTGCGCAACCTGGGCTACCCTGGGGACGAATTGAAGCTGCGTGTTCGCGAAGAGAATTTCGGCAGCCCCGATGAATGGCTGACCAAAGTCGAAGCCAACGTCATCTTCTGCTTCTTCGGATACAACGAAGCCCTCAAAGGCCCCGGCGCATTGCCCGGCTTCCGCAAAGATCTCGCGGAAACCATCGATGGCATGCTCGCCAAATCCTACGACAGTCGCCAACCACCTCGATTGGTGTTCTTCTCCCCCATCGCGCATGAGAACCTCAAAGATCCCAATCTGCCCGACGGCAGCGCGAACAATGTGAACTTGGCCGCACTCACGCAAGCGATGAAGGAAGTCTGCGCCGAAAAGAAGGTCGCGTTCGTCGATCTCTTCACTCCCTCGCAACGCCTGTACGCTGCAGCCAAAAAGCCGCTGACGATGAACGGCATCCACTTGAACGATGACGGCGATCGCCAAATCGCACAAGCGATCGTGGAAGCGCTCTTTCCGCAGAACAAGCGCACCAGCGACGAAGCATTGCTGAATCGAGTGCGCACTGCCGTTCAAGACAAAAACTACCATTGGTACAGCCGCTATCGCGTCGTGGATGGATACAACGTCTTTGGCGGTCGATCCAAACTGGCGTGGTTCGGGCAATCGAACGCAGACGTCATGATGCGCGAAATGGAAATCTTTGATGTCATGACCGCCAATCGCGACGAAGGCGTTTGGAGTGTCGCGCGGGGTGGCGAATACAAGGTCGTCGACGACAATCTGCCGCCGGAGCTCGCGGTCAAGACAAACATTCCCGGCGATTTGCCCGACGGACGGCATTCGTACTTGGGCGGTAAAGAAGCCATCGGCAAGATGAAGATCGCTGAAGGGATGCAAGTCAATCTGTTTGCATCCGAAGAGATGTTTCCGGAGATGGTCAAGCCGGTGCAAATGGCGGTCGACACCGATGGCCGATTGTTTGCCTCGGTGTGGCCGTCCTATCCTCACTGGAATCCCACCGAACCGCGGCGCGACCGAATCATCTGCTTGCCCGATGATGATGGCGACGGCGTCGCCGATCGTTGCGTGACCTTTGCCGATGAACTCAATAGCGTTACTGGGTTTGAGTTTTGGAACGGCGGGATGCTCGTCGCCGCATTGCCGGAAATTTGGTTCCTCAAGGATACCGACGGAGACGATCGCGCCGACGTGAAGATCCGCATGTTGCAAGGGGTTTGCAGCGCGGACTCCCACCACTCGGCCAACGCCATGTTGATCGGACCCGATGGCTGGCTCTATTGGTCGCGAGGGATTTTTAACATCGCCGCCATGGAAACCCCCACGAAAACGGTGCGCTCGGGCGAGAGCGGTGTTCACCGATTCAACCCACGCACCTTTGAAATGGAGTTTCATTTCCCGATCGGTCCCAACCCGCACGGAGACGTGTTCGACCAATGGGGATATCAATTCGCCAACGACGGTACCGGTGGAACGGGTTCCTACGTCAACATCGGCAAAGGCATCGGCACCAAGCAATGGTTCAAGATGCGTGTCCGCCCCGTGGCCGCAACTGGAATCCTGTCGAGCAGCTTGTTCCCAGAAAAGAATCAAGGCAACTTCTTGATCTGCAACTGCATCGGGTTCCTCGGTGTGCTCCAGCACGAAGTCAAATACAACGGTGCCGATATCACGGCAGAAGAGATCGAACCGATCTTGGTCTCCAGCGATCCGAACTTCCGACCATCCGATGTAGAAGTCGGCGGCGACGGTGCTCTGTATGTTGCCGACTGGTCCAATGCGATCATCGGTCACATGCAGCACAACATGCGCGACCCCAACCGCGACCACGAACACGGTCGAATCTACCGCGTCACTCCAAAGGGTTCGAAGCCGCTTCAGCCGGTTAAGCTCAAGGGCAAACCGATTCCAGAAGTACTGCGTGCATTCCATGCCAAAGACAATTCGACCCGCTACCGCACTCGTCTGGAATTGAGCGGACGTCCTACCGACGAAGTCGTCCAAGCCCTCAACTCATGGGCCAAGACGCTCGACGTCTCCAAGCCAGATGACGCGCAAGCCTTGCTCGAAGGCCTGTGGGTTCTCGAAGAACATCGACGCCCCGATCTGAACTGGATTCAAAAGGTCTTTGCCGCGCAAGAACCACGCGTTCGTGCGGCAGCCATCCGAACCCTGGGCCACTGGAGCCAACGCGTGCAAGGCTGGCAGTCGCTATTGCTCTCCGCAGCCCGCGACTCCTCGGCCTTGGTTCGCGCCGAAGCAGTCAAATCCGCGGTGGAACTCGGTGGAGAAGCCGCCAGCGATGCGTTCTTCGAAGCCGCCGTTCGCCCCACCGATCCGGAATTGAACACGGTCCTGAACTACGCGCGACGCGAACTCAAGATCGACGGCCAATTGCAAAAGCAAATCGCCGATGGCAAGCCGCTTTCCGAGGCCGCTATCGCCTATGCCCTCAAGAACGCCGATGCAGACAGCTTGCTTAAGCTCCCGACGACGGAGAAGACATTGCAAGCCGTATTGGAACGTCCCAACGCCAGCACCGATGCACTGCGAACCACCCTGAAACGCATGTCGGAGTTGCGAAAGGAAAGCTCGGTTCCCCTGATCGTAACCTTGGTTCAAGAACGGGATGCCGCCAACCAACTCGATGCGATCAAGAGCTTGCGGGATCTGCTTCTGGAACAACCCAATGCCGAACTGCGTAAAGCTCGAGGTGCGTTGCAAAATCTCGCGTCCAAGGCGAAGTCTTCCGCAGCAAAGCAGTTGGCGTATGCCGCTTGGATCACCGCGGAAGGCAATGGCGACTCGGCCTTGGCATCTGCATCGGGCTCCAAGGAAGGTCTGCGAGAAGTGCTCGCTGCCATTCCTTCCTTGAGCGATGCCAAGCTCAAGCAGTCTCTGTTCGCATCCGTTCGCGGATTGATGTTCGAACTGCCATCGAACTTGCAATCGGAACCTAACGCAAACTCCTTGTCTCAAGGCGGCATCGCCGTGGATTACTTCTATCCTGCTCCCGATAACGTCGCGCGGGAAACGCTGGCTGCACTGCAACCGACCGAAAGCGGGGTGGTACCGACCATCATCATGGAAGTTCCGCAACGCAAACAAGCCGATGACTTCGCATTGCGATTCACAGGCAGCCTGAGCATCCCCGCCAGCGGCAAGTACACGTTCTACATCGCTTCCGATGACGGTTCTCGGTTCTACCTCGACGATCAGTTGCTGATCAACAACGACGGCTTGCACGGCATGTCCGAAAAGAGCACCAGCATCGATCTGACCGCCGGCAATCACAACGTGCTCATCACCTACTTCGACAACGGCGGGGGAGATGGATTGCAAGTCGCATGGAGCGGACCGGGCATCAACAAGCAACCGATCCCAGCCGATCGGTTGTCGATCTCCGGCAGCAGCACCACGCTGCACGATTTGGCCATCGCAGCCGCGGCTTCGATTCCGGGCTTCGAAAAAGAGAAGTTCGCGGATTGGGCTCGCTTGATCAAATCCGACCGAAGCAAATCGTCAGCGATTGGAGCCCTCCGCGCGCTCGACGAAGAACACTGGGATGCGAAAGAACTGCCGAGCCTCGCAGATAACTTGGTCGGCTTTCTGAGCAGCATTCCGGCCCGTGCTCGCACGTCCGGTATTGCCACGGAAACCACCGAACTGCTCAAGAGCATCGCCAATCGCCTCGGTCCAGATCGCGCCAAGCCGATCCTCGACCGATTGCAAAATCTCGACGTCCGTACCATCGCCGTCGGAACCGTCGTCGAACGCATGCTCTACGACAAGGAACAAATCGTTGTCCAAGCGGGTAAGCCTGTCGAGTTTCGATTCTCCAACACCGACAACATGCCGCACAACTTTGTGATCACGTTGCCAGGTGCATTGGAGGACGTTGGACTCAAGGCCGAAGCGTCCGCGCAAGACGCCGACGCACGCGCTCGTAACTTTGTGCCCAAGTCGGAAAAGATTCTGCTGGCTAGCAAGCTTCTGTCTCCTGGTGAAAGCGAATCGCTTGCGTTCGATGTGCCCAAAGAGCCCGGCATGTATCCGTATGTCTGCACCTATCCAGGTCACTGGCGTCGGATGTTCGGGGTACTGATCGTCGTCGCGGATCTTGAGAAGTACCAAGCCGATGCAACGGGCTACCTCGCAGCCAATCCATTGCCCGTTCGCGATGAACTGCTCAAGAGCATTGGTCGGAACACCGAATGGAAGGTCGAAGACTTTGCGGATTTGGCCAAGCAAATCAAGAGCGGCCGATCGTACGAAGTCGGCAAGAGCTTGTTCGGTGCTGCCAGTTGCGTGGGCTGCCATAAGCTGGCTGGTGAAGGCAAGGAGTTCGGACCGGATTTGGCCAAGCTCGAGGCGGCTCGCTTGAGCCCGGAAACGCTTCTCAAGTCCATTTTGCATCCTTCCGCGGAGATCGATCCCAAGTACCAATCGCGAATCTATCAGACCGACTCCGATGCCATCATCACCGGCATGCTGATCGAAGAAACCGATGATCAGATCAAGGTCATGGTCGATCCGCTCGCGAAGGGGGAACCGACGGTTCTGGAAAAGAGCGAGATCGTTGGCCAAAAGCTATCGACCGTCTCTCCGATGCCCGTCGGATTGCTCAACAAGCTGACCCAAGAAGAGATCTACGATCTGCTAGCGTACATCGTCGCCAAAGGGGACAAGAAGCACGCTGCGTTCTCGGATCATGCCCATCATGCGGACGGTCATGGCGATCACTGATCCTGGGACTTACTCGCCGGAGCACGCGTCATGAAACCTGGACTGCAAGTCGGGGATCAAGGGCGTCTCGATTGGACGGTTGATCCGACGATGGTGATCACGTTGGGGGGCGATCCCAGAGCCACCGTATTTTCGACGCCGAACATGATCCTGCTTATGGAGCGGGCTGGTCGCGAAGCGATTCGGCCGTTCCTCGAGGCGGGCGAGGAATCGGTGGGGATCGATGTGCATATCGAGCACGTGGCGGGCGCAGGCTTGGGCGCGGCAGTCACAGGAGTGGCAACCGTTTCTCGTATCGAGGGTCGGCGCATCGGGTTTGATGTGCAGGCTATTTGCGGTGAACGCGTGCTAGGGCATGGCAGCCATACGCGAGCTATCGTTCAACTCGATCGTTTGATCGAGAACTTGGAATCCGTTTCCGGAGTTGAAAGGAGACCGATGACCTTGGCTGCGAATACTGGGGCGTTGCCTTCTTTTCAAACGTTGACCGTCGAGCGCGATGGTCCAATCGCCATCGTAACGCTCAACCGTCCGCAATCGCTCAATGCGGTGAATACGGTCATGACGGCGGATCTAGAAACTTTGAACCAGTGGCTCTCCGGGCATCCGAACGAAGTCCGCATCGTGCTGTTGCGCGGACAGGGGGATGCATTCTGCGCTGGGGACGACATCAAGGAACTGCCGCAACTCTCGGAGGCGGCCGCCAGGCAATTGAGTTTGCGACAAGCCGAGTTGTACTTGTCCTGGGAGCGACTGCCGCAAACGGTGATCGCGTTGATCCACGGGGATGCATTCGGTGGCGGCTGTGTCATGGCCTATTCGACCGATTTCCGGATTGCCACCCATGACGCACGCTTTGCGATGCCGGAAATTCGCCTGGGATGGCCGCCTGGATATGGAATCGCACAGCTTACGGCGCTCGTTGGCAAGGCCCGAGCCCTTGAGCTGTGCATGCTGGGCGAGCCCATCTCGGCCCAGCGTGCGCTGGAATGGGGGCTGGTGCACGAAGTTGTTCCGGGTGCCATGTTGATGAAGCGTGCTCGACAGATCGCAGAGAAGCTATTGCAACAACCAGCCGAAGCGTTGCGGTGGACCAAGCGTTTGGTGCATCTGGATGAAGGCATGCAGCCGAAGGTCGCGTATCGCGCTGATACTGAGGCCTACATTCGATGCTTGCAGTCGAACGACGCGCGCGAAGGCATCCGAGCCTTCGTAGAGAAACGCACGCCGCGATATCCAAGCCAGTCGTAATGGGCGTTCGCGACCGGGCGATGGATGCTGCCGGAGAGGCCAACAAGGGAAAAGGAATGGGGTATGCCGATGCGTAGGTTGGTGTTGTTCGTGTTGTTTGGGGTGGCTAGCACCCATTCGCCCGCAATGGCTCAGAACTCGAAAGCAGAGGATGTGAAACAGGTCCCATCCGATTCCGATTATCGCGTGCAAAAGTGCGAAGGTTGGACGCTCCATGTTCATCGCGGGCTCGAAGACAAGGATGCGCAAGCAACCTCGTTGGCACTCGAATTGTTGGAGAATCAACTCCAAGAGATTGCGAAGGTCGTGCCCGAACCTGCATTGAAGCATCTGCGTGAAGTCGAACTATGGGTTTCGCCCGAGTACCCCAACATCCAGCCACGGGCCGAGTACCATCCGAGCGTCTCTTGGCTGCGCGAGAACCATCGCAATCCCGCCATGGAAAAGGGAATCGAATTCACCAACGTTCGGATCTTTGAAGCCGAAACGCGTCGCATGCCCAACTTCGCGCTGCACGAGTTGGCGCACGCCTACCATGACCGCGTTTTGGAACGCGGATTCCAGAATCCGAAAGTTCTTGAGGCCTACCAACGAGCCAAAGCCAGTGGCACCTACGATCGCGTTGAACAGCGATTCGGCGATGGCCGATCGGCAACAACGCGTGCGTATGCCATGCAATCCCAGCAAGAGTATTTCGCAGAAGCCAGCGAAGCGTTTTTCAGCACGAACGATTTCTTTCCTTTCACCCGGGCTGAACTTGAGGCCCACGATCCCAAGATGGTTGCATTGCTATCGGAACTATGGGAGGCGAAGTAACCCTTTCGGCGAAGGGCGATCGCAGGTTGTGCATTCGAGGATTTTTCGGCGGAGTCGATCGACCAGACCGTGGAAGCCGTCCATTGCATTCGATACACTGCAGGCGAATGGTTTCGATCCAATTCTTAATCGGCTGCAACTGCGATGTACAACCGAAACATTCCCGACGATGCGCACGCTGCCATGCAACGGCTTTCGATGAGCGGTGAATGCATCCAATCGATTGCGTTCACACCGTATGGAGGTTGGAGCTTGTTGTATGGGCATTCGGGGTATGTGAATCAAAACATTCCCGACTCGGCGCATTTGGCGATGGGGCAGTTGGCCAACCAAGGGGAACGCATCAAGTCGATCGCATTCGCCCCCAATCAGGGTTGGTGCTTGCTCTACGGATACAGCGGCTTTGTTTGCGATGGGGTATCGCCAAACTTGCAATCGGCCCTCATGCAGCTTGCCAATCAAGGTTCGGAACTCAAGTGGGTTGCGTTCACGCGCGAAGGTGGATGCAGCGTACTTCATGGCGCGAACGGCTTTTTCAATGAAGCGATACCCGATGAAGCCCACCAAGCCATGATGGTGCTCGCCAATCAAGGGAGCGATATCAAGTCCATCGCCTTTGCACCCAACGGCGGTTGGTCGCTCCTCTCGGGTATCCATGGTTTCTACAACCGCGGCATTCCCGAGGAAGCCCACCAAATCATGCAACTCATGGCCAACAACGGCCAATGCATTCGCTCCGTTGCCTTCGCTCCCGTCGGTTGGAGTATCCTCGGAGAGTGAACTGGGGCAGTTCGCGCGTCGAACCGATGCACCGGGCATTCTTTTCCAACGCTGTCCAATAACCTGGTGGAATGGATTTCTTAGCCCGGCGGGCCTTCAGACAATCTTAAGGTTGGCGAGTCCAATCAGCCTTGCATCCAGGGCGAATCTCTTTGAAAACAAAGGGTTTTTCGTGCCCGTCTTCAGATCTTGAGGATTTCATGAAGTTGGGGCGAAACTTGCAATAGGCGAAGGGGGTTCCATGGCATATCTCTTCTTGCCTCGTCGAGGTCTATGCCATGTGGGAAAGTCATCGAATGCCCTCCGCGGAACAGCCGCCACCCTTTGCACTATCACCTTCGCTCATGCGAGCGACTCCATCTGGCGGGGCGGAATCGGCCAAACCAGCTGGTGCATACGAGATCAAGTTCTTGTTGCCGCTGGCCACAGTAGCCCAATTGCTGGACAGCGCCCAGCGTACGATGCATTGGGATGCATACTGCGACGCTACGCCTAGCGATTCTCCTTGGCCCAGCTATCAACTCGAGAGCCTCTATCTCGATACGCCGAACTGGAGCGTTTATCACCGGCACCCCGGATACGGCCGACGCAAGTTTCGCGTACGCCGTTACGGGAATGCGGATGCGATCTATTTGGAGCGAAAGAGCAAACGCAAAGGGCTCGTCCGAAAAACGCGAAGCCAAATCCCGATACAAGAAGCCAGCCAATTGAGCGTTGCGACGCTCGATCCCACGTCGCAAGCACATTGGTTTCAGAAACGGATTCAGTCGCGGGGATTGCGGCCCGTCGTGCGAATCGGCTATCGACGCTGCGCCTTGATGAGCACTTCGGAGCATGGCATCGTTCGGATGACCGTTGACGTCGCACTTCGATGCCGACGTGCGCTCGACTATGCCTTCTCGGACGAGGCATCCGACCCGTGGACTTCGATCCTTGATGGCCAAGCCATCGTGGAGTTCAAGTATGGCGTTGCGATGCCCTCGCAGTTTCGGTCGTGGATCGACGCATTCGGATTGAATTCCACTCCCTGTTCCAAGTATCGCAACGCGGTCGCAGGATTGCAGTTAGCCCCGGTACAGTCGGAGTTCCCACGCGCGTTTCGCCCCGAGGGAACCGAGGAGGAGGCGTAAGATGTTCGATTGGTTGACTGCGACGGGGGCCCTCGACGACTCCCTAACTTGGGATCGATTGGCAATGCGATTGGCATTGGCGATTCTGTTTGGCAGTTTGGTAGCTGCAGCGTACTGCTGGAAAAGGGCACCTCAGCCTATCGCCCCAAATCTGCCGGTGACGCTGGTCCTTCTCTCGGTCCTGATCGCGATGGTGACGCAAGTCGTCGGAGATCACATCGCAAGGGCCTTCAGTTTGGTCGGTGCACTTTCGATCGTTCGGTTTCGAACCGTAGTCGAAGACACCCAAGACATCGCTTTCGTGATCTTTGCCGTCGTGGTGGGGATGGCATTGGGAGCGGGCGATATCGCCGTGGCATCCATCGGTACGGTGGCTGCGATGAGCGTCATCGCAGGTGCCAAGGCTATCTCTACACGCTGGGGTAAGGCCTCGAATGTGATGCCCATTCCTGCGATCACGCAGTCGGAGCTGCAGATCCGCACTTCGGCGCACGGTGAATTCGCGAACACCATCCATCGGATGTTGGCGGAACTGAACATCCCCTACGCGGTCCATGGCGTCGAGTCGGTGCGCGGTGGTTCTGCCTATGACTGGACCATCGTGCTGCACGCCTCCTACAGCCATGAGTTGCAAAGCATGGTCGATGGGCTGGCTCGAACCGACGGGGTGCAGTCGGTGCAATGGAAAGCCCGCACTTGAACTCTTTTCTCACTTCTCTTTTCCGTGTTTCACCAGAAGGTGCATGATGAAGTCTCGAACGTTGAAGATTTGGATGCTGGTAATCGCTGGCGGCTGGCAGTCTCCACTGCTCGGACTCGCGCAAGACGGCCCTGGCGGATTCGGACCACCTCCCGGCTTTGGTGGACCACCGGGATTCGGCGGGCCCGGTTTCGGAGGCCCTGGTTTTGGCGGGCCAGGGCGAGGCATGATGGGTCCCATGGGCCTATTCGGTGCTGGCGGCAGCCTGGTGATGTTGGCCATGCAACCCGACGTGCAATCCGAGTTGAAACTCACCGATGGACAGAAAGATTCGGTTGAGAAGCTTTCGCAAGCGTTCTTCGAAAAGCTCGGCGAGCAGATGCAGAGTTTTCGTCCGCAGGATTTCTTCGAACTCGACGACCAAGAGCGCGAAGAACGCATGCGCTCGATGGAGGCGGCATCGCAAGTTGCCGCGCACGAAATCGATACTCAATTCAAAGATGCCATCGATCCCCAACAGTGGAATCGGCTAGCGCAACTTGGCATGCAGCGCGAAGGCGTGGCGGCTTGGCTCAAGCCCGAGGTTGCAACCGAACTTGGGCTAACCTCGCCCCAACGCGAGAAGCTCGAATCGCTTCAAGACAAGCTCGCCGTTCGACCGCCGCGCCTGGGCCCCGGCGGCCCCGGCGGTTTCGGAGGACCTCCCGATTTCCAAGCCATCGAGGCTGGCAAGCAAGCTGCGAGCAAAGAACTGCTCGAGACGCTTACCGCTGACCAACAAGCGAAGTGGGAAGCGATGCAAGGTGCGAAGTTCGCCTTTGCTCCCATGCCAATGCCGGGCATGCAAGGCCCTGGTGGTGGTCCGATGGGAGGGGGCGAACGCAAATTGCTTGCCAAGTACGATGCCGACGACAACGGATGGCTCAATCGAACCGAACGCGATGAAGCTTGCAAAGAAGCGGCGTCCGGCGGCGGAAGGCGCGGCGGCGGCCCCGGTGGCTTTGGTGGTGGACCTGGCGGTTTCGGTGGCGGCCCGGGCGGTGGTCGGCAGAGAGGCCCAGGCGGCGGTCCCGGTGGACCTGGTGGACCTGGAGGTGGACCGGGTGGCCCAGGCGGCGGTCCTGGCGGACCCGGTGGCCCGATGGGATCGCGCGTGCCGGGGAAACCCGGAGTCGCGGTGGATCCGAAGGAGGTTCAAGTGTATGGCGACGAATCCCTATACGATCCCTCGGTCGTTCGTACCATCTTTCTGCAATTCGATGCGGACGATTGGGAAACCGAACTCGCTACTTTCAAACCGACCGATGTGGAAGTCGATGCGGTCATGACGGTCGACAACCATACGTTTGAACGAGTCGGAGTCAGCTTCCGTGGCATGTCTTCGTTTGGCATGGTTCCCGAAGGCTCCAAACGCTCGCTCAACATCTCGATGGATCTGGTCGATCGCGATCAACGCTTGCACGGATACAAAACCCTCAACTTGCTGAACTCCAACGGAGACAGCAGCATGATGCGGTCGGTCTTGTACTCATCCATCGCCAATCACTATTTGCCCGCTCCGAAAGTGAATGAAGTCCGCGTCGTGATCAACGGCATCGATTGGGGGATCTATCAATCGGCCCAACAGTTCGACAAGACCTTCATCGAAAAAGACTATGGCAAGAAACAAGTCGCGCGTTGGAAAGTCCCAGGCAGTCCAGCCGGCGGCGGCAGCTTGACCTACCTCGGCGACAACATCGATGCCTATCGCCGTCTGTATGAAATCAAGACCAGCGACAAGGATGCGTCCTGGCAAGCGCTCATCGAACTTTGTCGCGTCCTCAATGAAACGCCCATCGAGGAACTTCCCGATCGCATCGAACCGATCTTGGATGTCGACGGAGTCTTGCGTTTCCTTGCGGTGGACATGGCGCTGATCAATACCGATGGGTATTGGGTTCGCGGTAGCGATTACAGCTTGTTCTTGGACGACAAGAAACAATTTCACGTGGTACCGCACGACATGAACGAAGCCTTCATGACACCCATGGGACCAGGCATGGGCCCCGGCATGATGGGTGGCGGACGCGGACCGGGAGGTGGTGAGCGAGGTCGCCGCGAAGGACGCCCAGAGGGTCGCCCAGAAGGACGTCCCGAAGGTCGACGCAACGGTGAGGGGGGACCCGGAGCCGGAGGGCCTGGTCCTGGCGGACGCAATCCTGGTGGACCCAATTCTGGTGGCCCCGGTGCGGCAGGTGGCAATGCGTTCGCCCTCGATCCGTTAACCGGACTCGACAATGCCAGCCGCCCCCTGCGCAGTCGGTTGTTGCAAGTTCCCAAGTACCGCGACAAGTACTTGCAAATCATCGGCGAGATTGCACAGCGCGATCTCGATTGGGAGAACCTTGGCGCCACGGTCGCCAACGTCAGGAAGAACATCGAACCGCTGGTCCTGATCGACACGCGCAAGATGTCCACCAACGAAGACTTCCTGGCCTCGACGTCGGACGCAAGTTCTTCGGGTGGGCCGGGTGGTCATGGCGTTAGCATCAAAGCCTTTGCCGATGCCCGTCGACAGTACTTGCTATCGCATCCTGCGGTGAAAGTAGCTATGCAACGCGCGACGCCCGCGAACGACAACCGTTGATCGAACCGCGGATAGTATGCGGCTCGCATGTCGAACATGCGGCCGCTACGCATCGCGTGTATCACGAAGAGGAGTTGCTCCTTCGCAAATGGTGCACCAAGCGATATACCATCAAGTAGATACCGCTGGTGAAGAACCCGAAGACCATTCCCAAAAAGGCGCCGATCAGCGCGCCGCCGTACCAAGGTAGTTCCCAGTCGGTGCGCCACCAAGCTGCGAATCCCATCGCGCATGCGGCCAAAAACATCGAACTAGCGATCCAGATGGCTTGCAATCGGTTGTCGGAGCTTCGCGTGTTGAGACCGATCACAGTATCCGATAGAACACGGTTGGCGTCGTCGTGCATGTCTCCTGTTGTGGGTGACGCACTTCGGTTTGCGGATCGCTCGTCGGATGCGTTCGTCTGTTCGTGGGCATAGGGGTTCACTTCCATCACATTGCTCCTCGGGCAATCCGCTGGTCACGGGTTCCTCGCGTTCTCAATCACCTCAGACGTAAACGCCCCAAAAAAGGCTGCTTGGCCCGCATAGGGTATTGCTATCAGTATCCTGCAAGGGATGCCGCGCATGGGACCCCCTCGACCCGTTTGGGGTTCAAGAAATCCCCGTTTTCGTCGCCGTTTTGCACGTTCCGCGTGCCATTCGCCAGCTCGTCTGGCCTTGTGCAAGTTCTTCAGGCTACAATAAAGCGATGCCGGTTCAACTTGGCATCGCACACCATCCCGCCGAGCTTGGTTCGGCTCCCACCTCCCTCCCAATCGGCTTGCCCAGATCGCAGGATCGGAACGCTCCCATGACAAGGAACGGGCCGGACCTTATCGTGTCAGGTAGGCCTCACCCGCCTTGGGCGTCACGGGTACTCGCTACCGCGATCGACGCAGCCCACTCCCTTACTTCCATCGCCACGGTTTATGTCCGACCATCCCTATTGCCCTGGATTTCAGCGTTGGTTGCACGGCAATCGACGCCAACTGCTGACGGCCGGATCGCTGTCCGCCCTTGGCTTGGGACTGGGCGGCCTCGGGCTCGGTGGTTTGTACACGGGTTCCGCGATGGCGAACGCCCCAACGCTTCCCATCCGAGCCAAACGCTGCATCTTCTTCTTCATGTGGGGAGGCCCTAGCCAACTCGATACGTTCGACATGAAGCCGGATGCGCCCGCCGAAGTGCGCGGAGAATTCAAACCGACGTCGACCGTGGTTCCTGGGATCCAGATCTGCGAACACTTCACGCGGTTGGCCAAGCTCACCGACCGACTCACCATCATTCGCTCGTTGGGGCACGACGATCCGGCTCACCTGTCCAGCGGCCACGCGACATTGACCGGCAACCTGGCCCCAACGCTCAAAAGCGATGCGGCTCCCCCGAGCGACAAAGACTCCCCGCACTTGGGCAGCCTGCTCGCCCGCATGCGTCCCAACACCGATGGCATGCCCAACTTTGTCGCCATGCCTTGGAAGGCTTTCCATCCTGCTGCCCCCGGCGGAGAAGCTCCCGGGCAGCATGGTGGATGGCTCGGTTCCGCGTACAGCGGCATGCTATTGCAAGGAGATCCGAACCACCCCGATTGGAAACCGCAAGGACTATCGCTCCCGGCTGAGATGTCGCTCGATCGGCTCGAATCGCGCAGGCACTTGCTCAAGATGATCGAGTCGCAGCGCGCGGCCCTCGACCGCACTGCCGCGGCAGGGGCGTGGTCGGCTCAGCAATCGCAAGCGGCCTCCATGCTCACAAGCCCCCAAGTCCAACAAGCCTTCCACTTGCACGCCGAGCCCGATGCCATCCGAGATCGCTACGGTCGCAACATCCATGGCCAATGCGCCTTGCTAGCCCGACGGTTGATCGAACACGGAGTGCAATTGGTCAGCGTCAATTGGCACAACGATGGACAGAACTTCTGGGACACCCACGGCAACAACTTCAATCGGCTCAAGAACGATTTGATTCCGCCTGCGGATCTCGCTCTCTCGGCCTTGATCGAAGATCTCGAATCGCGTGGATTGCTCGATGAGACTCTCATCGCGTGGGTCGGCGAGTTCGGGCGCAAACCTCAAATCACGGCGCAGAACGCCGGCCGAGAGCATTGGCCGTATTGTTACAGCGGCATCTTGGCTGGCGGCGGGATCCGACGCGGCCACGTGCATGGCGAGAGCGATCGGCATGCGGCCTATCCGATTCGCGATGCGGTCAGCCCACAAGACTTTGCCGCAACGATCTTGCATCAGATGGGCTTCGATCCTCATTCAGTGCTTCTCGATCGCGAGAATCGCCCCCACCCTCTTTCGACCGGCTCGGTCATCCAAGGCGTACTAGGCTAAGCGCTCCTGAGCGACTGAGTGTAGGCGGCTCTCTGTGGGATCTCTGTGCCTCAGTGTTTCAATCTCTTGTCGAAATGGCGCTGAGCCATCGCCGACTACGGCAAATAGTTCAGCGTGTAATACGCATCGTGGTGCGGCTGCGGTTGGGCTCGCTCTGCCGAACGAACGCCCTGACCTCGTTGCAACCCGTCGACGGTCACTTGGAGCTGGTCGCTCGCAGAAGCTCCAGCAACCGTTGAGCAGAGGTGCCGAAATCCGGCGTTTTGCGCCCCTGCGGCTTGCGGGCAATCAGGCGAACAGGATCGGGCGGAAAGTCGTTCTCGTCCAGATACCGCGCAACCATGCCTGCCTTCGCCCCCGAGCGGGTAGGCCTCGTGGCCTGGAATGCCGCAAACGATTGCTCTGTGGCGAAACCGACACCAAGACCTGCGTGAACGAACTGCAACAAGTTCATCCAACCGCCAATCTCCAAAGTGACATTCGGCAACTTGTGGTTCGCTTGACTAAACCAGCGATCGAACTGCTGCCGTCGCGATGCGTCGGGCTCAGGCAAGATCAAGGGAAAGTCGGCGATTTCGTTGGCGGTCACTGGACGTCGAACCGGCAGGGAGTGCCAAGCTTTGCTCCATGCGGCCTTTGGTGGCGGATTGCCTACAACGATGAATCGATCGCGCTGTAAAGGTTCCACAAACAGTTCGATCCCGGCTATGTCACGAATCGTCGTCTCGCTGTCGGTCACGATGGCCAAGTCGAATTGGCCACCAGCAACCCCTTCGATTCGCGAGCGTCCGCGCGGTGTAGCGATTCGAACGGTTAGCTCGGGCGACTCGACCAGCAAGTGCTCCACTGCCATGCGCACAACGCCGCTGGCTGCCGTTGGACCGCAAGCGATCGCGAGTGTCGTTCGTGCCTGCTGCCCCTCTTCGCTGAACCGCTCGACCTTTTCGTACTGACGCACGAGATCTGCGACGACACCTTGCACTCGCTCGCCTGCGGAGGTCAGCAACCAGCGTTTTCCTTTTAGGATTAGCCACGGCCGTCCTTCGTCGGTTCCGACGATGCGTTTCAGGGCAG
>JBKCUI010000384.1:0-5872 GCA_046318495.1 Pirellula sp. | reverse complement strand
CCATACCGCTGACCGGCAAAGGCCAACCCGGATGCAAAGTTCCCTGACGAATGCGCCGCGATCGGTCGGTCTTGAAGCTCCTGCAAATGGTTGGCTACCCAGTTGATGGCGCCGAGCAACTTGAACGAACCCACCGGAGTCCAGCCGTAATCCTTGATCCACACGCGGCGATCTTTGCCCAAACCGAGCGCGTGTTCCAATGCGTACGATCGCACCAGCGGCGCGGCGGAAACATGTTGGCGTAGGATCGGGATGGCATCTCGGATCGAGTCCATCGTGGCGGTCGAAGTCGTGTTGGTCATGGGTGGGATGATTGGAGGGGATGGGGGCGAGCGCGGGTGCGGCCGAACTTGCATTGTAATGCGCCGAAGCGGTGAGAGATCGAGCGCTGTTCCGGATGCGGATCTACCATGGCCAAAACCCCGGCGGATGGACCTGGAAACCCGGGCATGTGCATTTGGCAGCGGGTGCCTCGCTTCCGATCCGCCCATCGCTTGACCTGCCTGAGGTATACTGCAAGGACTGCGTTCTCTACGAATAACTGTGCCGAAACTGAGGCCTTGAAATGACTCCATCAACGGTTCAACGACCATGGATTAGAACGTGCTGCCGCGTTCTCCTGGTATTGGCCCTTTGGGGGGCGGGTTGGCAGCATGCGAACGCGCAGGCTTTTCGCGGAAAGGACTCTCTCACGCAGCGGGCCGAGCATCGCGATGCAGTCAAGCGATCGTTGGAGTTGATCCGCGGCAGCGTCGATCGCTATCCCCAACATCGCGATTGCTTTTCGTGCCACCATCAAGCCGTTCCGCTCTTCGCGCTCCATAGCGCGAGGAAGCCTTCGTTTGGAGGCAACGGCTCCGTCAAGGCTTCACCAGATGCAGAGCGTATCGAGCAGATTTTGGAGTTCAGCCGAAAGAGCTTGGAATCGCATCGAGACGATCTGCGAGCAGGCAAGGAACTCGACGGTCGCGGACTGACCTTAGGGTATGCGTTGTGGACGGAGGCGGTCGGCAAAGCAGACTGGGGAGAATTGCACCGCGATCTCATCGACAATGCGCTGGCCACCCAACAGCCCGACGGACGTTGGCGCGTCCACTCGATTCGTCCTCCGGCCGCGGCGAGCGATGCCATGGCGACCGCGTTGGTCTCGTTCGGGCTCATCGAAGAGGCTAAAGCGAGGATCGCACGCCGACAGCCGTTTTCGGAGTCCCTTCCGCTATGGCAATCCGTCTATCGAGCGCGACGTTGGATGTTGCGCCAAAGCGATCCCACCAACACCGAAGATGCTTGCGGATTGCTGTGGATCGATTACCTGACCGACGATATGGCGAGCAAGATGAAGCCACCCGGAATCCCTCCCGGTCATGGCGGCTCCTTTGCAGACGATCCGGCGTGGAAGGAATGGCTGAAGGCATTCAAGGTTGCCGATGCCGCGGCGGGACGGGCTCCAGTGAAGGAAAAGTCGACGGTCATTCAACGCCTCAACGCGCTCCTCGAGCAGCAAAACGAGGACGGTGGATGGGGGCAAGATGCCGAACGAGACAGCGATGCGTATTCCACCGCCACGGTGCTGCTGCTCTGGGCGGAAACCTATTCGGACTACAAGATTGGGGCTTACCGACTCCATGGATTTAGCAACGGGCTGGATTACTTGATCCGCACGCAATGCGAAGACGGATCGTGGCATGTCTCCAGTCGGGCCACACCGGTTCAAGAGTACTTTGACAACGGCGATCCCCACGAAACCGATCAGTTCATTTCGATGATGGCGACGTCCTGGAGCGCATCGGTCCTGGCCAACGCTTGGTACCAACGACTCACGCCGCTGTCCGTTCACGATTGAACGATTGCAATGGTCCCTCTCTTACACAGGAAATGAACGGTTCTCGCCCATGACGAAGGTCCCTAGTCGCCAAGAGTGGTTGACGTTCCCCGAGTGCCCGAACTTTGTGACCCATCTGGAATGCGGGCTTCGCGGAGATCGCTACGAAGCCCATCGCGTACACGGGCTATCTCAAGCCGGCCGTCCGTTGCTGGTGCGTTACGACCTGGATCGCATTCGCGAAAGCGTACCGCGCGAACGTTTGGAAGCTCGACCGGCTGGCCTGTGGCGTTATCGCGAACTGCTGCCGGTGCGGCATGCCGAAAACATCGTGAGTTTGGGCGAATGCCAAACGCCGCTCATCCGCTTGGAAAACTTGGAAGCCGGGACGGGCGAGCTGCTGGTCAAAGACGAAGGGCGACTTCCGACAGGTTCTTTCAAAGCCCGAGGATTGTGCATGGCGGTCTCCATGGCCAAGGAACTGGGGATTCGCAAGATTGCCATGCCGACCAACGGCAACGCCGGCGCTGCGCTGGCCGCATACGCGACGCGGGCAGGCATCGAGAGCATTGTCTTCTGTCCGGCGGATACTCCCGAGATCAACGTTCGCGAGATCGCTGCGCAAGGAGCTGACGTATGGCGCGTCAACGGATTGATCAACGATTGCGGTCGGATTGTCGGGCAAGGCAAAGAGGCTGCAGGTTGGTTCGACATGTCGACCTTGAAAGAGCCGTATCGCATCGAAGGCAAGAAAACCATGGGATTGGAGCTGGCCGACCAGATGGGTTGGGAGTTGCCCGATGTCATCCTCTATCCAACCGGCGGTGGTACCGGTCTGATCGGGATGTGGAAAGCGTTTCACGAGCTGCAGGCGCTAGGATGGATCACCGGAAAACTTCCTCGTATGGTTGTCGTGCAAGCCTCCGGCTGCGCTCCCATCGTCAAAGCCTATCGCGAAGGGACGCAGCATGCCGAGCTGTGGCCCAATGCGCACACCATCGCATCAGGGATTCGAGTGCCGGTGGCCGTGGGGGATTTCTTGATGCTCAACGCCGTGCGCGAAAGTGGCGGATTTGCCATCGATGTCCCCGATGATCAGATCGCCGCGGCGTTGGACGAAGTCGCCCAGCGGACTGGATTTCTACTGTGTCCCGAGGGAGCTGCGACCTATGCAGCATGGAAGAATGCGTTGGCCGGCGGGTTGATCTCCAGCAGCGAACGATGCGTGCTGTTCAACTGCGCGATTGGCCTGAAGTACCCTTTGCCACCCGCCGATCAGTCCCTTGATTGCACGCAGCTGATCGATTACTCGCGATGGGCGAATCGAGCCTAACGCACAGGCATCACCCCAAGTCTCTGTTGCACGTCCCTTCTCTCTGTTCCGCAAGGCAATTCATGTTCAGCCGCGATCAGCAACTTGCTCTGCTCGACGAGTACGTCTCGAGCGATAGCCTCAAACGCCACATGCTCGCCGTCGAGGCCGCGATGCGCGCGTATGCAGTGAAGCTGGGTGAGGATGAATCGCTGTGGGGCATGGTGGGATTGCTGCACGATTTTGATTACGAGCGCTGGCCTGATCCGCCATCCCATCCGTTGGAAGGCAGCCGTATCTTGCGAGAACTTGGCTATCCCGAAGAAGCCATCTACGCCATCTTGTCCCATGCCGATTACCTGTCGGACCAGTACCCACGCCGCTCGCGGCTGGATCACGGGTTGTATGCCTGCGACGAACTGTGCGGATTCTTGACTGCATGCGCCATCGTGCGACCTCAAAAACTGGAAGGCATCACGGCGTCGAGTGTGCGCAAGAAACTCAAGAACCTCAGCTTCGCCGCGGCCATCCATCGCGAAGACATCACTCGTGGAGCCGAAGCTTTTGGCGTCGATCTCGATCCGCACATCGAGTTCTGCGCCGAAGCCATGCATCGGGCTGGCATCGTTTGAGCGCTGGAGAGCGACGCTTCAATCAGTTTGCGACGGTTTCATAAGCAGTCATCGATGGAAGTCGACCCAATCGAATCGGATCGTTTTGGGATGGTTTTGAATCCACTCCTTGGGGATGCGTATTTCCAACCATTGGTCTTCTGAGAGCGGGATCGTTGGAGGCTTGGTCTCTTCGCCGCCTGCGATCTTGATCTCGCACCACGCGCGGTCTTTGGGTTGCAGTTCGGTCGGCTTCTCTTCACCTAGTTGTTTGCTCCAGTGGGACTTGAGCGTCTCGCGCTCGACAAAGCCTTCGTAGCGCACCTCTTCGATCGAGACACGGAGCGATTCGAGGGCACGCAATCGCCATCGAACGATCAGCACATCGGGCCAATGCTCGGCGCGGCGTTCCACTGTGGCGGCGCCGATGCCTCGCGGGGAGCGGATTTCGATGGTGACCACGCTGGGTTGGTCTGCCTCGTTGCGAACGTCCACGTTGGCGGTATCGTCGCGATTCTTGAAGAGCACTTCGACCAGATCGGGCGTTGGTTTGGGTGTTTGCGATGGTGCCATAGGAGTTGGCCCTTGCAAGGTGAAAACGAGGCAAAAGACGAATGTCCATGCACGAGGGGATCGGGATCGGAGTCGTTTCATAGCATCCTTCGGTTTTTGTACGGTCGCTGGGGGCCCGTCGGTCATTCGCACACGGCTTGGGAAGCAAGTACACTAACGTACCTCGATTGCCAACGACTCGTCCTTGGAGTGGCCCCCTTCATGATACGCTTTGCATCCGAAGCCAATTCGAACGTTCCGAAGATTCTCGACCTTGGCGTGTGGTACGGTCGATGCAAGACTGCGATCGGCCGTGCGTGTTTGATCTTAGGATGCGTTTGGTTCGCGAGTTGCGAGGCGCGCGGCGAACTGGTGACGCTCTATGACGGTTCGGGACTTCCTTCTATTCAGCCGTGGTTGATCTTTGGGAACGACTTTCTCGGGTCTGCGTCGCAAACGAGCGTAGCGGGGGGAGTCCAGTTGATCACCGACAACACGGCTCGAGCCGGCTACAGCAACTACATCCCGCTGCCGATTCCATCGCTCAAAAATGCAGGCTTTCCAACGCTCAATCGGGCGTTGGGTTTCGAACTGGGCTTTCGCGTTCAAGTGAACAGCGAAAGTCACGTTTCGAATTCGCGGGCTGGATATTCTGTGTTGCTGTTGGGAAGCGATGCAAAGGGGATCGAAATCGGGTTTTGGACCGACAAGGTATGGGCGCAAAATGTGGGTTTCACCCAAGGAGAATCGGTCGCGCTGAACACCACCGTCGCTCGCGATTATCGATTGCAAATCGTCGACGACAACTATCAGTTGTTCGACGGCAACCAATCGATCTTGAGCGGTTCGGTGCGAGCGTATGGGACCCCATCGGTACCCTACGAACTGCCCAACTACGTGTTTCTAGGAGACAACACGACCAGCGCGCGGGCGGATGTTGTCCAAGGTGCCATCACGTTGCAGTCGAATCTGTCGAGCGTTCCGGAACCGACCAGTCTGCTCCTGCTGGGTGCGACGGGGATCGGTCTGATCGTTGGCCGCGGATGGCGCAATCGAGTCCTTGGCTAGTGTGGTCATCGGGCATTTGAGCTTTATGGATGCGCACCGTCGAACACATCGTATGTCCGAGCCGATCAATCCCTACGAACCCTCAGCGCCGCTTGAGATGCAGCATCGACGAAGGGAACGCGGGCCGAAATATTCTACCGAGGCTTTCACGGTCGGAGCGGTCTGTGCGGTAGTCTTGATGTTATTCGCTCCCGGCCAACCTCATCCGGGCGAGTACACTTGGTTCGAACGCATCTTGATCGTACTCACATGGAATTGGATGACCGCTGCTGCGACCGTGGTCGGTTTTGGGGCAATCGCATTGGGCGTCTATCATGCCTATGCGCGACGCGTTTGACGCTGTGCGCACATCGTGAGGATCCCGTCTTGGCGATGGGGTGCAACGCGTTGGATTGAAACCCGTTTCTCGCAGTTGAAGCTATGCGGTTCCCATTGCAAACACATGTTCTTTCGGTGCTCGACTCAACGTCTGTGAAGTGGATGGCATGGATGCTGTTGATTGGGTTG
>JBKCUI010000383.1:0-10257 GCA_046318495.1 Pirellula sp. | reverse complement strand
TTCTTCCTGAGTCGGAGTACGGCCGAGTTCATCGTTGAGCCGCGCGGTGGCTCGCCGCCACTTGCTTAGCAACTCGACCATGTAGGCTGGGATGCGGATGGTTTTGGCCGAATTGATCAGCGAACGTTTGATCGATTGCTTGATCCAGTAGCTGGCGTAGGTGCTGAATCGCGTTCCCATGTCGGGATCGAAGCCTTCGACGGCTCGGAGCAAGCCCAGGTTGCCTTCCTCGATGAGGTCTTGGAGGGCCAATCCTTTACCGACGTAGCTGCGGGCGATGTTGACGACCAAGCGGAGGTTGGCGCGGACCATGCGATCGCGGGCGGCAACGTCCCCTTTGGCGATGGCGCGGGCGAGCATTTGCTCGTCAGCGGCGGTGAGAAGTTTGGTTTCGTTGATCTCGCGCAGGTAGGTTTCCAGCGGAGACTGCAGTTGGTCGCTGTCCGTGCGACGACGGCGGGTGGAAACCGCTTTGGGTTCATCGCCGTGGGAATCCTCCACGTGGTCGAGAAGCGGTCGTGGTTGAACCATCGAGAAGACTTTCTCACGTCATCGGGGGAAGGGGAAATCTGGCGCCAACTGCGTCGACGAAGGGGTCGCAGAGAGTTTGCACCAAGGCATCCATCGGCCCCCTGCGCTCCGTTTTCTCACGAATTCCAAGGACCACCCGCCTGTAGCGGATGTGACGCGTACGTTAAGCTCTTTGCGGGAGCGCGATCTCCCTTACAATCGATTTCTTCTGCACGCGATGCGCCCAGGGTGTTTGCGACCGTTCCGCACCCCATGGCATCGTCACACTCCCAGGACCCAACGGACCCTTCATGATTGCCCCGGAGCACTCCACGGCCACTGTCGCGAATCCCTGTTCCTCGACCGCTGCAGATGCGGTTTCATCCCACGTGCGCTGGCATGCGCTGGCCGACGCCGTGTTGTCGGGCCACGACGTGACGCGCGAAGAAGCCCTGGCCGTGTTGGCGTCCGACGACGATGCATTGATGGATGTGATGTCCGCGGCATTCCGTATCCGCCGTCAGTACTTTGGCAAAACCGTCCAGCTTTACTTCTTGATGAATGCCAAAAGCGGTTTGTGCCCCGAAGATTGCAACTACTGCAGCCAATCGAAAATCTCCGACGCGCCGATCCCCAAGTACTCGATTCTGAATCGCGAGAAGCTGCTCGACGGAGCCCGCGTTGCCGCCGAGCGCCAAAGCAAAACGTACTGCATCGTCATCAGCGGGCGGGCTCCCAACGAACGGGAGATCCGAGCGATCGAAACCATCGTGCCCGAGATCAAGCAAACCTACGGGCTCAACATCTGCGCGTGCTTGGGACTGCTCAGCGAATCGCAAGCGGCCCGACTGGCTGCAGCCGGGGTCGATAAAGTCAACCACAACCTGAACACCAGCCGCGACTACTACGGCAAGATCTGCACCACGCATACTTTTGAAGATCGCGTGGAAACGCTCAAGAATGTACGCAAGGCCGGATTGCAGCTGTGCAGCGGCGGCATCATCGGCATGGGAGAAAGCCACGAAGACATCGTCGAGATGGCCTTCTCGTTGCGCGAGTTGTCGGTGGAATCCATTCCGCTGAACTTCTTGCACGCCATCGATGGCACCCCGATGCAGCAGCAAGAGTATCTGAACCCACGCGATTGCTTGCGAGCGCTCGCCATGTTCCGCTTTGTGAACCCCAAGAGCGAATTGCGCATCGCTGGGGGACGCGAACGCCATCTCCGCGGGCTGCAACCCCTCGGACTCTACGCCGCCAACAGCTTGTTCGTCGGGGATTACTTGACCACGCAAGGCCAACCGCCCTCCGAAGATTACCGCATGATCGAGGACCTCGGATTCGAAGTCACCGGCCAAGCCCTGGGTGCTCCGGAGCCATGCGAGGACGCGTGCAGCGCGCCTGCGAGTGCTGGGACGGCCCATGCGTGCGGCGGAGGCGGATGCCACTGAGTTAGGGCGTCGGCGCTAGATCCGAATGCTCGTGTTCGAGAATACTTTTTGAAGGATTGGGTTTCATGCCAAAGTTGAAGGTCGAGGGGTTGGGGGAATTCGAAGTCCCGGCGGGCAAGCGTCTGGTGTCGGCATTGCGCGAAGAAGCGCAAAGCGACCAACTGCATGCGTGCGGTGGCAAGGCCCGCTGCACGACTTGCCGCGTCGAATTCGTCTCTGGCGAGCCCGCCCAGATGACGCAAGCCGAACAGCAAGTGCTCGCAGCCAGAGGCTTGAGCGGCGTGCGTCTCAGTTGCCAGGTCCTGTGCGATCATGACATGGACGTTCGGATCATCAGCCGCTTGGCAGGCAGCGGCCGCGTCGATTGCGGCTCGCCAGTGTCGGCGGAACTCGAACCGCAGCCGGTCGCCTGGGTCGAACGCCCACAGGCATAACGCGACCAGAACGCTCCAGGAACCCTAGCGCGCCCCGCCATGCTGCTCGTCGACAACCCGGTTTTGCAACGCGAACTGCTAAGCAACTTGCGAGCCCCGCGAGCCTTCTTGCTGTTGCTGCTCTATCAAGTCGCGTTGGCGGCCGTGGTGTTGATCGCGTATCCGCGCGACAACAAGATCGATTTGAGTCGCGACTCGGCTTCTGCGCGTCGGTTGGTCGACTTCTTCTTTGTTGGGCAATTCGCCATCGCATCGTTGATGGCTCCGAGCTTTACGGCCGGTTCGATCACCGGGGAGAAGGAACGCAAAACGTACGAGATGTTGCTGGCCAGCCCGCTCCGGCCGTGGGTGATCGTCATGGGCAAGCTGGTGGCGGCTTTGACGCACTTGGTGGTGCTGATCGTGGGGTCGTTGCCGATCATCATGCTTTGCTTGCCGCTCGGGGGCGTTTCTATCTACGAGTTGCTGGCTGCTTACATGGGGCTGATCTGCGCCATCGTTCTGTTCGGTTCGATCAGCGTGTTTTGCTCGAGTTACTTCAAGCGGACCAGTTCCTCGCTCGTGGTGAGCTACGTCTTGATCTTGCCGATTTTGTTGCTCGGAGTCTTCGCGTGGTTCGGATTTGCGAACCAAGGGGATTTTCGATTGTTGATGACGGTGTCGGTGGTGCCGCTGGCGTGCCTCGCGATCAGTCTGATGTTGCTGTCGGTGACCGCGCGACGATTGCTCTATCCGCCCGACATCGGCAGTCAAGGCAACGAAGTGGTCGATCTGGAAAAGGAGCAGCGCGAAGCGGTCGGATTGGTCATTCATCGCGATCAGTTCCCCGACAATCTCTTTGCGCCACCGCGGCGCAGGACGCTCATGGATGACGCGGCCAATCCGATCTACGACAAAGAGATGCACGCGGAGCTTTTCAGCCAAGGGACGTTGATGCTGCGGTTGGTGATCCAGCTCAGCATGCTGTTGGCGATTCCGTTGATGGCGGTGTTGCTGTTTTGGTTTCCGAATCTCGCCTCCTATTACGTCTGCTACGTGTTGGTCTTCAACATTCTGACCGCTCCGGTCTTTACGGCGGGCAGCATCACCGGAGAGCGCGAACGCCAGACGCTCGATCTGTTGCTGACGACGACGGTTTCTTCTTGGCAGATCATGTGGGGCAAATTGATCTCCGGGTTCCGTGTGTCGTTCGTGCTCACGGCGTTCCTGATGTTTCCCATGTTGTTGGCCTGCATCAGTCCTGAGTTGGCCAAGAACTGGAAGGCCATGCTCGCGTTCTTTGGGATATGCATCGTCGCCTCGCTGTTCAACTCGGTGCTGTCGTTGTTCGTCTCGACCTTGGTTCGCAAGACGAGCACTTCGTTGATGACATGCTATGTAGCGCTGCTCGGGCTGTATTGCATGCCGTTGGCCATCTATTTCTTGGTGTGGAACTTTTCGCCGGCCGAGGTCAGCGTCGAGTTTCTGCGATCGTTGGGAGTGACCAGTCCCTTGATGGCGGCCGATAGCGTCCCGATGACTTCGGTTCAGTCCGGGGTGACGACTGCCCGAGCCAAGCTCGGTTCGTGGCCGCTGGTGTTCTCGTATTTCGGTGTGACATTGTTAGCGATCGGTTTGCTGTTGGCGATCACTTCGTGGTTGTTCCGAAGCCGATGGCGATTGACGGGAAGAGGGTAATCGCGATGCAGTTCCCACCATTCAAAGGTCCTCCGCTCAAGGGGATCTTGCCCGCCGAGGCGATCAAGCAGTTGTCGCAGTGGGTCAATCAACCTGCGTTGACCAACGCCATCAAGGAAGCTGCGCAGAAGATCGGCATTCAAGACACCTCGCCGCTGACGAACGTGCAAGACATGCTTCGAAGCGCCGGCCGGTGGGTCGAATCGATGATTGAACCGTGGGTTGCTGGCGATTCGCCCCAATTGAAGCCGGGAATCAACGCGACGGGAGAATGGTTCCATGCGCGGAACACGGCGCCGCGGATGTCGCACAACGGTGCGGCATTGGCGGCGATGTTGCAATCCAATTTCACCGATGGGTTCGCCGTGGAAGCCTCGCTGCAGCGCGCCTTGCTCGCATCGACCGGCGCGCCGGATGGGTTGGTCGTTCCCAACCTGTCGATCGCGTTGTGGCTGGTGAGCCATACGCTTCGCGAAGCAGGCATGGTCGAGGAAGTCGTCTTGCCACGCGTTGCATGCGTGCGATTGCCTTCGAGTTCCGCGGCCGGGAGCGTTCAGCTGCGATCGGTATTGGATTCGACGCTGGTGGAAGTTTGCGAGATCGGCAGTAGCGCGGATTGCGAACGGGAAGACTATCGCAAGGCGCTCACGCATGCCAAGCAGTTGTTGTTGGTCGCATCGCCCAGTCGGCCCGAGGATCATTACGAAGCGGGAATCGCGATCGCACGCGAGTCATCGGCCATCGTTTGCGAGTTAGCGATCGACGCCTGTCAGCACGATCTTCCAGCGATTGGAGGAGGCGTTCGGGCGCTGAGTCGTCGTTGGGATCGCGGTCCGGATTTGATCGTGGCGCCCGGGCAGTTCTTGTTGGGAGGCCCCGAATGCGGGATCGTGCTGGGCAAGCGAGAGCTCGTCATCGCGATCCGGCAGGTCGCCGAGTCGTTGGGGATGCTTTGCGATCGGTTGACGGCGGCGCTGCTGTGCCAGACGCTATTGGAGGGGGAAAACGAAGCCGCTTGGTTGGCGACGCCGACGCCGGCGGCTTTAACGACTTCGATCGAGAATCTGGAGCATCGGGCGCGACGCATCGCGGCTCAATCGGACATCTCGGAATCGATTGAAAAGATCGAGGTTCAGCGCATGCCGTTGCGGTTGGGAGCTGGCGGGTGGCAGAACGTGCGGTTGGAAAGCGCCGTGCTGCGGGTCTATCCACGCGGGATGCGTCCCTCAAGCTTGGCGGATGCGCTAGCCAATCGACGCATACCGATATGGTGCAACGTCGGCTCGGAGTCGATCGATCTGGCGATGCGAACGATCGATCCGGCTGAGGATGCGTTAGTGGTCGATGCCCTGCTGCAACCCCACCAATCGCCCGAATCTCGGTCGGCGGATTCCCGCCCTGCGGAAGCTGGATCGGGTTCGATCAAGGTGGTTGGCAAGGACGAACCGACGTGAGATCGCGGGCGAGGCGACTGGTGTTTTTCGTATAGGCTCTAGGCTTCGACTTCGGCTACGATCATCACCAGGACGTCGGCGGTACTGAACGAACTTGAGGGGCCGTGCTTGCCGGCTTGCGGTGCGATGTTGCCCGACATCGAAATGACTTTGGCTTTGGACTCGGCCAGCCAAGCGTTGATCGATTTTTCAAGATCGCCGAGTTCGGTATCGACCCCTTTGAATAGTTTGATTTGCTGCATCGTTTTCTCTCCAAGAACTCGCGACAAAAGGAACGGCACTTGATTTCGGCCAAGGAAACCAAACTCTGGATACGATTGCATCCCGACGACCATTGTATCGTGGCGCTGCGCAGCGTGCCGCGCGGCACGCGATTGGAGGTCGGAGGGGATGCGGGTAGCGTGACCGCGGCCCGAGACATTCCGGCCGGTCATAAGATCGCTGTGGCAGCGCGGCGCGAGGGCCAAGAGGTATGGAAGTACGGCTGGTCGATTGGAGTTGCGTCGGCGGACATCGCACCTGGGGATCACGTCCACGACCATAATCTGCGTTGTGAGCATACGCTCGACTACGAAGGCTTGGCCAGCCAAACTCCTGCGCCTCCGGAGTCGCTTCAGGGAAAAACGTTTCAAGGCTACGTGCGACCCTCGGGCCGCGTTGGGACGCGCAACTACATCGCGGTCATCTCGACCGTGAATTGTTCTGCCGGGGTGTCGCGGGCGGTGGCCAAGCATTTCGATGAAGAGGTTTTGCGAGCGTACCCCAATGTCGATGGGGTGGTGGCGTTCACGCACGACAGCGGATGCGGCATGGCGCTCGATGGGATCAAGCATCGCACGTTGGCTCGCGTGCTGGGTGGGATCGCTAAGCATCCCAACATCGCGGCCTATGTGTTGATCGGATTGGGGTGCGAGCAGAACACGCTTGGACATCTGCAGAAATCGCAGCGGTTGGTGACGTTGCCTGGCGTGCAGTGGACCTCCCCTGCCCTGTCCCGGCCGACGCACGATGTGCCGGTGCTCAGCATGCAAGATCTCGGGGGGACGCGGGCGACGATCGGCCGCGCGGTGGAATTGGTTCGGGAGTTGTTGCCGCAAGTGAATGCCATGCAGCGCACTACCGTGCCTGCCAGCGAGATCGTGCTCGCGACCAAATGCGGTGGGTCGGATGGATATTCGGGGATCACGGCCAATCCCGCATTGGGGGTGGCTGCGGATCTGTTGGTAGCGCATGGCGGGACCGCGATCTTGTCGGAGACAACGGAGTTGTATGGAGCCGAGCAATTGTTCACCAAGCGTGCGCAATCGGCAGAGGTGGCGCGCAAGCTGCTCGACAAGCTGCAATGGTGGCGCGACTACACGGCGCACTACGGCGAAGATATCGATAACAACCCATCGCTCGGCAACAAAGCGGGCGGCTTGACCACGATCATTGAGAAGTCGCTGGGGGCGGCGAGCAAGGGTGGCTCGACAGCCCTGCAAGAGGTCGTCGAGTATGGCGAGATCGTGCAGAAGAAGGGGTTGGTGATCATGGACGCACCGGGCTTTGATCCGGTTTGCGTGACGGGGATGGTGGCTGGAGGCGCCAATGTGGTTGTCTTTACTACCGGTCGCGGCAGTTGTTTTGGTTGCAAGCCCGTTCCCAGCATCAAGGTCGCGACCAACACGCCGTTGTTCGAACGGATGAACGATGACATGGATCTGAACATGGGGACGGTTCTCGAAGACGAGAGCTTGCCACAAGCGGGTGCGAGGTTGCTGGATGCGATTCTCGAAACGGCCAGCGGCAAAAAGACCAAGAGCGAGTGTTTGGGATACGGCGACGACGAGTTCACGCCGTGGTCGATCGGTCCGACGTTGTAGCAGGATGGGGCTCGCCGTTCGCGCCGCAAGGTTCCAAGGTTGGAATCGATGCATGCGGGATTGCGAGCGTCTCGGCATCGCATCGATTTTCATCGGGAGCATTGCATGATGAGTTCGTCGAAACAGGCACGCGCGAGTGAGACCACCGTTGCCCAGATGCAGAGGTGGGTCGATCGCTTTGACGACGAGCGGCAATGGGAGCGATTCCATACTCCCAAGAACCTCGCCATGTCGATCGCCATCGAAGCGGCCGAGATCATGGAGCTGTATCAGTGGTCGGAGAGCCAACCAGCGGATGGGGCGTTGGCCAACGATTCGCCGTTGGCGGAGGAGCTCGCCGACGTGTTGTCGTATGTGTTGCGACTGGCGAGTGTCACCGGCATCGATCTGGCTGCAGCCTTGGCAGCCAAGATGGAAAAGAACGCCATCAAGTATCCGCCGCCGAGCGCGTCCTAGTATCGATCCTCGACGACGTCGCTGGTTTTCGGTTTGATGAGCGCCGCACCGGTTTCGCCGCGTGGCGTCCTGCAGGTTGCCGTCTATTTGGGCGTTCGCGTCGAAGAATGCAAAGTCGTTCGTAGGCAAGGAACAGAGCCGATCGCGGAGAACCGCTGGCTGGTGAAAGGCTTCTCTCAAGTACTTTTTTCACGAGTACATTTTACCGTGCTGCGATTGCGAGAAGTCCTTAGAAAAACGCGGAGAGTCCCTAGTAAAGTAGTTCGAGTGATTTCGGATCCGCATTGGATTTACGGCTGTCCAAACTGCCAGCGGGATTAAAGTCAAGTCTTTGCTCGATAAGTGCGGGTGAAGTACTGGCGAGCCCCTAGCCTTGTCGTATGATGACCTGAGTGTCCGAAAAACCCCGGTTGCCGCCATTCCTCTATGGGGCGATCCGCCATTCCAATAAGCAGCATCGCTGCGCTGTTCCCAATCGCATGTTGGAACAACCATCCATTCAGGCTGGTGAACCCATGCGTCCTCCCCTCCCTCCCTCCCTCCCTCCCTCCCCCCACGCAATCTCGCTAAACGGTTCTCTGCAACGATCATGCAGGCAGCCATCATGCAGCCATCATGCAGGCAGCCATGATGTTGCCGTGTAGTCGATTGCTAATCGGCACCGCTATGGTTGATTGAGAATCGGAGACGAATCGATGTCCCATTCAAACGAAGACGCAGTCGAGCAAGAACTGACGGATCTCATACGCCAGTTCAATGAGGCGATGGGGGCAGATCCCGTGGACCCTGCGGTTGTACAGAGCATCGAAGTCAAGATCTTTGAGGTCATCGCCGTGTATCTCCGGATGGCGCTCAAGCCCACGTTGGCGCGGGTGTTCGGCAAAGGGGTTTACTCGTCCAGAGAGGACTCGAGCGTTCGGTTTTCGGCCATGCTCAACGACTTGTTCGTCAAGATTCTCGACAAAGAAAAGCATGTGGCATTGCGATTGGCCACTGCCAAGCATTTACGGAACTGGTGCTCGCGCGTGGTGGTCAATCAGATGATCGACCACGTGCGGCGCAAAAAGGTAGAAAGCAGAGCCTTATCGGACATCGCTCCGCTGTACGACGTTCGCAAGTCTGCCTTTTCGACCCGGTTTGGAGAAACGTTCGATGATTTTTTGGAGATCATCCAAGACTGGTATCGGCATCCGGATGAAGAGGTCCGTCAGGATGCGTGGTTATTGGAGTTGCACTATGTGATGGGGATGAATTGGCAAGAGGTCTGCGACGTGATGGGGTTGCCCAAGACGACGTTTTACGAAGTTCGCAAGAAGGCTCTTGAACGCATGAAGAGGTTGCTCAATCCTTCGGGGAGTTCCATATCATGAGCGATGGAGAATTCCAAGACAGCGCTGTCCCCGATGGGCCGGATCTTTTGCGAGGTCTCGGGCTTTGGGGAACATGGATCTACAAGGTCAACGAAGCGACCATCGAGAAAATCGAGTCGCTCGGGTACCGCATCGAAGGGGAGGAATTGGGGCGCGGATCGTTTTCGATTGTGTTGCGGGCGCGGCATCAAGACAGTGGTCGATTCGTCGCGATCAAGATTATCTTCGATGCGAGCAGTCCGCACGCGTTGCGACAGTATCATCGCGAAGTGTTAATGCTGACCTCGGATGACTTGCCGTACGGCCTCGCGCCGATCTGTTACCACAACTCCCAAAATGCATCCTGCCAACCGTTTGTGGTTCTCGAGTACATCGACGGGGAGAAGATTCATGAGTTCGTAACGCGACGTCGGTTGTCGGTTCAGCAACGGACGAAGATCGTCGAGCAGCTCTTTTTGGCGTATGCAGGTCTGCATAAAGCCCAATGGATTCATGGAGATCCGTCCCCCCATAACGGTTTGGTCGATCGCCGGGGGGCGATCCGGGTGATCGATTTCGGCAACTGCCGGCGGATTTCCGCAGATGGCTCGGTGGCGGTTGATGCGGAAGAGTGCAGCGGAACGCCTTCGTTTGCTCCCAACGAACAAGTGGCTGGCACCCAGCCAGCATGCGTTGCCAGCGATCTTTATGGGGTCGCAGCGCTCAGCTATTTGATCTTTACCGGAGAAGCGCTTCCAGACTCGTTTCGTCGGGACAGCACCGGGCTCAAGACGAAATTGCACGGTGCCGGAGTCCCAGGATGGATGGTTCGAATCGTCGCCAACGCATTGCGGGCGCAGGATGTCGTACCAGGGCTTTCCAGCGACCGTACTGCATTCCATTCGTTTGCGGATGTCAGCGCGGCCATTCGGCGTGCGAATCGAACGTCTTCGTACGGCCCCGTGGCCGTGGGAACGTTGCTCATCGTCTGCTCGATCCTGGCCACCTTTGCGGGCGTCGGATTGTGGTGGCGATCGATGGTCGCCACTTCCATGGTTCAGGAG
>JBKCUI010000382.1:0-6968 GCA_046318495.1 Pirellula sp. | reverse complement strand
CTTGCTCAGGCCTTGCTCTCGATGCCTCTGGTCGATTTTGACGCAGAGCCGCAACGCGATTGAATGGTTGAAGTTGTCACCTCTTTTCCCTCCCAGGCGACCATGACCAACAGCTCCGACAGCAACGAACCTTTTGAAATGCACCTCGACCATCACGCATGGGTCGATGGTTTGACCATCGGGCAAGTCCTTCGCGAGACCGCGCGTCGTCATCCGATGCGCGATGCCGTGATCTTTCCGCAAATGCAGTGGCGGTTGAATTGGCAGGAACTCGATCGGGAAGTCGATCGCGTCGCCAGGGCATTGTTGGCCCTCGGGTTCCAGCGAGGGGATCACTTCGGCGTATGGTCGACCAACATTCCGGCGTGGGTGTTATTGCAGTTCGCGACCGCTCGGATCGGTGTGGTGCTGGTAACGATCAACCCATCGTATCGAACCAGCGAGTTGGCTTTCGTCATCGAGCAGGCGGAACTCAAAGGTCTCGCGCTGATCGATCATTACAAGACGACGCATTACTTCGATTCATTGCAGGAAGCCGTTCCCGAGTTGGCATCCGCGATCCCTGGGCAACTGCAATGCTCGCGCTTTCCGCATTTGCAGAGTGTCATCTCGCTGCGGGGGGATACGTTGCCGGGAACGTTTTCGTGGGATGCGTTTTTGGAGTTGGCGACCACGACGAGCGCGGAGTTGGAGGCTCGCGAGGGGATGCTCGACTGCAACGATCCGATCAACATCCAGTACACCTCCGGCACGACCGGGCTTCCCAAGGGTGCGATGCTTTCGCACCGCAATATTTTGCTCAATGCGTACCACGCTGGGTTGGGGCAAGCCTTTAGCGAGCGCGATCGGTTGTGCATTCAAGTGCCGCTCTATCACTGTTTTGGTTGTGTGCTCGGGACGTTGTGTTCGATCGTTCACGGCAATGCTATGGTTTTTCCGTCGGAGACGTTTAGCGCTTCGGCATCCTTGCAAGCCATCGAAGCCGAGCAATGCACGGCGCTTTATGGTGTGCCGACGATGTTCATTGCGATGTTGGAGCATGCCGATTACCCGACGCGGCGGATGAACTCGTTGCGGACCGGCATCATGGCGGGGAGTCCCTGTCCGATCGAGTTGATGAAGCGTGTCACGAGCGAGATGGGGGCGGAGCAGATGACCATTGGGTACGGTCAGACCGAAGCGTCGCCGCTGATCACGCAGACTCGCGTCGATGACTCGTTGGAACTGCGCGTTGGGACGGTGGGCCGAGTGTTGCCCGGAGTCGAAGCTAAGATCATCGATCCGGAGACCGGGGCGGATTTGCCTGCTGGGCAGTCGGGCGAATTGGTATCGCGGGGGCACAACGTCATGATCGGATACTATCGATTGCCCGAGAAGACGGCCGCGGCCATCGACGCAGAGGGATGGCTGCATACGGGCGATTTGGCGATGCAAGAGTCCAACGGGTACTTCCGCATCACCGGGCGATTGAAGGATTTGGTGATTCGCGGCGGGGAGAACATTTTTCCGCGCGAGATCGAGGAGTTGCTCTACCAGCATCCAGCGGTCAAAGATGTGCAAGTCATCGGAGTGCCCGATCGCAAGTTTGGCGAAGAGGTGATGGCGTGGGTGGCATTGCGCGAGGGCAAGACGGCCACGGCGGACGAGTTGAAGGAGTTTTGCAAGGCGCGATTGGCGTACTTCAAGGTGCCGCACTATTGGAAGTTCGTCGATAGTTTTCCGACAACGGTGACGGGCAAGATCCAGAAGTACCGCATGCGCGAGATCAGCATTGAAGAGCTCGGGTTGCAAGCGGCGGCCAGCATCGAGACCGCGTAGGATTGGGGGGCGTGTTCTGCCTCAGAGTTTCTCTGCCGTGTGCATCGGGAGAAACATCCGGTCGGATAGTTTTGGGAGGGAGAGGAACCCGAACTTCCCATAGAATCGGGTTGCCGCTGCTCCTTTGGAGTCGACCACAATGAGGCTGGCCGCAATCTCTTTGGCCGCGCGGACGCAGCGGGCAATGGCGTCGAGCAGGAGAAATGCGCCGATGCCTGGATAGTGAATATCTCGAGCTAGTCTGCCCACCAAGATCGCGGGAATCACTGGATAGCGAGGTAGTTTTCGGGTCAACTCATCGGGTAATACCGATAGAGCGACAGACGTGGCGGACAATGTGTAGAAGCCTAGTATGCGATTCGGATCTGTGCGGCCCACTAGCACGAATGCTGCAGCGGCTTTTCGCTTCATGTCTTGTTTCGCGAACTTTTGCAAGTAGATGTTTAGAGCCGGAACTCCGCAATCGAAGGCCATGCGATCGTGTTGATTGCCAAGCGGTTCGCAGAGGAAGTCCTTCATCGGCTCTCTACTCGTTTGCGATACTCATCCATGGCAAGCCTAAGCTGTTTGTTGGGCTTCTTTGCCGACAATAGGGCGTCAACAAGGATTCGGCTTTGATGCTGGTCCAATTGGAGTTTTTGGTGTTCTTCGATGATCTTCATGGCTGCGACTTCGGCATGGGCGAGCAGGAAATCGGAAGTCGTTCGACCGCTGTAAGCTGCTGCACGTTCGATGAGTTCCTTTTGCTGTTGAGAAACCCTTGCTTCGATACGAGCGGATTTGGATCGTGCTGTTTCGGGCGATGATTTGGCGGTGGTCATGGTTGATCTCCTGGAGGTTGATCCATTGTACGGAAAAATGCCGTACATTTTCAATCCATGGCCGACGAAATAGCGGATGGATGAACGAAATCGATATCGATCTCTTGGTCGCCCGGTCTTGAAGTTGGCGTTTATCCGATTCGGCCCAGTTTTCCATCCAACGAGCGTCGCGGATGGACCTTCCTCTAGCCGCTTTGGCGTTAGCCGCGGTTGAAGAGTTGGAACCGGCAACTACGCTCTACTAGGTTCGAGCCATTGGAACCGACATGAATGGGCGTGATGATTGCTTTTGGCCTGGATGCGGGAATCGACGCCGCCCGGCAACCGGAGCTAACGCCAAAACCACGGCGGATCCCGCTAGCAACTGCGGCTTCGCCCTCGTCTGCGTGTGGTTTTCCTAACTTGCTCGTGCTCAGTCCGTCAGGACGGTGCTCGTGCTCGTAATCGACGTGCTGTGCTGGAGACTCGAGCGAGCAATCCCGCGTCGAATGTGATCGACAATGCCCTGCTCAAAGTGCTTTAATCGCCGCGCGACGAGCACGAGCTCGCGCACCGGGGGCGAGGGCGTGGGGGAATCCCGCTCGCAACAACCGGACTTCATACACGAAACCGGATCAGCCCAACCCGGCTGATGGGTAGGCTGTGAACCGCTGGCGTGGCCGAGATCTCCGCAGACGCGGGCTCTACACCGACTCTCAGTTTTTCGTTTGTGCGGGCTCCCAGGTCAAATGTCCTGGCCGTATAGTAGATCTTTAAACGCCCGATGCTTAGGCGAAACATGATCTCTCACAAAGGCGTCTCCTTTATGCCTGACCTCGCCAAACTCATCGCCGAGCTTGAAGGCGGATCGATCGACCTTGCAAACTGCATCTCATTGCACCCTGACTTATCTCATGAGGATCAATTGCTTTTAGCCAAGGCCGAACAACGCTGGCGTTTTCGGCGAGGGGACGCGTGCAATATTGAGCACTATAAGAATGTGGTTAGTTGGCTCGCCGAGGATCCAAAATGCCAGCGGGAGCTCATCGCGGCGGAGTTTGCATTGCGATTAGGGTCTGCTCCTGACCATGAGTTGCTCGATCAATTCCTCGTGCGTTACTGCGAGTGGGGCACTGGACTTTCCGATCAACTCCGTGGCATAGCGAGAGATTTTCGTCGTCTTGAAGGGAAAGCGAATCAGGAGCCGATTGCCCAGACTACGAAAAACGAAACAAAAGCAGGCTCTGCGAAATCGCGTGAAGACTTGGATTTGACCGGTTCATTCATTTCTCCGAACACGGTGGGCGATGCACGTGCAGGGCGTTACGTTTTTGCTCGCCTGTTAGGGCGAGGCAAGTTTGGAGCCGTCTACCTCGCTCAGGACATGGAACTGAAGCGGCAGGTTGCTGTCAAGGTTCCTAACCGAGAAGCACTTGAGGCGCATGTCGATGTGGAGTCGTATCTCGTCGAAGCGCAAACAGTCGCGATGCTGGATCACCCCCATATCGTTCCAATCTATGACGTGGGTCGCACCCATGACGGCTCGATATTCGTCGTAACCAAGTTCATCAATGGTTGCTCGCTAGCTGAATGGATAAAGACGCAACCGCTTGATCATCACGCCACTGCGAAACTGCTGGAACCGATCGCAGAGGCGTTGCATCACGCCCACCAACGCCGTTTGATTCACCGTGATATCAAGCCGGCAAACATCCTTATCGAGGAGGCCACGGCAACGCCGTTTGTGGCCGATTTTGGTTTGGCCGTCCGCGAAGAGGACTATCTCCAAAAGGGATACATCTCTGGGACTCCGGCCTATATGAGCCCAGAGCAGATCCGAGGCGAAGGGCATCGCCTCGACGGCCGAAGCGATTTGTTTTCGCTCGGGGTGGTCATGTACCAGATGCTGACAGGCCATTTGCCCTTTCAGGGGAGAACTCGGGAGGAGGTTACTCAAAAGATCACAAGCGTCGAGCCGGTGGCGCCGAGTAGCATCAGGCAAGACACCCCGATAGAGCTAGAGAGAATCTGTTTGAAGCTTCTCCGTAAACGGATCTCAGAACGTTACGCAAATGGTCGAGAACTTGCAGAGGACCTGCGGGCCTGGTTGGCTCCTCGCACTAGCCACGGTGTTGCAACAACGTATCAGCGGATCACGCCGCGTGGTCTGCGCTCATTTACTGCTGAAGATGCGAGTTACTTTCTTGATTTGCTTCCTGGTCCGCGCAATCGCGATGGACTTCCTGAAAGCATTGCCTTTTGGAAGGAACGCATCGAGCAGCGTGATCCCGATCTGACCTTCACTGTCGGACTGCTCTACGGGCCGAGCGGCTGCGGGAAATCGTCTCTGGTCAAGGCAGGTTTGATCCCACATTTGGCACCCGAGGTAATCGCCGTTTATGTGGAATCCACGCCGGAGGAAACTGAGAGCCGTTTGCTGCGGCAACTGCGCAAACGTTTGCCGGAGTTGCCACCGGAATTGGGGCTAGCGGAGATTGCGGAATGGATTAGGCGCTCTGAGGGTTCCAAAGTGGTTCTCATCCTCGATCAATTCGAACAGTGGCTCCATTCGCATCGCATCGATGTTGACGGTGAACTGCTGCGGGCATTGCGGCAATGCGATGGTGGGCGATTGCAATCCATCCTGATGATTCGGGATGATTTCTATTTGGCGGCTGTCCGTTTGATGAATCAGGTCGATGTCCCAATCGTGACCGATCAGAACTTCAAGTTGGTGGATCTGTTTGACAAAGAGCATGCGCGGCGGGTGTTGATCCGGTTCGGAGAGTACTACGAACGGCTGCCTCCCGACGCGAGCCAGCACACGTTCGAACAGCAAGCTTTTCTTCGTGGCGTGGTGGATGGGTTATCCGAAAATAACCATATCGTGCCGGTGCGGTTATCGCTTTTAGCCGAATTGCTAAAGGGGCGTGATTGGGTGCCTTCGACTTTGGAAGTCATCGGTGGATTGGATGGCCTTGGAATCAGTTTTTTGGAGGAGACCTTTGCGTCAAGCCGGGCCGACGCCAGGCATCGCGTGCATCAGGAAGCAGCGCGAGGTATCTTGCGACGGTTATTGCCGGAGGTAGGGGCAGACATCAAAGGATCGATGCGCTCCGAGGAGGAGCTCCTTGAGGCCTCCGGCTACGCAAATCGGCGACAAGACTTTCAGGATCTGATGCGGATCTTGGATGGCGAATTGCGAATGTTGACCCCCACTCATCCGGAAGGACAGGAAACGCAGGCTCGGACTGGAGCCCCAAGCTATCGCTATTTCCAATTGACTCACGATTATCTCGTTCCCTCCTTGCGTGAATGGCTAACACGCAAGCAGCGTGAGAGCAAGAAAGGGCGAGCCGAATTGCGATTGGCGGAGCGTGCTGGTGCGTGGAGTACAAATCCGGAGACCAAGCAACTACCGACACTTTGGGAATGGCTAAGTATATGGCGTCTCACCGAGTCTTCGAAGTGGAGGGCGGAAGAAAAAGCACTAATGTCGCGGGCCAACCGTTATCACATGCAACGCAACGGATTTGGCGCTCTAATGCTCGCTTTGCTAATCTTCGCAGGCGTGACTCTTGAACAGTGGTACAGTGCGCGCGAGCTGGACCGCGAGGCGGATAACATGGTCGCCAAGATTGAAACGGCTGATTTTTCAAGACTAGCGGACGAATTACCCAACGTCATTCCGCTGAAATCGATCATCAAACCAAAATTGCAAGGGGCGTTGGACAAGGCTCGCCCCGAATCCTTGGAGCGACTTAAATTAAGCCTTGCGATGTTGATCGTGGATCCCCGCCAAGTCGATAGTCTGGTACATTATCTGACAACTGCTGACACCTCGTATGTGAGACTATTGATCGATCAGTTGCGCCCGTACAAGGAAGAAATCCTAGATTTCCTTTGGGATTCCGTCGAGGGATACGATGCCAAGAATTGCTTGCCCGTGGCCAGTGCACTGGCAGATTACAATGCAAGTAACAATCGCTGGCGTGAGATTGCAGGCAAGGTCAGCGAGAAGATGGTCACCGAAAATCCTCTACGTTTACCGACGTGGATCGAGTTACTAAGGCCTGTTGCAACGCATCTGAATCCCGAGCTTGCGAGGATTCACCTAGCAACTCCAGATTCGGTACGTTCACAATCACAGATCGATTTGGCGACTGAGATTTTGGGTACATTTGCAGCAAAGGATTTTGATGCATTGCATGAGTTAATCCTGACGAGAGAGCCTAATCAGTTTGCCAAGTTGTTCCCGTACTACGAAGCCTTTCGCAAGCAAGCGACGGAAAGGCTACGGCTAGAGTTAGCTCGCCGTATCGAAGCCGACGAGAGTACTACGCCCTATGC
>JBKCUI010000381.1:0-15606 GCA_046318495.1 Pirellula sp. | reverse complement strand
GACGTGATCAGAAGACACGCCATCAGAAGGCTCTCTCGCGAAACCCCATTCAGACGCCTAGTAACGCCCTAAACCCGTAGGCGCCGTGGTCGGTACGCCGTAACGCTGCCAAGGATTCGAATTCGGCGGAACCGTGGTCGTCGTCGGACGCTGGGCAGGGTAGGGCGTCGTGGCTACGGTTCCATAGGGGGACGTTGCATAGGGATACGAAGCCGTCATCGGCTGCGAGCCCGCCGGCGGATAGGTCGCCACGCCGTAAGGGGATGCCGTATTCGGATACGTTGCGATCGGCATTGCCGAGGATTGCGCGACCGTCGTGTACCCGGTCGCCGGATTCATCGTCGCCGGATTCACGGTCGCATTCACGGTCCCGGAATAACTCCCAGGATAACTCTGTGCCGTGCTGGCGTACGGAGCATAGGATCCATAAGGAGCTGTCGCACCATATGGCGCCGTTGCACTGGCCGTGGTGGGCACTCCGGATTGGGTGGCGATGGCATGCATCGGCTGAAGCGGGTGCTGCATCTGCGGATACGCCATCGTGTTCGCTGCGTAGGTGGCTCCAGTGTTGGTCGACGCGTAGCTCGCCGTCGTGGCGGTTGGATACGTGCCGCCGTAGTTCGGCATCGCCGCGGTATAAGGAGTGCTCGCTGAGTACACAATCGGGTTGTTGCTGTTGGGGCCATACTTATCCGGCCAAACCACCGGCGGGAGCCCCGAGTTCCCAACGCTCATGCCGTAGCTGCGAGCGAAGTCGTTGCTGGCCGTTCCCGAGTAGGTAGGCATGCTCGACAGCGTCCCAAAGCTCGGATAGTAACTGGCATGGCTGACGCGATCGTTCCAATCTTGCTGCAACGCAGCATTCCCATTCGATGGACCGATCGCATAGGTCCCATTGGGATACGAAATCATGTACATGGGCGCGTTGGACGCGACGGCCGAAGGATTCGACTTCGGCAAAAGTGCGGTGATGATCTCCGGCTTGAGCCCGATCAATCCCAAGATCAAGAATCCGATCTCGGCCCAATAGAATCGGCGTCGAGTGCGTCTGCGTCGCGTTGTCGTGATCATTGTTTGGAGCTGGAGCAAAATGAAGGAGCGCGCCGCAGGGTCGAACACTTCGAACCACCACTCCAAAGGCGTATACAGCACCCCTGACGCAGAACGCCATACCAATCCACCGCAGACTGCGGAAAATCCATGATTGCCCACGTCGCAGGCTTTCTCGCTCCCTTCGCCCCTCGTGTAAAACCCCCCAACTCCCCCGTCTTGGGCGGCTTGTCCCATTTTGCTATTCCCTCGCATGGGCTCGATTCGCTATATCCCAAGCGCGCGTCTTCGCGGTGTTTTCGTCTTCGCACGGAATCCCCAGGCGTTCCCCCTACATCGGGATGCATGCCAGCTTGGCAATTTCCCTTTCCCTTTCGAATCCAACTGCCGTCCCGAGATCTGCCATGGTTCAACTAAGCATCGCCCGATGGTTTGATGTCCCATCCAAATCGTTGGCCACCATCGCGCCGTCGGAAGACCTTTACATCCATCATCACTTGGGCCTCGGCGACATGATCCACCTCAACGGCATGGTGCGGTACGTGCTCGATCGCCTCGATGCCGACCGCTCGATCCATGTCTTTTGCAAAGAGCGCAATGCGTCGATGACACGCTGGATGTACCGAGACGAGCCTCGCATTCAGTTGGAGTGCATCCCAGAGGGGAGCCCAGAGACCGAATCGGTGCAACGCATTCTCAAAGAACGCCACACCACCAACTTCCTGAGCGTCGGCCACCGCGAGCTGCGCCGTCTCGAGCGGGACTATCCTCACACCTTCTTCGACCAATTGTTCTACATGCAGGTCGGCATCCCCTACGAAGTGCGTTACCAAGACTGCTATTGGCAACGGGACTTGGCCGAAGAAGAACGCGTCTATGCCAAACTGGCTCCGAACGAACCGTATGCCTTTGTGCATGACGATGCCAGCCGAGGATACGTCATCGACACCAGCGCGATCGCGCTGCCCATCGTCCGCAACGATATCACCGAAAGCATTTTTCACTTGGGATTGCTCTTGGAGCGGGCCGCAGAAGTCCATTGCATGGAGAGCTCCATTCGCTGCATGATCGAATCCTTGGAGATGAAAAACTGCCGTTTGTATTACCACAACTTCCGATATCCCGACCGTCCGCTCGGCTCCGCCACCAACCATGCCTGGACGCAGATCGAACGCAATCTAGCCCGCGTCGGCTAGCACACGAGGCAACCGATGTTTCGAGGACTGATCTCCTTTTCGCTCTTTGGCTCGGCGCCCCTTTACTTGCGAGGGGCAGAGCGCAATGCAGACTTGATCCATAGCATCTATCCGGGTTGGACCGCGCGCTTTTATGTGTCGCAAGAGATCCCCGAAGAGTGCATCGAACGATTGCGCGCATCGGGTGCCCAAGTCATCCCCAAGCACCGCACCGGCCGCATCGACGGCATGTTTTGGCGATTCCTCCCAGCAGCCGAATCGCAATGGGATGCGGTGCTGGTCCGCGATGTCGATTCCCGCTTGAGCCTCCGCGAGCACGCGGCCGTCATGCAGTGGCTCGACAGCGGCAAGCAACTTCACATCCTCCGCGATCACCCCGATCATCGCGTCCCGATCTTGGGCGGGATGTGGGGATGCCGCGGCGGGGCGGTTCCCGATATGGCGGAGTTGATCGATGGATGGAAGCTCTGGGCAAAAAAAGGTCAAGATCAAGACTTCCTACGCGATGTTCTCTACACGCGATTCCGAGACGATTGCCTCGTTCACAGCGATCTGTATGCCTACCGCGGCGAGATGCGATTGCCCTTTCCCACCCCGCGTCGCGGCGGTGAGTTCATCGGTTCAGTCATCGATGCCGATCGCGATGACTTGACTCCGGAACAGTCGGCTCAGATCGCTGCGCGGTTTGCAGGGGCTGCGTTGGAGCAGTTGCCCAGTGTGCGTCCCAAGTGGAAATGGGCGTTGTGGACGGAACAATGGTTTCGGTCGTGGCGGGCGCAAGCCGCCTAGAGATCGGGAATCGGTCGCTTTTCGGGCCAGGATGCTTGCTCATGGCCTCGCTGGCTATTACGGTCGAAGGAACCGCGCGGCGGCACACCGCAGCGCATCGCCGTATCGTCGCGCATGCCGCCTCGCTCGGCTCGCCTCGGATTCCATCCATTCCTTCGACCCGAAGACCCACATGTTAGAATTCCGCTGTACCTCGTCCTGGATCGTAGCACTTCGTGTCGGGCTCTTAGGAATCTGCTTCATGTCCACCTTGGTCGGTTCCCTTCCTTCGGCTTCAGCCCAATCCGATGCGGCCGCCATCCGGTATCGCTTGTCGTTTCGCCAAGCCGCCAACCATCGCGTGGAAGTCGAAGCCACCATTCCGACCGACGGGGCCGCATCCATCCGGCTGATGATGCCGGTATGGACGCCGGGCAGCTACTTGGTCCGCGAATACGCCAGGCAGATCGAAGAGATCTCCGCACGCGATGAATCGGCCAATCGCGCGTTGGCGATCGACAAGGTCGACAAGAACCACTGGGTCGTTCAGTGCGCCGGCGTCAAGGACATCGTCGTTCACTATGTTCTCTATGGCCGCGAGATGAGCGTCCGCACCAACTGGATCGAGACCGACTTTGCGTTCCTCACCGGTGCCGCCACCTTCTTGACCCGCGAAGATGCTCTCGCGCGTCCCCATTTGGTCCGCATCGATGGCTTGCCCCAATGGCCCGACATCGCCACCTCCCTGCCGACCGTCGATGGGCGCGATGCATGGCATCGTATCGCCAAGAACTTTGACGAACTGGTCGACAGCCCCATCGTGGTGGGGAACATCGATATCCAAAAGGTCGAGGTCGGCGGTGCGTCCCACCACCTGGCGACGTTGGGCGCCGACGGACTTTGGGACACGGTCCGCGCGACCAAAGACATCGCCAAACTCATCGAACTGGAACAGAAATTCTGGGGCGAAACCCCCTATCGCGATTACTGGTTCCTCAACCTCGCCACCGAAGCCGGGGGCGGACTCGAACACGACAACAACTGCGTGCTGATGACCAGTCGCTGGTCGCAGCGCACACGCGCCAAGACCATCGATTGGTACGCGCTGGTGGCACACGAGTTCTTTCATGCTTGGAACGTTCGTCGTTTGCGCCCCAAAGCCTTGACCACCTATGACTACAACAACGAACAGTACATGCGCGAGCTGTGGATCGCCGAAGGCATCACCAGCTACTACGACGAACTGTTTGTCGCTCGAGCCGCGTTGAGCACCCCCAAGGAATACCTCGAACGCCTCAGCAAACAACTGCAAAGCTACCAAGCCACCCCCGGGCGCAACGTCCAGAGCTTGCAAGACAGCAGCTTCGATACGTGGATCAAGTTCTATCGGCCCGATGAAAACGCATCCAACAGCCGCGTCAGCTACTACGTCAAAGGAGCCATCATCGGCATGCTGCTCGATGCCAAGATCCGCGTTGCCACCAACAACCAAAAATCGCTCGACGATTGCATGCGTCTGCTTTGGCAACGCCATCGCGCCACCGGCTACGACAACCAAGACTTTGCCAACATCGCCTCCGAAGTCGCCGGCACTCCGATCGGTCCGTGGTTGACGCAGCAATTGGCCACCACCAGCGAACTCGATTACGCAGAATTCCTGGACTGCTACGGACTGCAATGGAAATCCAAAGACAATGGCGGCAACGGGTCCGACGGTGCGCCGGTCGCCACGCCAGCCGTCGTCGGCATCGATTTGGTCAATACCGCCGGCAAAGCCATGATCGATAAACTGGCCCGCGGAGCCGCCGCCAGCGCTGCGGGGTTGCAAGTCGGCGATGAACTCATCGGCTGGGGCGGATTCCGCGTCACCCCAGAGCAATGGTCCGAGCGGCTGGCGATGTACCATGTCGGCGATCGCGTCCTGGCCACCATCGCGCGACGAGGCAAACTGCTCGAAATCCCCGTGGTCCTGGAACCGGCCAGCCCCGAACCCAAAACGCTCTCCCGCGTCGATTCCCCCACCGACGCCCAGTCCCAACGCTGGAACGCATGGCTCCAACTGCCAAGCGAAAGCCCCGCCAAAGACAGCGAAGCAGGCAACGCCAAGCCTTAATTCTCCAAGATCCGGCTCAAACTCTCAAAGCGTGTAGAATGAGACTCCGCGTCGATTCGCATCGCTCGGACTTCGTTACGCGGTACGTCCCCGCACTTTGTTTCCCTATCTCTGGCCCTGTGAGCACCCCACGATGAACGCAACCAAACTCTTCTTTCTCGCTTGTGTCGCCAGCTTGGCTTGGCTTTCCGGACCGGTCGCCCTGGCGCAAGTCCCCGGACCGGCCCCCGAGCATGCCAAGCTCAAGGAAACCGAAGGCACCTGGAATTTCATCCTCAAGTCGTCCGACGGTTCCGAAGGCAAAGGCATCTCGGTCAACAAACTTGAATGCGGCGGCCTGTGGCTGGTGTGCGACTTCAAAACCGATTTCGGCGGAATGCCGTTCCAAGGCAAGGGGCTCGACGGATACGATCCAGCCAAGAAAAAGTACGTCAGCGTTTGGGTCGATTCCTTCACCCCCGCCCCGATGATCTTCGAAGGAAACTACGACGCCACCGGAAAAATTCTGGAAATGATCAGCCAAGCCCCCGGCCCGGATGGCAAGCCCGCCACCTGGCGCAGCGTCACCACTTGGAAATCCGCCGACGAACATACCTTTGAAATGTTTTTGAAATCCGAAGGGGCCGCCGAGCAGTCGATGATGGTGGTAACCTACCGCCGGGCCAAGTAATACCGCGATTCGCCCGGTGCCAGAAACCCGGTGCCGAAAAAACGGAATCGGGTCTGGTAAAATATGATGGAAAAGGTTATTTAAGATGCCCCGACCGGGGCAACCCGCGGATTTTGAAACTTCAGCACAGGAAACGAAGCTTCGTTTTTGTTCGAGGAACGACGATATGTCAGTAAATGATGAGGTATTTTCCAAGGTCCAATCCGCGCTCGTCGATGCCTTGGGTGTCGATGATGACGAGGTCACTCCGCAAGCCACCATGGTCGGTGACTTGGGCGCGGAATCGATCGATTTTCTAGACATCGTCTTCAAGCTCGAGAAGGCCTTTGGCATCAAGATCCAAACCGAAGACTTGTTCCCCAAGGACATCTTGACCGAAAGCAACTTCGTTCAGGACGGCAAGGTCAACGCCAACGGGCTGGCAGAACTCAAGAAGCGGATGCCTTGGGCGGACTTGACCAAGTTCGAAGCCAACCCGCGCGTTCAGGACTTCGGCGATCTGCTGACCGTTAGCGATCTGTGCCGTTACGTCCAGTCGAAGCTTTCGTAATTCCCACTCGAAGAATTTAGGCGGTCGACGTGCGCTGGTTCTGGATCGATCGGTTTCTCGAGTTCGTTCGCGATCAACGGGCCGTGACCATCAAAGCGATTTGCTTCGGCGAAGAAGCCATCGATGACTATCTGCCGGGACATCCTCACTACCCCCATTCCCTCATGATCGAGGGAATGGCGCAGACCGGAGGATTGCTCGTCTCCGAAGCCGAGGGCTTCACGCGGAAAACCGTCCTGGCCAAAGTCTCCAAAGCGGTCTTCCATCGCTTGGTCGTCCCTGGTGACCTATTGCGTCTGACCGCAATCGTCCAAGACAAACAACCCAGCGGCGCCGTCGTCGCGGGCACCATCGAAGTCGAAGGCGAACTCGTCGCCGAACTCGAATTGTGGTTCGCGTTCCTCGATGAACGCTTTGGCGAAACCGCTCTCTTCCCGCCGGAAGACCTGCTGCGAACGCTTCGCATCATGAAAATGTTCGAGGTTGCCGTCGATGCCCAAGGCAACCGGCTGCAGCCTCCACCGCACATGCTCGAGGCCGAACAACAAGCCGCGGAACGATTTCGGGCCGCCGCTGCCGCGTTCAAACGCCCCACGTAATGCACCGCTTCTCGCCCCCGATTGGCTGAGAGCCGGATTTGCTCTCAGCATCGCGGTTCGGCGTTGGCAACCCACCCGGTTGTCGGCTACAACAGAGTGGGTGCAACCTCGATCCGGACCGTTGCTTGACAGCCCTGCGTGCGATGCGTCGCGCCCCAATCGTCAAGCACCGATCGCAGTTCCTCCTTCGAGTTTCCTTTTTCCTTTTCCAATGGGATGCATTTGATGCGCCGTCGCGTTGTCGTCACTGGCATGGGAGTCATCAATCCGCTCGGGCACGATGTGTCCACGATGTGGAAAGCCCTCAGCGCTAGCCAAAGCGGAGTCGGCCCCATCACGGTCTTTGATGCCACCGGCTATCCCACCACCATCGCCGCCGAAGTCAAAAACTGGGACGTATCCCAAGTCGGAGAAGATCCCGCTTACTGGCAACAGCGCGGCCGGCACACCCGATTCGCCGTCGGCGCCGCCAAACAAGCCGTCGCCCAATCGGGCATCCTCGATCGCATCGATCCCACCCGCATCGGCGTCTATTTGGGTGCCGGCGAAGGGAACCAAAACTTCGATAGCTTCACCAACATGGTTTCGGCTGGCGTCTCGCCACCGAACTTTGATTTGGCCAAGTTCCTTGGACGAGGCTTCGAAATCATGGACACTCGGGCCGAGATGGAACAAGAACCCAACATGCCCGCCGCCCACTTGGCTGCGCTGTTCGACGCCCAAGGCCCCAACTCCAATTGCTTGACCGCCTGCGCCGCTAGCAGCCAAGCCGTCGGTGAAGCCACCGAAATGATCCGCGCCGGGGATGCCGATGCCATGATCGCAGGTGGCTGCCACAGCATGATCCATCCGTTCGGACTCACCGGATTCAGCCTGCTGACCACCCTGTCCGAACGCAACCACGATCCCGCCCGAGCCTCGCGCCCCTTCGATAAAGATCGCGATGGCTTCGTACTCGGCGAAGGCGCCGCCATCGTCATCCTCGAAGAATACGAACACGCCCGACGCCGCGGCGCGGAGATCTTTGGCGAAGTCCTCGGCTACGGCAGCACTGCGGATGCCTACCGCATCACCGACATCCACCCCGAAGGCCGCGGTGCCATCGGCTGCATGAAACAAGCCATCGCCGACGCTCGCCTGAACCTCGACGAAATCGGTTACGTCAACGCCCACGGCACCAGCACCGCCGTCAACGACCGCACCGAGACGCTGGCCTGCAAAGGGGTCTTCGGCGACCGCGCCAAACTCACCCCGGTCTCGAGCACCAAGAGCATGATGGGGCACTTGATCGCCGCCGCCGGCGCCACCGAGATGATCGTCTGCTTGCTCGCCATCCGCGATGGACTGCTCCCCCCGACCATCAATCAAGAAACCCCGGACCCGGATTGCGATCTGGACTATGTCCCCAACGTCGCTCGCCCGTCTAAAATCAAGGTCGCGCTCAACAACAGCTTCGGCTTCGGCGGTCAGAACGTCACCTTAGCCGTCGGCACCCTGCGGCCCGGAACCCATTCATGATCAGCGATCCCATCTTGCTCGCCTACCTCGATGAATCGCTCCCCAGCGAGAAGATGGCCGAACTCGAACAGGCCTTCCGCACCGACGTTTCGCTCCGCGAGCGGTTGGCCGAATTGATCTCCCGTCGCGACAGCGGTGTCCATTCCGTCGGAGATATCTGGCGCCGCCATCGCTTGAGCTGCATCTCGCGCGAAGAACTCGGCAGCTACTTGCTCGGCGCCATGGTCGACGAAGCCGCCGACTACGTCCGATTCCACCTCGAAGTGCTCGGATGCCGCTATTGCCAAGCCAATTTGGTCGACCTCCGAGAAATTTCCGGACAACCCACTTCGAAAGAACGCCGCAAACGCATTTTCCAAAGCAGCGTTGGACGCATTCGCAACTATCCTGAATAAGTCTCCATCGCGAAGCCCCTTCGAACCACTCCCATGCGCATCGGCCAAATCATCAACGTCATCGCGGACCGCAAGTTCGGCTTCATCCGCACCGAACATTTTCGGGACGACGTGTTCTTTCACTTCTCCACACTCAAGAACATCAATCCGAAACGCTTGCGCATCGGCCAAGAAGTCGAATTCGAAATCGACGAACTGCTCCGCATCAACAAGCAGAAACTCGAAGCGGTCCTCGTCCAAGAGCCCGCCGAACCTCTGTCCGCCCGCCTAGAAGAAGAAAACCACGCCGAACTGCGAGCCGCCCACCACCCGCGAGCCCGCCGCCGAAAACCTTCGTGGAAAGCCAAAGCCGACGCCGCCAAGGATACCGATGGAGAATCCCCAACCGATGGGGAGAACGCAGCCACCGACGCCGCATCGCCCGCATTGCCATCGGAAGGCTCTCGCTCCGATGAATCAACTCGAAACGGCTAACGCTACTTGCGATCCGCCGTTCCGATCAACTGCGCGATCAGCGGCAGCAGTTGCTTCTTGCGACTCACCACATCGGGCAACTCATACAGCCCGCGATCGAGGTAGGGATAATTGATCTCATCCCATGCCTCCGACTCGTGCGAGAGCAACAGCAACGAACCGTTGCGGACCACATCGGTGACCAGCAGCGCCGAGAAATGAAGTCGGTTCTTGGCCGCGAGCTCTTCCAGTGCCGTGCGCAGCTCTTCCTTGCGATCCCAAAACAGATCGAATCCGGTCTCTTCGATCTGCGAAATCGAAAAGCGAATGTTGTTCTCGGTGAACTCTTTGCAATCCTCGCGAACGATCTCGGCGGGCGTGCAGTTGCGCAGCGCGGAGCCGATCTCAAAGAACTCTTTGGCATACTGCTCGAGATCGACTTCGCAAATCCCTGCTAGCCACTCGAGTATCTCGCGATCGACATCGGTCGTCGTCGGCGAACGCAAGAACAACGTATCGGAAATGATCCCCGATGCCATGCACAGTGCGATCCCGGAACGCGGCGTCAGCCCCGCCGCCCGAAATTGCTTGGCCACCAACGTGCACGTCGACCCGACCGGCTCGTTCACAAAGCGGATCGGCTGCGTCGATTTCAAACCACCTCCGATGCGATGGTGATCGAGCACTTCCAAAATTTCAGCGTCCTCGGCCCCCTTCACGGCTTGCGAGAGCTCGTTGTGGTCGACCAAGATCAGTTTCGGCTTCGGAGGGTTGATCAAATCCGATTTGGTCAACACCCCGATCAAGACGTTCGCGTCGTTGACCACGGGAAAGATCGGTTCGGCGACCTTCTCGAGTTTTGCGCGAGCTTCCTCAACAGGTTGCTTGCCATTGAGCGCTACGAACTCCATATCCACGGCCGAATCGATGAACTGCGAAGACTTGATCCGCATCGTGGTCGTGGCCGTGTCATGCGGGCTCTGAATGACCGCCACGCCGCGCGATTTGGCCAGCTCGACCAGACCGCTCGACAATTCATAGCCGCCGGTGACCACCAGCGCCCGCACCCCATGCTCGATGGCTGGCAACTGGATCGTCGGACGATCGCCGCACACGACGATCAATCTCGAAGCGGGGAAGCGCTGCATCCGCTCGGTGAATCCCCCGGCGCTCATCGCACCCACCATCACCAACAACTCATCCAATCGCGTCGGGTCGATGGAATGTTGAAACCGTCCACCCAGGATGTCGGAGATCTTTTCCAAGCTCGTGCTCACCGTACGCGTTTTGAGCGGGTCGGCGTCATCGCGAAAGATCAGATCCATCAATTGCAGCAGCGTGAGCACGCCGACCACCTTGCGATCCTTGTCCACGATCGGGATGGCCCGCACGTCGTGGTCCTTCATCCGTTGATAGACTTCGTAAAAGACTTCGCCTGGAGATGCGGTGATCGGATCGCGGTGGCATACATCGGCCAACTCCGGCCGGACGTCCATAACGATGCGAGGCGGAGAAAGCTTGGCGCATTTCAGAACGTACTCGGTCCGTTTGTTCGGCGTTCCACAGCAGGCTGCGATCGCGTCCGGACGGGTGGTCTGCTGCAACAGATCCGCATACGCCAACGCAGAACAAATCGCGTCCGTGTCCGGGTTGCGGTGTCCAAATACCAAAATGGTCATAAGCGCATCAAATCCAATGGATGACGAGGAAAAGCATTCAACGATTCCGCGTTGAAATCGAGGGCAGTGTAGCACAACTCTCCCGATCGGTTCAGTTGCAAAAATGACGCATCCAGCCTCTCCCGCGGCATACCCGAACGACGCCCCCCGCCGCGCCGCCCCTACTTGCCAAGAGCCCAAAACCAAGCGACCATGAAGCCAGTAAGAAATGCGTCGTTTGTGGTGACGATTTCTCCCTCCCAGGAAGCTGATGGAAATGCTTGAAATTCTTCTGCCCGATGGCACCGTTGTCTCGCATCCGGACGATGCTACCCCCCTCACGGTCGCCAACGCGATCGGCTCCCGATTGGCCAAAGCAGTCATCGCCGCGAAAGTCGGGGATACGGTCATCGATGCCAACCGCAGTCTCAAGCCCTTTGCGGGCGACGGCCCGATTCCGCTGCGGCTGCTGACCGACCGCGACCCAGAAGCCCTCGACGTCCTCCGCCACTCCTGCGCCCACGTCATGGCCCGCGCCGTCATGCGCGTCTTTCCGGACGTTTCGCTGGCCTTCGGTCCGACCATCACCAACGGCTTCTACTACGACTTCCAACTGCCCCACAAACTCAGCGAAGACGATTTCGAAAAGATCGAAAAGGAAATGGCCGCCATCGTCGAAAAGGCGGAACCCTTCGAACAGTTCTCGCTCAATCGCAGCGAAGCCACCGCGCTGTGCCGCGACATGAAGCAAGACCTCAAGGTCGAACACATCGAAACCGGACTGGCCTCCCACGACGCCTTGGGCTTCTACCGCCAAGGGGAGTTTGTCGACTTGTGCCGCGGCCCCCACATTCCCGATGCCGGCCGCATCAAAGCCTTCAAACTCATGAGCGTTGCAGGCTCCCACTGGAAGGGCAACGTCGAAGGCCCCCAACTGCAACGTCTCTACGGCACCGCTTGGTTCAACCCGAAAGACATGCAGACCTACCTCGATCAACTCGAAGAGGCTCGCAAACGGGACCACCGCGTCATCGGCAAGAAACTCGGGCTCTTTCAAATCACCCCGGACGTCGGCCAAGGCATGTGCTTGTGGATGCCCAAAGGCGCTCGCATCCGCGCGCTGCTGGAAGACTTCCTCCGCCGTGAAATGCTCCGTCGCGGATACGAGCCGGTCTACAGCCCCCACCTCGGCCGCGTCGAACTCTACGAGACCAGCGGCCACTTCCCCTATTACCGTGATAGCCAGTTCCCGCCCTTATTCGTCCACGACGCTGGCGCCCTGGTCGATGCGTGGATCCGACGCCTCAAAGAAGACCCGAGCTTCTCCGCCGCCAGCGAGACGATGTTCTTGCAAGCCGCCGAAATCCTCGGCTTCGAATGCTCGGCCTACCAACAAGCCACCACCACCGCCGACAAGATCACTGCGCTGGATCAATGGCAACGCCAGCACGAACGGTTCTTGGTCAAGCCCATGAACTGCCCGCACCATGCGCAGATCTTCAAAGCCCAGCCCCGCTCTTATCGCAATCTCCCTCTGCGATTGTTCGAGTTCGGCACCGTGTACCGCTACGAACAAACCGGCGAACTCAACGGCATGCTCCGCGTACGCGGCTTGACCCAAGACGATGCCCACATCTTCTGCACCGCCGACCAAGTCGAACAGGAGTTTCGCAACACCATCGACTTGACCCGCTTCGTGCTCGAATCGGTCGGCCTCGAAGACTATCGCGTCCAGCTATCGGTCCGCGATCCCAAGAGCGACAAGTACGTCGGCAGCGAAGAGAACTGGCAAAAGGCCGAAGCCGCCCTCCGCAAAGTCCTCGAAGAATCGGGACTGCCATTCACCACCGCCGAAGGCGAAGCCGCCTTCTACGGCCCCAAGGCGGACTTCATGGTCCGCGATTGCATCGGTCGCCAATGGCAGTTGGGCACCGTCCAGCTCGATTACAACTTGCCCGAGCGTTTCCAATTGGAATACACCGGCGCCGACAACAAATCGCACCGACCGGTCATGATCCACCGCGCTCCATTCGGCTCCATGGAACGCTTCGTCGGCATGCTCACCGAACACTTTGCAGGGGCGTTCCCGATGTGGTTGGCTCCCGAGCAAATCCGCATCTGCCCGCTGAGCGAAAAGTCGAACGACTACGCTCTGGATCTCGAACGCCGCTTCACCGATGCCGGTTTTCGCGTCACCACCGATTTGCGCGGGGCAAAAGTTCAAGCCAAGATCCGCGACGCGCAATTAGAATTGATCCCGTACATGGCGGTCATCGGACCGCGCGAAGCCGAAACCCAAACCATCGCCTTGCGCGATCGCATCGATGGCGAACTGGGAACCAAACCGGTCGATGAAGTCTTCCAGTTGCTCGCAGAAGAAGTCAGCTCGCGCAAGATCCGACAGACCGCAAAACCCAACGTCGCCAGCGCCGCTCAAGCAGAGCCCGAAAGCACTTCGGGACCCACCAGCCATGAGTACTGATCGCCAAGCCAACGCGTCCAAGGTTCCTCCGCGCACGGCGGAGCAAATCCTGGCCGAAGAGTTCTTGCTCGCCCGCTCCAAGATCCTCGATCTGGCCGCCACCCTCGATCGGCTCGAGCGCGCCTCGGGCAACGTCGACGGCCTCCCCCCCTCCAAACTTCTCGAGCAAGGGCTCGCCATCCTCCGCGACGATCAGCCCGACAAGGCCAAGCGCGTGCAACTGCTGATGAGCCGCCCCTACGATCCCGATTGGCGCAACGCATATGGACTACATTGATCCGCATATCCACATGGTGTCTCGTACCACCGATGACTACGAGACATTGGCCCGCATGGGCTGCGTCGCCATGAGCGAACCCGCCTTCTGGGCAGGCTTCGATCGCGGCAGCGTCGAGAGCTTTCGCGATTACTTCCGACAGCTCACGCAGTTCGAACCCAAACGGGCCGCCCAGTTTGGCATCCAGCACTACACCTGGCTGTGCATCAACGCCAAAGAAGCCGAGAACGTCTCCCTCTCGCGCGAAGTCATCGCCATGATCCCCGAGTTCCTCTCGGAGAGCAACGTGCTTGGCATCGGCGAAATCGGCCTCAATAAGAACACCAAAAACGAAGCCACCATCTTCCTCGAACACGTTGATCTGGCCGTCCAGTACGAACAGCAGATCCTCATCCATACGCCCCACTTGGAAGACAAGTACCAAGGGACGCGCATGATCCTCGACATGCTGATGCAGGACTCCCGCATCGAACGCTCGCGCGTCCTGGTCGACCACGTCGAAGAACACACCATCGGCGCGGTCCTCGACGCGGGCTTCTGGGCCGGCATGACCCTCTACCCGGTCACCAAATGCACCCCGCAGCGCGCCGCCGACATGATCGAACGCTTCGGCCCAGAACGACTCATGGCCAACTCCGCCGGCGACTGGGGACCCAGCAAACCGACCGCCATCCCCGACTTGATCATGGAACTCAAACGGCGGGGCCACAGCCGCGAACTCATCCGCCGCATCGTCTACGACAACCCGCGGACCTTCTTCTCGCAAAGCAAAAACTTCCGCCCGCAACAGCTCCCAACGAGCTAGCCTCCCTCCCGATGCGCAAACAGAGCTTGCAGTTTCGATAACCTCCTCAAAAGCAAAGCGATTTGTTAAGAATTCCGATTTTGCCAGCTTTGCCGAATTTAACGCTTGGAATCGCTTCCACGCGTTTTTACATTATTGCCCAGCGTCCAAAGATATCGTCGCAACGTACCCTCGCTCCGCCCTGAATTCGCATCATGAAACGTTTGCTCGCAACCACGCTGCTCGCCATGGGCTTGATCGCTTTCCCCACCATCGCTCGCGGGGAAATCGTCCTCAACACACTGGGAACCTACAGCCAGAACTTCGACGGCCTTGGGACAGCTAACGTCAATGGTGTTTTCTCCGCGACCATCGGAACTATCGCCGCCATCCCCAACTTGACTGGTGAGTGGGACGGTGCAAAGGTCGCGGGCACAGGCACGACTGCGACGAACTTCGTTGCCAACGATGGTTCGAGCAGCACTGGTAGTATCTTTAACTATGGCACAACCGGAAATAGTGACCGCGCCCTCGGCATGTTGGCGTCTGGAGCGAACGCAATGGGCGTCGGCTTCGTCCTTCGAAACAACACCGGCGTAGTGATCGATTCGCTCACCATCCAGTTCACGCAAGAGAACTGGCGCAGCTCGACGACGGCTGTGAACACGATGACATTCGGGCTAGGCGATTCTACCATGGCCACCGGTGCAAACTACTTGACGGCAGCCAGTTTTGAATCGATCACCGCGCTCAACTTGGTTGGGCCGGATCCTGTCGCCTCCAACGGCCCGCTCAACGGGAACGATCCTTTGAATCAAGTCAGCCGCAGTGCCACGATCAATACATTTAAGGGTTCCGCACTGCTTTTCAACCCTGGCGACGTCCTCTACTTTCGCTGGCAAGATGCAAACGATGGAGGCAATGACGCCGGTTTGGCCATCGACAACTTCTCGCTGACAGCATTCAGCTCGGTTCCTGAGCCGACTTCGCTGGCGCTGGTCGGTGTGGCACTCGGCGCCGGTTCTTGGTTGCGTCTCCGCCGCCGCGTTTCGCGTTAAGTCGCGTTACGCCACCACGAGAGATTCTACGCAGG